>CAMZBB010000044.1 GCA_947304405.1 uncultured Clostridia bacterium
TCAAATAAAACGCAAGCGTTCCGGTGTGCTGTTAAGTCAGACTGATAATGAAAACTTTAGGGTCGGGGTGTATAATATTTTTGATATTTATTCTTAAGGGGGAACGATCATGAAAGCACTGAAGAAACTCAGCGTTATTGTCATGTCATTGGTATTGACCGTGAGCCTGATGCCTTTAAGCGGGCTGACGACATTGGCTGATGAAGCAGATAACGAGACTACCGCGGCAACGACAGAAGCTGAGACCGAGAAGCAGAAGGAAACGGAAAAGCCTACTGAACCTTCAAAGGCTGAACCTGAATCAAAGAAGGAACCGGCTAAAGAAGAAACTGAAAAGCCGAAGGAAACTGAAGCAACAGAAGCTACCGAGGTTCCTGATGAGACAAAGGAACAGGAAGAATCAAAGGCAACTGAAGCACCTGCAGAAACAGAAGGCGACAAGACCCCTGCGGAAACAGAAAACAGTGATGCCGGTCAGCCCAAAGAAACGGAAGCAGACAAAGCACCTGCAGAAACAGACAAGGGTGATACCAAAGAGCCTAAGGCTAAGAATCCCGATGAGACAGTCAAACAGGGAGCCAAGAGTGAATTTGCATATGCAGAGATCTTAGGCCACAATCTGACGTGGAGCGCCGTAGAAAATGCGGAATCTTACACGGTCTATGTTACCGACTATGAACATCCCATTAAAGACATTGAAGAGGATGACTATGGCTACCAAGATTTTGATGAGGATGATGAAAGAGAGATCAATCTGGACAGACTCATCAACCGCAGCATTAAAGAAGGGAAGATCAGAAAATCGAAAAAGAATAAGTACAGAATTTATCTGGTTGCGTATCTGGAATATGACAACCCACTAGAAGAAGTTGAATTTACCTACAATTTCAAAACAAGTGCCACGAAGATCAAGGTCGGAAAGATAACTCCGAATTTTTCGGGCGGCATGATGAAATGGAAAGCGGTCAAAGGAGCCGAGCATTACGATATCGAGATTAATGATGGCGGTATGGGTCATGATTTTTATAAGGATTATGTAACCGGTACTGCTTATTATCTGGATTCGAAAATCGATGATCTGATTCAAGATTACAAAATATTCAAACACAGGTTTTACAGGGTTGTCATTACGGCAATCGATGAAGACGGCACCGAGATCGCTACCGGCATGAAGGATTACACGTACGATTCGCCTGCTACGCCATATGGCTTTGTCAAAACCATTAATTGCAGCTTTTCTGGTGATAATCTGAATCTAACATGGGCATCGTGGGCTAAAGGGTATAAGCTCAGAGTCATAGCAGACAATCAGGATTATATGTTAGATTGGTTAGCAAAAAACGCAACCCAGCCTTACAATCTCAGAGAGATTGTAAAACAGTTGGTTGAGTATTACGATTTAACCGAGTCTTGTAACTACAATTTTGAGTTGTATGCATACGATTCCGGTGACAACTATGTAGCTATGACCAAGAGCGGTCCATGGTATTACAAGGATGCGAATACTTTATCCGCTTCAGGCAAGACCGCCAAGGTCAAGTATAAGAAGGCCAAGAAAAAGAATCAGAATCTCTCTATCTTCAAAGTAGTTTCTTTTGCGGACGGAGGCATTGGTACCCGCAGCTATTCAAAGGTATCCGGCAATAAGAAGATCACGATCAACAAATCGACCGGAAAAGTGACCGTTAAGAAAAAGATTAAGAAGGGCACTTACAAGGTCACGATCTGGGTTAAGTCATCAGGTGACAATACGCACATTCGCACTCAAAAGAAAGTCACCTTCAAGATCAAGGTCAAATGATGACTGAATAATCCAAACAAAACATGCCCGCAGCAGTTTGCTGCGGGCATTATTATCTGCAAAGGTCAAGTGCAACATTACCAGCTGTTTTCCTGTATAGTAGATATCAGCAACTTAATTATTCCGTCCGCGGGTGATCTTGGAACGAGGATAAAAATATGAAAAGAAATCTTGGAGTTGTTTTACTTGTAACTCTGGTCATGTCTGCCATTTTGGCGGCCATTCTGAAAAGACCTGTGAAAGCGGTCGAACCTGAAACCACGCCTACATCAACAACAACGGAAAAGCCAGACGACCGTTACAAAGCGGTCCCTAGGACTACCGAAGCCGCAAACTATGGTGACGGCAATGTCGCAGATCTTTGCGAGCTGATGAAAAATATCACGGGAACGAGAGTCCGTCCGTCTTTTGCAAAGGTTGAAGATTTCTTCTCTTGCGGGTTTGAGAAATCAAGCATGGGATACCATATTTCCTACGAGGAATATAAGAAAGGCGAGAAGATCTACACTTACTACAACTATATGCAGGCCTCGAAAGAGGATCTCTCTTTCAACAAGTTTATCTTTACCGCCAACGAAGAATTCGGGAACCTTTATATGGTGGAGTTTATCAACTCGAATGACAAGGCTGAGATCGATCTGAAGGAGTCCTCTTTCTCGAAAGCTGAAATGATCGATTACTATACCGGGCTTGAGAAAGAACTTACCAAGAGCTTTGGCAATCCCACATCTTCCAAACCGCTGGATAAGGAAAAGCAGCTCAGTGCATTTTCCGAATACAAGATCAATGAAGAGATCACGTTCAGATTGGAATTTGATTCTTTCAGAGGTGCCGACGAGGTCAAACTCAAATGCACCAACAGCGTTGAAAGAAAACATTTCCTTATTCATGAAGACAATGATGTTCCCTTTGAAGAATTCGAAAAAGACAATTACTACAAACCGGCCGGTGATGGCGACATCGTCACTGATAAGGAGACCGGTTTCCGGTATGTCAAAAATCAGCTTCTTGTCAGTTTTAAGCTCGGAACGCCGAATGACATGGAGAAAATGAATGGGATCTGCAAAGAACTCGGCGCCAAGGTAGTCGGCTACCTTAAGACGACAAGCGATTTCCAGATCGAATTCGACCATGATGTGTCATGTAAAGATCTTCTGAAGATCGCCGAAGAACTGAAAGGAAAATACTATTTCATAGAAAGTGCCTACCTCAATTCCGCGTTCAGCACCTCAGAAGATGAGCTTGATTGACGGGTATAATGTCTACTTTAAAGATGCTCCGTCTTTGAAAGCATTTCCGATCTTCGCTCCAATACCGAAATAAGCATTGCCGAACGGATCAAAGCTGATGGGTTTCAACTTTGTGATATCTACTTTCCCATCGGTGATAATGCTCTCGTCGGCAGATACGTTAACTATCTCGCCGATTAGGATCCCGTCTTCAAAACTCTTTACCTTACATTCGAGAGCGAGAGGAAGCTCATCGATGAGAGGTGCATCGACAAATTCGCTCTTCGTGGCGTGGAAACCTGCTTTTGCAAACTTATCAGGGACTTTGCGCCCGGATTCGATCCCGACGTAATCGCAGGGAATGGCCTGTTCTTCAGTCGCCATGCTTACCGTGAAGGCTTTCTTTGACCTGAGATTATCAGTGGTCTTGTGTTCGGAAAGGCTGATCGTTATCTCTTTGAAATCCGTTGTGATGCCCCATGCCGCATTCATGGCATTGGGGACGCCGTTTTCGTCATAAGTCCCGATAATCAGGACCGGCTGCGGGTACATAAGCGGCTTTGCGCCAAGATTAACTCTGCCCATAAGAAAGACCTCCTTGCCCGAATGCGATTGGTAGAATAATTATATCTTAACTGCTCATCGGGAATTCTCAATCGTGATGTTATAATTTCAACAAAGATAACTGTTATTCAATATCTTGGGAATGATGGAATAGATCAAGAGGGAGAGAAGGTTTTATTCACGATGAAACATAATAAGAGCACTATTACATGTCTGATCATCTTTGCCATTCTGATCCTGGTCCACGGTTTTGAAGCCATCGTGCTCAGGATGGACGAGACCATAGTTGGAGAGAATTTCATAAATAAGGTCTTCGGGATCATTGTTATCTTCGTTGTGCTCAGACTTATCAAAAAGACTCCCGCTGACATCGGATTTGCGGGGAAAGGAATCCCCAAGAGTGTTATTCTCGCTCTTTTGCTGGCCATAGCATCCTTTGCCGTTTCATACTCCGCAGAGTTTATCATCCTGAAATGCCAGGGAGAATCTCCCTCACTTGGCATTTTTACTTCCGGTTTCTCGCTGACGGGCAGCGCGGAGATCCATACTGAAGCCGGTTTTATCCTGATGTGCATATTTTTCAACATCATCAATGTCGTCATGGAAGAAGGCACTTTCCGCGGGTTATTCTACAATATCGTAAGCGATGACCATTCGAAAAGATTTGCAATGTTCTTTCAGGCTCTGTTATTCGGCGTCTGGCACATCGTAACCCCTATACATAATCTTATTGACGGTGACATCAATATCGGAACGTTTATCGTTCTTGGCATCGGTTATATCATCCTGGCGGGAATGATGGGCATCAAGTGGTGTCTTATATACAGGATGACAGGCAGCCTTTATGCAGGCATGGCCGACCATTTCTTCAATAACTGCATAGCGACCAATCTGCTTCACGTCACGACCGCAAGCGGCATTGATGACATGATGATAGTAAGAGTCCTTATTGCACAGGTAATCTCATTTGTGGTTGTGGTCATTATCTGGAAAAGAAGGATCAATGACAAAAAACAGTTCTGATGTATTTTTGACATATCTTTCAATAATCAATTTGTGTTTTTGACAAAACAAGCGGTAAAGCCATTGTGTTTTTGACAAACATATAGTATTCTTCTCTTAAAGTACTATCAGGAGTTCATATCATGGAACTGAAAAGAAAGTGCGAAAAAGACATTAAAAGATGGTATAGAAACAGTACCAAGGCTTTGCTTGTAAAAGGCGCACGTCAGGTTGGCAAGACGCATTTGATCAGACGCGTACTCAAAGAGGAAGGCTGTGATGTCTTTGAGGTGAATCTGATCGAGACTCCTGAAGCAATAAGTATTCTTCAACAGGCCGGTACTGTGGATGAGTTGATGATCGGCCTGTCTGCTATAGGCGGACAGAGACTCCAAAAAGGGAAAACCGTGATCTTTATTGATGAAGTACAGAAGTATAAGGAAATGGTTACTAAGATCAAATTCCTTGTTGATGATGGAAGTTTCAGATACGTTCTCAGCGGATCGCTGTTGGGAGTAGAATTGACAAATATCGAATCTGCACCTGTAGGATATTTATCGACGATAGAGATGTTCCCGCTTGATTTTGAGGAGTTTCTGCAGATTACGGATATCAGCGAAGAAGTGATCGATAGTTTAAGGGATTCATTCGAAAAACGCAGACCGGTGTTGGATGCTGTGAATGATAAGATGCTGAGTCTGTTCAGACGTTATCTTGTTGTCGGCGGAATGCCTGAAGCGGTAAGCGTTTTTGCTGAAACGAAGAACGTGAAAGATGTTATTACAACTCATCAGGACATTAAGTCTTTGTACAGATTGGATTTTACTCAATATGAATCGGATGATAAAAAGCTGATGATAACAAGCGCATATGATCTGATCCCATCGGAACTTCTAAAACAAAACAAACGATTCATTGTTACAGATCTAAAGAACGGGCTTCACTTCGATCGGGTTGAGAGCACTTTCTTATGGCTTTATAATGCCGGCGTTGCTATCCCTGCATTCAACAGCACTGAACCGAGAATACCATTAAAACTAAATGAAAAACGGAGTCTGTTTAAACTATATCTTTCTGATGTTGGGATGCTTACTTCTGAATATGGAATGAGCACAAAGCGTATGCTGATCAGTAATGACAGCAGCCTTAACGCCGGCGGCATATATGAGAATGCTGTTGCCCAACAATTGAAAGCAGCAGGGTTTGAAATCTTCTACTACAATTCAAACAGACTTGGGGAACTTGACTTCGTGATCGATTATAACGGCAGTTCTTCACCAATCGAAGTGAAAAGCGGAAAGGATTATGCTAAGCACTCTGCGTTAAACAATTGTCTTCAGAATACCGAATATGAGATGAAAGAGGGTTTTGTATTGGCGGATTGTAATTTACATATAAACGGAAAAGTAACTTATCTACCCGTTTATATGATCATGTTTATCAAGAAAGCGACTGGAGATTACGATTTGATACTTAAAGACGAGAGGTAAGGAACTATGTCCATGAACGGATTTAGCGGAGAGGATCTTCTGCTTGGTTTATTTGCGATCCAAAAACACGCTGCCGAGGCTCCCTGGGCGCTCAAAGAGCACGACCTTCCCAAGGGCTATTGGAGAAGGGTTATCAATCCTGATGAGGGAGCGGAAGCCTTTTGCATCATAATTACTGATCGTTATGTTATCGGGGTGAAGACCGGAAGGGTCATATTCCTTGATAAGAAAACGAAGAAGAGATTAACGCCCATAATGGGATTCCATAATCTTGTAACGGGCGATGTCAAATCTGACGGTTCGGAGATGGTCGTCTTAGAGCATGGCAAGCATTTCCACGTAATATCCCTTGAGACCTTTGAGGTCGTCAAAAAGGTCACGCTGCCGCGGACATATATGGCTACAGACGTGTACTGCACATATTCAGATGACGGCAAGACACTAACGGTTCCGATCAGCAAATACGATTATGATGAAAGAAAATATAAGTACTGCAGATGCGAATATGAGACTGAAGGATACACGCTTTTGAGACAGACTGAGATCACCCGCAAAGAGGTGGATATGTGGACTGATTCCAAGAAAGAATAGAAGCGAGGAAGAACATGAAAAAGTGGTATGACGAAGAGTACGAATTTACGGTTGAGGTGACAGGTTTCCTGCACGGAGATCATACTGAAAGATACTGCCGTAACGGTGAAGAGGTCGGAGATAAGTACACATGCACCTACGGATGTCCGGTCAACAAGGACGGATACGGAATATGCTCTAAGACCATGATGATGCTCTATCCCCTTATGGAAGCCGTTAGAAGCGGCGGGGACTTAGAGAACCTCGGCGGTGACGGGAAATACACAAAGACTGTCGTCTGCCCGGACGGATGCGTCATATTTAAGCTGACGGCAAAACCCTTAGGCAATGAGAATTTCCATAAGGGCGGTTTCTGGGAATATCCGGATCAAACATAATCGGGTTTAGGAAATGATTATAAGAAATGCTACAGAAAAAGATGCAAGGCAGATTGCAGAGATCATCGTTGAGGACTGGCAGACAGCTTACAGAGGGATCATAGACGACGAATATCTGGATTCCTTAAGCGTAGATGAACGGCATCAGAGAGAATTAAAACGATATGGTCAATACAAGGTTGCCGTTGATAATGATGAGGTCATTGGTTTAGCATGGAACGCGGAAACCGCTGACGAACCGGCCGACTGCGAGATCATCGCATTATATGTCAGATATTCAAAGCGCAATAACGGGATCGGAAAAGCATTAATGCAGAATGCGATGGATTCTTTCAGAGAAGCCGGAAAAAAGTGCATGATAATCTGGTGCCTGGAAGGTAATCTTGAGTCCCGGAAATTCTATGAAAAGATGGGCGGGAAAGAAAACAGCACCGGCACTCACAGTTGGGGCAACCGGGAATATAACATGACGTCATATCTATATAAGCTTTAACGAAGGAGACATAATGAAACGCGGATCAGGGATGGCAGGATTATGAGAATAGAAAAAGCAAGAATAGAAGACCTGGATACCATCTTGAAACTTCAGTATCTGGCATACCAGTCAGAAGCTGACTTGTTTGGAACGAGGGACATACCGCCTCTCAAACAGACATTGGATGAAGTGACTGAAGAATATAACAACGGAACGATCCTTAAGATGACAGACGACAATGATAACATCATCGGGTCTGTCAGAGCCCGTGAGGATGGCGGTACAGTCTATATCGGCAAGCTTATGGTCCATCCGGATCATCAGAAAAAAGGATATGGATCACTTTTGCTTAGCAGGATAGAAGAATGCTTTCCCGGAAAACGGTACGAGCTTTTTACCAGCACGAGAAGCGTGGATAACATCAGGCTCTATAAGAAAATGGGATATGAGGAATATAAGCAGGAACCTGTCTCCGATGAACTTGTTTTTGTTTATATGCAGAAATGCTGATACTTTTGAAAGTATGCGGAAACACTTTATCGACAACATCAGGTGCCTGATCATTCTGCTGCTGATCCCTTATCATGCGGCACAGGCATTTAACACATGGGGAGAACTGAATTATTTTCTTTTCTATCCCGATAAGGCCATAAGCAGTTTCATTGTCTTTTGCAGTCCATTTTATATGCCCGTAATGTTCCTGCTGGCAGGGATCAGCACGCGGTATGCGCTGAAGAAGCGTACTTACGGCCAGTTCGTTATCGAGAGGGTAAAGAGGCTCATTATTCCTTTTGTGTTCGGAACGCTGTTCTTTTGCCCCATCATGGCCTATATAGGCGACAAGACCAACTACGGTTATGACGGCGGCTTTCTCGCTCATTATAAGATCTTCTTCACCAAGTGGACTGATCTGTCAGGGTTTGACGGCGGTTTTGGCGTAGGCCAGTTCTGGTTCCTTTATTTTCTGTTCGTGATATCGGTTGCGGGACTCGGCATCATCTATTTGTCTAAACTGATATTCAAAAAGGAAAGAGCGGGGAGCCTGCCGTTCTGGGCACTCTGTCTTTTTGTGATACCGCTTCCGTTTCTATACGACCTGTTAACCGTCGGAGGCAAGAGCTTTGCTGAATATCTCTATGTATTCCTTATCGGTTATTTTGTTCTTTCAAATGATGTGCTATTAGAAAAAACGGAAAAGTTCAGATATGTCTCTCTGGCTGTTGGCGTTATCGCGGGAATAGCCGACGTTTATATGTTTATCTGGTCAGGAATAGATTTCGGGTTAATAAACACTATAGCCAAAGCACTCACTGAGTGGTTCATGATCCTTGCACTGCTCGGTATCGGAAAACATTTGATGGATAATTCAGGTAAAGTGGCAAAATACTTATCTCAAAGGTCGTTTCTGTTTTTCAGCATTCATTTTCTGTGGATCGTTCTGTTCCAATTCTGGTTTTCGGGACTTATCGGGGACAAAACGTTCCTTTCATATCTCGTGCCGGTAATATGTGCTTATATTGCAACCTTTGCCTGCGCAGAAATTGCTTTCAGGATCCGTTTGCTCAGTTTCCTGATGGGTACAAAATCCAAACATAGGGCAGGATAGACCGCTCTGACAATACGGCATGTTATAATTTTCTTCAATACATGATGTCGGAGCACTGTGATGAATAAGATGATCCTTGAAACGGAGAGGCTGTTCCTCCGCGAAATGAATATGGATGACTACGATGCATTGTATGCTGTCCTGGCTGATCCTGAGATCATGCAGCACTATCCTTATTCATTTGATGAAAAAAGAGTCAGTGAATGGATAGAACGCAACATGAACCGCTACAAAGAAAACGGATTCGGGCTTTGGGCGGTATGCCTGAAAGAGACCGGTGAGATGATCGGTGACTGCGGCCTGACGCTTCAGAACATCGAAGGTGAGATGCTGCCTGAGATCGGCTATCACATACGCAAAGATAAGCAGCATAAGGGATATGCCAAAGAAGCTGCAAGTGCGGTGCGCGACTGGGCTTTTGAGAATACTGATTATCCGGCTTTGTATTCGTACTGCAAGTACACGAATGTAGGATCGTATAAGACCGCAGAATCGATTGGCATGCATTTTGAAAAAGAATATCCCGATGAGGCTAACGGGATAACGCACGTATCAGTGATATATCGGATGGACGATAAGAAATGAGTGTAAAGCTGTTTTTTCAGGGACTCGCCAAGTTCTTCTTTGGCTTGATCCTGATGGGGTTGATACTATTCCTTCCGGCGGGGAGCTTTAAGTTTTGGCAGGGATGGCTCCTGATCGGAATATTGTTTGTTCCGATGTTTGCAGCAGGCCTCATCCTTATGAAAAAGAACCCCGAACTTCTCCGTAAAAGGCTGAACGCCAAAGAGGACGAGAAGGAACAAAAGATCGTGATATTGCTCAGCGGGATCATGTTCCTCGCGGCATTTGTCGTCGCAGGATTAAACTTCCGTTTCGGCTGGATAGTTATGCCTATGTGGGTGTCTTACGCATCTGCTGCAGTTTTCCTTGTAGCTTATGCTTTGTATGCGGAGGTGCTCCGCGAAAACGAATATCTGTCACGCACGATCGAGGTTCAGAAAGATCAGAAAGTTGTCGATACGGGGCTGTACGGAGTGGTCCGTCATCCGATGTACATGAGCACGCTCCTGCTGTTCCTCGCGATGCCGGTGGTGCTGGGTTCGGTCATATCTTTTGCGATAATGCTGGCATACATTCCCATCATAGTAATGCGCATCAGAAACGAGGAAAAGGTGCTGGCTAAGGGGCTCCCGGGATATGAAGAATACATGAAGAAAGTTAAGTACAGGATAATTCCGTTTATCTGGTAAGGGAGAAATGAACATGATTTTTAAGATAGCATTTTTGCAGCTGCTGCCGGGAAAGACCCTTGAAGAGCAATTGAGAATAGGCGTTGAAGCCTGCAGAAAAGCAAAAGATTTGGGAGCGGACGTCGCGCTTTTCCCCGAGATGTGGAGTGACGGATATGAGCTGCCTCAGGATGAGGAAAGACTTAAATCTCTTGCCATATCTTCCGAAAGTGATTTTGTACTCACATTCAGGGATCTTGCAAGAGAACTGAAAATGGCCATAGGCATAACCTTTTTGGAGCAGCATGATCCGAGGCCCCTCAATTCAGTGATCTTTTTCGACAGAAACGGAAAAGAGATCCTTCATTATTCAAAGGTACAGATATGCGCTTTTGATGCTGAGAAGGTCCTGTGCGGCGGTGATGACTTTTATACAGCTGAACTGGATTTCGGAAGAGGAACGGTAAAGATCGGTTCCATGATCTGTTTTGACAGAGAGTTCCCGGAAAGCGCCAGGATACTGATGCTTAAAGGCGCTGAACTCATTCTTGCTCCAAATGCCTGCCCTATGGAGATCAATAGATTGTCTGCACTTAGAACCCGGGCATATGAAAATATGGTGGCTGTTGCAACGTGTAATTATCCTGACGGGCAGCCTGATTGTAACGGACATTCTACGCTTTTTGACGGTGTCCCGTGGCTCAGAAATGAACCCGGAGTCAGAGACATGTGTGTGTTCGAAGCACCGGGAGATCCCGGAGTCTATGTTGCCGAACTTGATCTTGATCAGTTAAGGATGCACAGG
Organism: uncultured Clostridia bacterium; assembly: GCA_947304405.1. Classification (GTDB taxonomy): domain Bacteria; phylum Bacillota; class Clostridia; order Saccharofermentanales; family Saccharofermentanaceae; genus Saccharofermentans. Next base: position 11,173 of record CAMZBB010000044.1, read on the forward strand.
AATGATGATATCATGGGAGATAAATACCGCCGTCCTGAAACATATGGCATCTTATCTGACACTAACGTCAGGGGAGTAATCGGCGGTGAGTTTGTACACTGGTAAAACGATGGAAAGATCCATTCTGAATTCATGATGCAGGAGGTCAACACATGACACTTGATGAAATAAAGAATCTTATTGACCGTTCATTGTTTGCCGAGATCGGCTATACGGATGAATCCGGAAGACAGAATATCCGCAAGACTTTCTGCGTCTGGCACAAAGGCCTGGGATCTCACCTGATATCCACAAACACAGATTCTTCCCACATACAGACATTACTGAAGAATGATAACGTATGCATCTATTTCTCTGATGACAAAACCTTTGAAGGAGTCTGCCTGTTCGGTAAAGCCGTTATCCACTTTGACAGGAAATACAAAGAACTCCTTTGGAATGAGGGTGACGAGAAATATTATCCGAAAGGAATAGATGATGAAGATTACTGCATTCTGGAGATAGTGGCAGAGACCGGCAGATACTACCGTTATGACGGAAAAGGCGATCTGACGCACGAAGATATCAGCAAATATGATGACGGTAATGAATACGAAAACGGCTATGACAAAGTAAGTGCTTCAATGGAATGAGAACGATCATCAGAAGAAACAATTGGAGAACTCTATCTGACAGCGAGATCGAAAAGCTCTTGCCTTGGATGAAGATCGTTCACAGAAAAAGAATGACAGAGGCCACAGCGCTGTTGTTATTGTTTTTGATCCCTGCTTTGGCTATTGTCGCAATGCATATATTCGATCACCAATGGGGAGATTTTCTGAAAGCAATCTGGATCTTCATTCTTGCAGGCTTTTTTATCTTCGTTGCGGTTTGTTCAATTGTTGATTACGCCTTGAAAATGAAGAAGTTCAAAAATGGAGAATTCCAGGTTGTCAACGTAAATGTAACGTTAAAAGGAATAGGTTCCGGGTCGCGGCGCCCTTTTTATTCGATCAGGGTAAACGGATTATTTGAAAATGATAAAAATATCGAGAAGCAGTTCAGAGTGCCCAAAGCCATATATGATCTTGTTTCAGACGGTGACAGGGCACTTGCAGTAAGATATAACGGTTTTAATGCCAAGAAGCCTTTTTCTGATCTGGACTTCCTGCCCTGCATAGAGAAATAGATCGCGCACGAGAGCCCCATTTGAAAGAGGTTAAGTTAGAGTTATCAGTTTGGCAAACCCCTGTACTCAAAACAAAGCATCGTGAGGTCATCGAACTGCTCCGCATCGCCGACGAAGGAGTCTACGGCATGGCGGATGCTTCGCAAAGTAGCCTCGGGGGAGCTGTTCCCGTTTTGATTCAGAGCTTCTAACATCCGGTCAATGCCGAACATCTCATTGCCCGGATCTGTAGCTTCCGGAACGCCGTCGGTATATACGAACAGCTTAGTACCGGGTGTTAATTGGATCTCGTACTCCTGATAGACCACATTCTCGATCCCTCCTATAACCAAGCCGTGCTTATCCTTATACAGAGTGAAGCTGTTATTCGGGGTTCTGAACACCGGATACTCGTGTCCGGCATTTGCTGCGGTAAGCTTGCCTGTTGAGATCTCCAGAACACCGATCCATACAGTAACGAACATATCCTCCTGATTATTTGCGCAGATCTGACGGTTGACCGATTCCAGGGTCTCTGCCGGAGAAAGGCCGCTCATGGCACAATTCCTGATCAACGCCTTGGAAACCGTCATAAACAGTGCTGCGGGAATGCCCTTGCCTGAGACATCTGCGATTACAAGTCCCAGATGATCATCGTCAATCAGGAAATAGTCGTAGAAGTCTCCGCCGACCTCTTTTGCCGGATCCATGGAAGCGTAGAGGTCAAATTCTTTCCGTTCCGGGAAAGCAGGGAAGGTTCTGGGCATCATGTTCGCTTGGATCTGAGTGGCCATCTGCAGCTCGTTTTCCAACCGTTCACGATTCATGTCCTCGCGGTGCTTTTCCTCCAGAATCTGCATTTTCCGACGGACGTAAACCCGTATCAGCAGTGCTGCGGCAGTGATCGCAAACAGACCGACCACAATGTAGAACCAGGGTTGCTCATAGATCGCTTTTTCCTTGACGATGGAAACTGACAGGGGCTTGCTCCCGCGGCCCATAGAATCCTTCAGGTCCATAACGAACCGGTAGGATCCGCCGGGCAGGTTTGTGTAGGTTACCGGACCAAACTCGCTGCGGCTGACGGTCACGGCATCCTTGTCAAAACCTTCCAGCCGGTATGATATCTGCGGATCTGTCAAAGAATAGTTGAATACAAATCCATAGATAGTCAACTTGTGCACATTTGAGGGGACGGTAAAGCCGCCTGACTCATTCGGATAGATCCTCACGCCGTCAGCATCGATATACGGCACCGCCTGCTTTAAAACGCCGATATCTTCCATGGAAGCTTCGATATTGACCTTCGCCACGCCGGAACTGCAGGCAATATAAAGATCGCCCTCCTTTGTCAGCGTGCTGTAGGAGTTGCTGACAGGAATGTAGGGTAGACCATTGGCGATACCATAGTGGATTGCCTTGATCTCACCGTTTGCAAGCAGGTCCTTCGTCGGCACCACGTAGATTCCGTCACTGCTGAGGACCCACATATCTCCCTTACTGTTTTCATACAAGTCAAAATTGTTGGGATACGGGAAGTTCCGGACAGAGCTGACCTGATAGTCCTCGGTCATCCACGAGATGGAATTGCCGGTGATGAGCCAGAAAACATGGTTGGCCTGATCATATTTGATGCGCATGACGACCCCCGAAGTAAGACCATCCTTTGTGCCGACACACCGGATGGCACCTTCATGATCTATGATATATATACCGCCGCCGTTGGAACCCAGGACGATATCCCCGTTGGGTGCTGATGCCACAGTCAGGCTCTCGGAATTGCTGATCCCATCCGATTCGCCCCAACCGGCGACCACCCGGCCGTCCCGTATCACGTTAACGCCGCCGGTGACGGCTACGATGATCGCGCCGTCCTCTGCCTCGCAGACAGCACGGACACGATCTGAGAGAAGGCCTTCATCGGGGGTAAAGGCAACCAAAGACGAACCGTCATAGCACAGCAGGCCCAGGGCGTGCCAGACCGAGATCCACAGCCTGCCGCGGCTGTCTTGTGTGATGGAACGGATGCGGCATTCGTTCAGAAGCTCCAGCAGATCCGAGTGTCCCAGATCCTTTCCGGAAGCGGTCTTTGCAGATTGCAGCGGCAAGCTTTTTTTCTCTCCGTTCTTATCGAGGACGATCAGACCGGTATCCGTAGCGATGAACAGACTGTTGTTGTATACGCAGGTGGAATTGACGACTCTAGACTGGAGCCCGTATCGCGCAAAAAGATCCGAGAACTGATTCTGCACAAGCTTCATGACGCCCTGCCGGGAGGAGGTGAACCAGATATTTCCCGCATAGTCGATCATTTTGACGCGGATGGAATTATCCATCGGGAGATGCTCCAGCAGATGGACGCCCTTATTGTCGACTATGCCGACACCGTTGCGTGCACTGATCCAAATCTGATCTCCGACACACAAAAAACTGCCCACGTTGTACAGAGGAGAAATATCCACTTTTTCCATCTGCCCGATGTCCTGCGTCAGATCGCCGTGATATAGGACAGACTCCGTTGTGCCGACATAAACCTTTCCCGGCTTGTCAGGATCCGGAAGGATTACGGTGATGTTCTGGATACAGGTCTTGGTGTGATCAATATATGTCACCAGCTCGCTGCCGCGAAGAATGAAAAAATCTGCTTCATTGGTCGCACAGTAAAACAATCCGTCAGGACCTATGTGCATCGATTCCATGTATACGTCAGCGATCTGCGGATCCTCAAGCGGGTGGAGCTTCAGCTCTTCGTCGAATATTGTAATGCCTGCCGTGGTGCCGACGTAGATCCTGCCATCGTTGTCCTCAACAATGGTACGGATCTTGGCGGAGCCGAGGCCGTCATTTTCATTCCACTGCTGCAATTTACCATGATCCAAAAGGGCGATGCCGTTGTCGTTTGTTCCGATCCAGAGCCTGTCTTTTTTATCCACATGCAGACGGACTACGCTGGCGATACCGCTGGTGGAATACATTCGTTCAAAGGTTTGACCGTCATAACGGATCAATCCGCTATAGCTGGCGATCCAAATAAAGCCCTCGCTTGTCTGTGCAATATCATTCGCTTCCGAAGTCGGCAGGCCGTTTGTATTGTTATACAACACTGCCTTATAGTTTTCGCTTTGCGAGACCGGATTTACGGCCGGAACCGGCTGAGGCTCATCAGCAAATACCGGGATGTGTAGAAACAGAAGAAGAGCCGGCAGAAGGCATATAACTAATAATATCTTCTTTTTCATATCAGCCTTTCACTCTCCTTCGATTCCGGGCCTTTGTCTTCCAACCATAGAATATCATTTTTCTGACAGTATATGCTGAAATCCTTTCCGCTGTGCGATCTCCGCATGACAGCCATATGTTTTTCCGTGTATAATTATTCAAATTGTTGACGATCTGCTGATGGGAGGACGGGCATGAAGATTAAGCGTTTGTTGGCTATGCTCCTTAGCTGCGCCATGATCATGAGCATGATGCCGGCACTGGTTTTCGCAGGGGAGAATGACAGCGAGCCCGGCGAAACGGAAACAGAAGAGACAGCCGGAGAAAATGAATCTGAAGATAAGAATTCTGAAGATAAGGCTCCTGAGACTGAGGATGCTGACGATTCCGATGATACGGATGTAAGTTATTCCTGCGAAGGCAAGATGCCCGCCGAGTCTGACAAAGTGACATCGAAGATGGCTTCCGGAAAGATCGGCAAGAAGCTTAAATGGAAGTTTAACGGAACGACCCTTACAATCAGCGGCAAGGGCAAGATGCCGAACTGGTCGTCTGCGGAAAAGGTTCCCTGGCACAAATACAGATCATCTATCAGGAAATACGTCATCAAGAAAGGCGTCAAGTCTATCGGTCCATATGCCTTCTACGATTGCACTCTTACATCGGGAAAGATATATGGAAACACCGTAAAATCAATAGGTGCTTACGCATATTACCGCACTAACGTCGGGAAGTTCCAATTCCCGAAGAGCGTCAGATCGATCGGCGAGAGTGCTTTTGAAGGGACATTGCTTGACAGCGTGAAGATCCCTAAAGGCGTTAAGAGAATCGCGGATTATTGTTTCTTCGAATGCCAGTATCTTACGAGTGTATCGATTCCGGGTACAGTTACGTCGATTGGTGATTCAGCTTTCTATAATTGCCGGAAACTTGAAAAGATAACGATTCCGGGCAGTGTAAAGACCATCGGCGAGCAAGCCTTCTGCAGCTCCGGTCTGAAAAGTTTCAAGTGGCCTTCCGGTGTAACGGAGATCAAAGCCGGTACTTTCTGGGATTGCTTTGGACTTACCGAAGTTACCATTCCTTATGGGATCAAATCCATAGGCAAATATGCTTTTGAAAACTGTACAAACCTTGAGACCGTGACGATTGCCAGCAGTGTAACATCGATTGGTAATGAGGCTTTCAAAAAGTGCAAGCAGTTAAAAACCGTAAACATAGAAGAGAATCTGAAAAAAGGCTTGGATGTTACCGTTTTTGAGGAATGCGTGAACCTGACTGAAGAAAGCTTCAATTATCTGGCCGATAACCCGATGACGGTCACGGCAAAGGATGCAAGCGTCAAATACAAGAAGGCAAAGAAAAAGAACCAGACCATAGC
>CAMZBB010000045.1 GCA_947304405.1 uncultured Clostridia bacterium
ACCTTTCTTTTGTGATCTCACCTGTTAGACGGAGAAATCCCAAATTCGTTACAAGAAAAATCGAATTTTTTTCAAATATTTTTAGCGCAGCCCGAAAAGCCCTGATCTATTGGGTTTTCACGCCCCGCAAACCGGCTTCGGATACCTGCCGGCTCACAACATTCTACTACAATATGGCCTCTACACATGAAATACACGGTTTGTTAACCAAACCCTAACAACTGGGCAACAGATCCTTCAATCATCAAATTAATATCGGTGCTACCATAATAATTACATAGTGTGTTTCATAAGACCTGCTGACAAAAAGCATGAAAAGCTTCCGGATCTCCTCCTTTCTGCCGGGGGCTTTTTTCATGGCTTTTAATCTTTTAAGAGGTTAAGATTCGGCTGATTCCCTGCGCTTGCCGATGAGTCCGACAAGTTTAAAGAAATAACTGCATGCCATATACAATAACCATGCGAGTACTGAAGTGATACAGAACACTATCAGATTGATAAAAAACGGCGGGATCTTGTATGAACGGATAAAAAGTACGATGGGGCTGAAGAACGTAACAAGAAAGCAAGTGTAGATCAGGTACATCTCAAGAGATATCTTCCCCCAGAAACTCAAAACGGTATTAAGAGCCTTGCCGAATCCGGGAATGCGCCGTTCAATAATATCCATCAATTTAGCAACAAGGAACGGATAGCTGACGGCAAGCGGTATAGCGGGCACGACGAGTTTTTCCTGCGTGAGCAAGACCGAGAAGTACCGGAATTTATAGATATACAAAAGGACAAGGCTTGCAATGAATAAGAAGATCAACAAAACATAGTGCTTTGCCTTAAAGACCAGATCCTCCCTGCTTTGTGCCATGTATCCGAAAAATATGCCGATAAGAAATACCGGGATCCTGTTATAAAATCCAAACAGGTCAAATCGCATGACATCCGTCAGTAAAATGTTCAGCAAAAGCCACGCCAGAAGAGCAACGGCAGTGCAAACAAGTTTCTTCTTTGTCTTATTGAAAACCAGATAGTAGAGCGGGAAGAAAAGATAAAGCGTGATGACCGCAGGCACAAACCAGCAGTATGTGTTGATGTCTTTTACGTAGAAACTGTATCCGCTGACATTGCCCAGAAACGTGGTAAAACTCCACTTCTCAAAAACCGCGCTTAAGATTGCAGCGATGAGGAACGGGAAATAGACCCTTCTGATCCGTCGGTAATAGAACTTACGGAGCGGCTCTTTCCTGATCGCGTAAACCAGACCTATGCCGGACATCAGAAAGAAGATATCGACTCCGCAGTTTCCGATAGTGACGATGTATGATTCAACATTGCTCATTACCGTTCCGAATCCTGTAGCGGGGTTTCTTAACGTGTGTATCCAGACATGGTAGACATGGATCCAGATCGCAGCCAGGCCCATGATCACCGCGCGGTATTTCGAGATCAGCTTAAAGCCGTTTTTTGAGATGTCGGTGCTCTTCTCATCCATACGTTATTTCATCAGTTCCCAGAAAGCGACTGCGCTTGCCGCGGCAACGTTCAAGGAATCAACGCCGTGATGCATCGGGATCATTACCCGGTAGTCGCATGCGGCTATAACCTCTTTGGGAAGTCCCATGCCTTCGGTTCCCATAATGACGGCGAGTTTATGGCTCTTGCGGATCTCTTCGTTGTCTATGCCGGTAGAATCATCAGTCAGTGCCATCGCAACCGTCTTATAGCCGTACAACTGAAGATTGCGGATCAGATTTACTCCCTCCGATTCCTCCCTGGTCGCCCTCGCCCACGGAATCTGGAAAACTGTTCCCATGCTGACGCGCGCGGCGCGCCTTGTAAGCGGATCGACCGAAGCGTGGGTCAGCACGGCTCCGTCCATTCCGAGCGCCGCAGCGGATCTGATTATCGCACCGACATTCGTGGGATTGACCACATCAAACAAAACGGTAATGCGCCTTTTGTCGCGGCAGAAATCCTCCACCGGCATCTCCGGCTTTCTGCGGAGCGTCATCCAGAGTCCGCGCACAAGATTATATCCGATAAGATTTACGACTATGTCGTGCTTTGCGGTATATACGGGGATCGTATCGAGCTTTTCCCTGCCCCAATACTTTTCGATCGCATCGAAAACAGGTCCGCCCTCCGATTCCATTTTCTCGGTCTCCACGAGAAGCGACAAAGGCTCATATCCGGCCTCGAGAGCGCGTATGACCACATTGCCGGTCTCGGCAAGGAAGATGCCTATTTCCGGTTCAAAGTATGTGCGCAGCTGCGGCTCTGTGATCCTTGAGAACACATCCAGTTCCGGAGCATTCAAGTCTTTGATCTCGATCAGGTTCATGCGGGAACGAAATACCGGATTTCCATCAGCTTGCCTGTCTCGTCAAAACTGAAATCAAGAGCCGTGCCATTTGATACATACTCGAGAAAAGTTTCTGTTTCTTCTTTCGGGGCTCCGTAGACTTTTTTCACATCTTCTTTGTTCTGGCCGATATATACTCCGCCGCAGTCAATAGAATCGTCATTAACATAAATGATGTCAACGATCTGCTTTTTCTTTATTTCGTTGGCATCAACACTGAAACTTCCGCCGCTGAACACATAATGATGGACCGGGAAATTTCCGGCGCATGTTCCGCCCTTTTTGACGGTGTACGGATATTTGTCCTTCAGTTCTTTTAATATCGGGGCAAAATCAGTTCCCGGCAGGATCTTTATATCGTTGACCGTCAGATAGTATTTGCCTTCATAGTCGATGGTTTCCGAATCTGAAGAAGCAGCGCTTTCCTTGCCCAAAGCCTTGGTCACCGCTTCCGAGGAGATTACGGATACGGCTGTTGATTTAGGTTTTTTCCCGGATGTGCATGATGTCAGCATAAGTGCTATGCCGATAGCGATAACTGCCGGTGTTATTTTCTTCATAGGATTCCTCCTGATATTTTTGCTTTTTTATCTGAATTCAGACTATGGTAATTATATCACGAGGCGGTTTTGTGCCTAAATCCCGTTTTGGCAGGTGATATAATTAGTAAATACATAATATATATCGGGAGGGTTGTCATGATTAGTCCTAAGATCCCAAAGATTACCAAGCCGAGAACTATCATCAAGTGGGTGGTCATCCTGTTGGTTTTTCTGATCATAGCCAACCCGACGATCATTCCGTTCCTTTCAGAAGATACCAAAGCCAGTCTGTCCGAGACCTGGAAGAGCATTTTCGGTGATGTGGGGAGCCTGACTTCCACACTCTCGATCAACTGGGGAACGATCTTCAGGGTCGGTGCCATCATAATCCTGATGGTAGTCATTTCCAAGATCGCCGCTTTCATAATCGAAAAGCTCAAGCCGAAGACCGGCAAGGGCAGGTCTCTTCAGACTCTCATGCGCAGTGCCGTCAACTATATCGCAGTCATCATAACGGTATTCTGGTGCCTTTCAGCTCTGGGCGTCAACGTCAGCACGCTGGTTGCAGGTGCCGGGATCATTACACTCGCGATCTCCTTCGGTGCGCAGAGCCTTATCGAAGACGTTGTTACGGGTATCTTCCTCGTTTTCGAGGATCAGTTCAATGTCGGCGATTACATAGAGGTCGACGGCTTCAGGGGAACCGTTGAGAACATCGGAATCCGCGTCACGACCGTCAAGGGCCCGGGAAGCAACTTTAAGATAATCAACAACTCGAGCATCAAGAATATCCTCAACAGATCGCAGTCATCGAGTATCGCAACGACGACCGTCTCCGTCTCCTACAAAGAAGATGTAAGGCACGTTGAGCAGGTCTTAAATGACCTCTTCCCGAAAATGAGGGAGATGTATCCGGATGTCTTCCTCGAGCCCCCGAAGAATTTCGGCGTCGATGAATTAGGCGACAGCGGCGTTGTATTCAAGATTGCCGCAACCATCAACGAGAAAGACCTCTTCACCGCTCCGAGGATAATGAACAGGGAGATAAAGATCGCTTTCGATGAAGCGGGTATCGAGATCCCGTTCCCTCAGGTCGTCGTACATCAGGAAAAGTAAGGCTTTTCCCTGCTCACTATGGCGGACGAATTCTACACACCGAAAGAATTTACCACCCCCTCCGAATTCCCCAAGGTTAAGGAGGTGTACGTTACTGCGCCTGAATTTTTAGACCGCCCCATAGGCTACGGAACGACCGGAAAAAAGAGCTCTGCAGACGGCAAGGGTAAGTCTGCCAAGGTACGCAAGATGATGATGTACCTTGCGGCCACGATCACTACGATGAGCTCGGTACTCATGTTTTCCACCGAAGCAAAAGAACAGCGTTTCGACATGAAGGAATACATCAAGACGCACCGTGACTGGTATTGCCCCGATGACGATGAGTATATCTACATGGGCGACAACGGCCTTGCCTGGATTGCTATGAGATCGGAGGACGGGCAGGTCTTCAATGATTTCTATCACTACAAAAAATGGTGCTACCTGCTTGAAGAGACCGGAGAATACACATTCAATGGCTACGGATATGATATTGACTGGTCAGCTGCCAAGGTCGATTCAGAAAGGGTAAAGACATACTGCAGGTTTATTAAGACCGATGACGGCTATATCGTGGAAGCCTACGATGCGGGTGATCCATCACTTACACAGAAGATCTATCCGGTCGATCCTGCCGATGCGGATTATCCCGGTAAGAAGTACATGCTCAAATACCTGGATTGCAGCATGCAGGAAATCCTGAACGAGTTCAACACCTATGTGATGGAAAACGATGCCCCTGTTTATACGAATATCGAGAAGATCGTCTTTAACCCGGACGGGACGGGAACTTTCAGGATACAGGGCAAGGATCGCAAGTTCACTTATCAGGCTTCCGACGATAAGGCAGACAATTTCATAACGATCAGCTATAACGGCAGGAGCGCCAGGGCCTGCTTCAACTTCTACGGCGAGAGGCCGACAATGCTCTTCTTCGGCGGTCTTGAAAACGATCCGCGCTCCTTCGCCGCTTTTATATCAGTAGCTCCGGCAGATGCAGATAAGAAGATCTCTTCTAACGATCATGTCAATTCGGGTGACAACAATCTTCCGTCTTCACCTGACGACCCTAAAGAGACTAAACCATCCGTTGAAGAGGCAGAACCCGTAGACGCTTCATATCTCATGGTAAAGCGCGACTGGTACTGCAAAAACCTCAAAACATGTGTGTTCTTCGGCGATAGCGGAACGGGATATTTGTTTGAAAAAGATGTGCCTGACGATGGCAATTTCTATTCAAGATTCTTATACAGGATCTCCGGCTCCAAATGTGAATGCGAACTCGTGAGATTTGAACTTCAGCAAATGAGATATGTGACCGAAAAATGGACTTTCACCTTAATGAAGGTTGGAGACGAGATCCAGCTATGGAGTAAGTCGATAATCGAAAAAGGTGAACACCAAGTGTTTAAAGAGTGTTCTGAAGATCTTAACTGTTATGTTAACAGACTGGCAGGAACGAATACGGGCACCATCCTGCTTCAGTACAGAAAATACAATATTATTGAAGACAGCTTTATCGTCAACGGCATTACGGCATTGGAATTCACCGGCAAGAATTCAGGCATCATTTACTACAACGAGAACGGTAAGAGCAAAAAGAGTAAATTTACATACAGTATCGAAAGCAAAGACCTTGATTCCGTTTTCTATATTAACTATAACGGCGAGAAGTATCTCGGACAGATCTTCTATGCCAGAAGCGGTCCGGGCATCACTCTTTTCAATCCGGAAATGGACGGAACGCACGGAAGGTTCGTGGCCGGCTGACACGCGCCCTTTTGTTGCTTTTTCATCGCTACTCAACTTCGAAAGTGATAAAATACTTTTGACAGGTCGATCTTGAGGGGAAAGGGGACGGCATGGATATTACTGCTGATTACAAGAAAGCGAATAAATACACGCTTAAATGCATGTGCGTATCCCTGATCGTCATGGTCGTCGCCTGGACTCTCAACGTACTGAAGATCTTCATTATCGATCAGGTGATAATGAACCGTGCGCTGATTGGCGTCGTCATTTCCATCGTATTAGCTTTCCTGGTCAGGTTCATCTTAGGCTTCGAAAGGCCCGTTTCCAACTATCTGATGCTCTTTCTTTTCGTCGGCATGATCACATACTGCAACATGCTCTTGTCTTATCATGTCACTCTCTTCATGCTCTTCCCGATGGTATGCGCGATCCTCTACAACAAGACAAGATATATCAGATATACTTTTACGCTCGTTTGTCTGGGCTTTTTGGGCTCCGTCCTGATCGGCTATTCCATCGGCCTTTGCGATGCGAACATGCTTGTCCTGACGACATCTACGCACGATAAGGAAGCCACAAGACTTATCGCCGGCAACTTTGAGATCAATTCGAATTACATACTTCTGACGCTGTTCTTCGTAGTGCCCAGGATCATGGCGCTTCTGGCTTTTACCTCAGTCATACAGTATCTGAAAAAGAGCACGCAGGAGAAGACCCTGCACGAGCAGGAAAGCCTTCATATCGCAGAGACCGAGAGGCTCTCCAACCAGGCAAAGAGCCAGTTCCTTGCACAGATGTCACATGAGATCAGGACGCCGATCAACGCAGTTCTCGGCATGAACGAGATGATCCTCCACAAGGCTGATGACGATGACATCTTGGAGTATTCCCATAATATTAAGAGAGCCGGAAGAAATCTTCTCGTATTGATCAACAGCATCCTCGATTTCTCCAAGATCGAAGACGGCAAGATGGAGCTCCTGCCCGTCAATTACCATACCGCCGATCTGATAGACAACATCCGCATCACGGTCGAACAGCGTGCGCAGGAAAAGGGCCTGGATCTTAATATCCGTTCGGATAAAGATATCCCGGGCGTGCTTTTCGGTGATGATCTGCGCATAACCCAGATAATCATCAACCTTATGACCAATGCGATCAAATACACCAACAAGGGCTCCGTAACACTCGATATCTCCGTCAAATCCCGAACAGCCGGCAAAGTAACGCTGCTCGTTCAGGTGATCGATACGGGCATCGGTATCAGAGAAGAAGATCTCCCTAAGCTTTTCGCTTCATTTGAGCGCCTTGAAGAGAACAAGAACCGCACGATAGAAGGAACCGGTCTGGGCCTTGCCATTTCGACAAAGCTGCTCGAAATGATGAACAGCAAGCTTGAGGTAGAGAGCACGTATGGCGACGGATCCAATTTCCATTTCTGCCTCGAGCAGAAGATCATCGACGAGACTCCGATGGGCAGATCCGCAGAAGCAGCAAATATAGTGAAAGCCGGCAATGACGTTACCGCAAATGCCTCATACCCGAACGCAAGGGTTCTCGTAGTCGACGACAATGAGATGAACCTTAAGGTGATAAGAAATCTCCTGGGCCTGTTTAAGATCACGCCTGATGCAGAGAGCTCCGGAGCCGGCGCCATTTACCGCATGAGAGAGAAGGAATATGACCTCGTATTTATGGACCACATGATGCCTGAAATGGACGGTATCGAGACGCTTCAAAGACTCCGTGACGAGTTCCTGGTTCCTGATCACACGATCATCATCGCTCTTACGGCAAACGCCATTGTCGGAGCAAAAGACACTTACCTTAATGCCGGCTTTGACGATTACCTTTCAAAACCCGTCGAACTTGAACAGCTCGCATCTGCTTTGGAGAAGTATCTGCCGGAAGAAATTAAGAACCCGGCTGCCGTTGATGCGTCTTCAGACACTTCAGAAGATGACGATGAGATCCTCGAATTCTCGCCCGAAAACGAAGACAATGCGGGCGGTGCATCTGATGAAAAGGCTGCATTGGAGACGGCAAAAAAAGCCGGCCTCAATACCGAAGAAGGCATCAGATACTGTGCAGGCGATGCCTCCTTCTATCTTGAAATGCTTGGCGAATTTGTCTCTTCACATGATGAAAAGGCAAAGGCATTAAATGAGAGTTTCGAAAAAGAAGACTGGAAGAATTACCAGATATACGTTCACGCTCTGAAATCCAACCTGCGTTCCATCGGTGCCGCGGACATCTCTGATCTTGCCAAAACACTCGAGTATGCGGCTAAAGACGGAGACGCTGCTCTCATAAAAGAGAAGCACGGCATTCTTATGGAAAAATACGATCAGCTCTCTTCTGACCTTAAGAGTCTTTCGTAGGAAGGAGTATCTTTCCGTTGGGAAGGCTCTTTACTCTGTCAATATTTTTCTCGCAAATATAGGAATACTGCTCATAAGTAGCCGCATTTATCAGGTACAGCTGCGGAACGGGATCGTCCGTATAGTAACCAAATAAAATGGCATTATCCAGGACCAGGAACACCAGGTTGTCCCTCTTCATCTTTTTGTTTTCCTTGATGATGGCATCAAGTTCTTTATTGCTCATGCTATGCATTTCTTTGTTATACAGTTTGGTGATCTGAAAGTATGCATCAGAGCCGACAAAGAGCTTATAATTGCTTTCACCGGGGACGCTGCTTGTATCTTTGTAAGACTTCAGGAATTTGAGCGTCTTACCATTCTCGAAAACAATGCATGTTTCTTCTCCGATAATGACCCACTTCTCACCGGTAATCTTCTTTATCTGCTTCCTATAAGAGGTGTTATCTCTGTCGACTGCATTATCAATGATCTGCATTGCATCCCAGGGATTATTAATGCAGCCGTTATCGAATGCTCTCTTGAGGTCGCCCCAGCTGAATATAAGTAAGCTTCCCAAACTCACGATAATGATCCCTGACAGGATAAGGCCTGCGATAGCCTTGCCCCTGCCCGGCTGATGTTTTCTGGCTGATGATATAAGTCCGATAAACGAAAAGATAAATCCGAACGGACTGGTAAGACCGATACAAAACCATCCAACTATCGAAAGGATCAGTCCTGCAGAACACCAGCCGTTACTCTTGACCCTGTTCTGGACAGGCTGAGTGATGGGCATCGCAAACGTCGGCTGAATGGGAACAAAATCGACACCGGGATCAGGAGCCGGCGAAGCCGACGGAATGATCGGAACAAATCCCTCCGAAGGCTGCTGAAACTGCTGCACAGGAGGCTGTTCCTGCGCAGGCATCTTTGTCCCGCAGTTAGAACAAAATTTACCCTCGCTCTCGGCACCGCAAAACGGACATCTCATAGTTTTCTTCTCCCTATTCCCTTATTCTCCGCTACTTTCCCGTAACGCTCTTAATGTTCTTTACTACTTCGGAATACTTTTCGAGCAAAGCGTTTACGCCATTTTCTATGGCACCGGCATCCTGCGCCTTGGCAGCATTCTCCTGCTCTAACGCCATAGCCGACAGCTCATCGGCTCCGATCGTCTTAGCGGTACTCTTCAGCGCATGAACGCGTATCTGATAATCGGCGATATCCTTCTTCTCATAGTCTTCTTTGATAAGTCCTGACTTCTCTTCATATTCATCGGCGAATGTCTGAAGCATCTCAATGTAGAAGTCTTCATCGTTCGCGCAGTAGCCTATTCCGGCCGCCGTGTTAAAGCCCAAGTCAGACAGCTTTTCCATGCAACCTTTTGTATCAGATGCATCACTCTCGCCTGATCCTTCTTCATCCGAAACGGGAGCGAAATCCAGGATCTCGTCATCATCGTTGTCTTCAGAAGCACCATCGCTGATCTCGCAGATCCCGGCAGGAAGATATTTGATCATGATATCCTGGAGCTTGGACAGATCGATCGGCTTGGAAAGATAATCGTCAAATCCCGCATTGAGATAGGTGTCCTTGGCGCCGACGATCGCGTTTGCAGTAAGGGCAATGACCGTGGTGTCAACGGGCAGGATGTTCTGCTCGCGGAGCTTCTGCAGCGTCTCGATACCATCCATCTTGGGCATCATGTGATCTAAGAAAACAATGTGGTAATGCTTCCCCTTGATCATCTCGATCGCATCCGCACCGGAATTCGCGATGTCGGGTACGATGCCGTTCAGACTCATGAGGTTTCTTGCAACCTTGAGGTTCATCTCATTATCGTCAACGACAAGGATATCCGCGCCCTTTGCGTGGAAACGGGTCTTATCTGATGCATTAGAGACTTTATGGAAACGCTCTGCATAGTTTCCGATCGGACGTTCATCGACTATCTTCTGATGCAGGATGAAAGAGAACTCGGAGCCTTTTCCGTAAGTGCTCTTAACATCAAGATGGCTTCCCATCATGTCAAGCAGGCGGTTGACGATCGCCATTCCGAGACCGGTGCCTTCGATGTTGCGGTTACGCTTCTCCTCAATACGCTCGAACGACTCGAAAAGCTTGTCGATATCTTCTTCCTTGATGCCTATGCCCGTATCCTTAACTGATATGAACAGGTCGATGCCGTCTCCTTCTCTCTTTTCCTCGCGGATCGTGAAAGTGATCTTTCCTCTTTCCGTGTACTTAACGGCATTTGTGAGCAGGTTCAAGATTATCTGCGTGACGCGGATATCGTCGCCCCACATGATCGAAGGCAGGTTCTCGTCGACATCTGCAACGAATTCGAGGCTCTTTGATCTGGCACGGTCCAGAGTGGATATGACGACGTTATTGATGACTGATGCAGTGCCGTAGTTGACGGGAATGATCTCCATCTTGCCGTCTTCGATCTTCGAGAAGTCGAGTATGGTGTTGACCAGCGACAGGAGCGTCTTGCCTGCGACCTGGATGTTCGAGGAATAATCCAGTATCTTTTCGTCATCCGCATCGTGCAGGATCATCTCGTTCATGCCTATGATCGTATTGATAGGCGTACGTATCTCGTGCGACATGTTCGCAAGGAAGTCGCTCTTCGCTTTGTTGGCAGAATCGGCAAGCCTGATCTGTTCCTGCAGGGACGTAGACATCGTCTGGAGGCTTCGGGACAGGATACCGATCTCGTCTTTACTCTTGACGCTCATCTGTTCACTGAAGTCGCCGTCGGCATAGTGCTCAGCAACGCGGGTCATCTTCTTCAAAGGTTTTGTGAGCGAACGGACCCAGATCATGGCAGCGAACAAAGCCGAAGCAAAGATCAGTACGGAGATCGTTATCAGCTGCATCAGGAGATTCCTTCTCGGTGCATTGATCTCTTCGCTCGGAGCATAAACGGCTAAGATCATGCCGTTCTTGAGCTCCTTCAGGACGACCTTCTGTTCCTTTCCGTCATGGGACTTGAAAACGTTTATCTCGTCCATCTTCAGGTTAAGGATGCTTCCGAAATACTTCTGGTCGTCGATCGACAGGTCCTTATAATCCTTGCCTCTGGGGAAATCCTCGTGGTAGATGATGTTGCCCTTCTTGTCGATCAGGAATGCACGTCCGGTCTCATAGACCTTGACCTTGGATACCGATTCCTTGAGGAGGTCCATGCTGATATCCATGCCGATGATCCCGACCGTGTAATCCTTGTAGAAAAACGGGATGATATAAGAGATCATGTCAACGCCCAGGTTGGCGTTGTAGTAAGGGTCCATCCACATGGCCTCGCGGTTTGCGATCGGGATATAGTACCAGCCGACATGCTCAAGGTCATCCTTGTCGTAAAGGCTCATATCCGTAGGAACGGAAGGCTGCCAGGAATTGTCAGAGAGGTTGATCGTGTACCAGAAACCGCTCGTCGGGCCGTAATCGTCGGGGTTGTAACGAAGATATACGGCCATGGCGCCTCTGGTATTCTCCGCGATACTCTTTCCAAGCTCTGAAATGTCGTATGTGTATTTGTCTCTTTCTTCCTCGCTATTGAGAAACTTAGTATAGGTCTCAGCTCTCTTCAGAGCATAGTTATAAACCGTTCCGACAGACTGTTCCGTTGATCTGAAATTATCGTCGATAATGTTTGCGTTGTAATCAGCCGCCGATTTGAGGATGTTATTTGAGTCATCATTTAAGATGGCATTCGCTCTCAACGTTGATGTAAGCACGAATGCGCCGATAACGACGACAAGCATGAAAAAGATAACGAAAATCAGCCTGCTCTGTATGGTTTTCATCAATTATCACCCTAAAACAGAAATTTATGCTTTATCTTATTAAAGGCAAGGGCGTTTTTCAATAAGAAAAAGTAACCATTTCCGCCATGCGAAAAGGGCGTTTGAATATGTAAATTAGACATCAGCCGGTTTAATTGGTCTCAACCCACTCGTAGATGAATACGGTATTGGAAGAGCATGCGTAGAACAAAATCGCTATCTCGCTTCCCTTTTCACCGGTCTGGGTGAAATCATAGTAGACTTCAACTGAAGGGACATGCTTGTTGTCGCAGGTGTCCTCATAGCATGAATTCTCAGCACCTTTCTTCGTCGCAAAGAACCTGATTCCGTCGTTATATTTCAAGCCATTGCGTTCTTCATTTGGCTGGCCGAGCGACATTGAAGCATGTGATGACAACAGCATAGATGCTCTGTCTGTCATCTTGAGATTGATCTTCACTATGACCGTGTCGCCGGGAATGATCTTATTCGGAAGCTTTGAACATGTCGCGACAAACTGTGCATACTGGGCTGCCATGGCCTTGGTCTTCGGATGGGAATCCGTGTAAGTATGCGTATAAGCAGATGCGGAGTAAGACGTCTTCCATCCTGTACCATTATTTTGCACTTTGCCCTTATCAATATTGATCTCCTTGAGCCTCCAATAGCCGTTTGTCTTCTTTCCGTCATTGGAGTGTACGACCTTTGCATCACCAAGGGGTGATTCTTCGCCCTTCTTGGAGGTCTCTCCCGTCTGCTTTGTCTGCTTAGTCTCTTTATTCTGCCTGTCAACGGTAAGAGTTACCTTGTCGGATTCGATGCCCGGGACTTTATCTTTTGAGGACATGAAAAACTCGTTCAAAGTTACGGTGATCTTGACGGAAGTATCGGTATCGTTGTCAAACAGGAGCGACTTGTTCATTTCAAGGGTCTTGCCGAACAGATCCTTCTTTATGTCCTTTTCGATCTTCTTGCCCGAATCCGTAACGATCTTAAGGGTATACCCGTCACAGACACCGTCTTTGGCTATCAGTTCCGGTTCGGGAAGCTTGATATACAGCAGCTCATTTTTCTGAGCCAGTTCCACCTTGGGTGTCTTGTCGAGAACATAGAGGGTGTAGCCGGCATTCTTGCTTTTATCAGCCTGACTGTTATCACCTTGGATTTCTAAAATGCTTATGTATGGGATCTTCATCCCATATTTATAGTTTCTTGATATGTATGCACCGGCATTGATTTTTTTGTAATCACCCCCCGGCAAAACATTAGATGACGGGAACACATCTCTGAGTTCCTTGTCCAAAACAAGGATCATCGTCTGTTTCTCCCAGTTATACGTCTCAAAACATCTTAGTGTCAAAAAATAACTTGCGCTGTGAATAAGATTGATGTGATATTTCTGACCCTTTTTAACTACGGTTTGCCGGGGTGTCCCAGGGTATTTGTTGTCGCTATTGTTGAAAGCATAACTGAAAGACAGGCCGTTGATTTCTTCCCGGTTGGCAATTATCCAATTGCGGAAATGAATATCAAATTCCCTCTCATCAATGCCAAAAACACTTTGAAGTGTTTTTGAGACACTATTGGCATATAATAAACTTCGCGCTTTCATCATTTGATGAGCGGTCGGTCTTTTACCGGTTTTATTGATCAGGTATCGCAAGAACGAACCAAGGTTATA
This sequence comes from uncultured Clostridia bacterium, assembly GCA_947304405.1. Taxonomy (GTDB): domain Bacteria; phylum Bacillota; class Clostridia; order Saccharofermentanales; family Saccharofermentanaceae; genus Saccharofermentans. The sequence goes on from CAMZBB010000045.1 coordinate 13,584, forward strand.
CCCGCAATCTATCACCCATTTATTGTTAAAGATGCTGTCCTCTTCTCCATTAATAGGTGAACGCAGGTTTGCCCATTCATCTGTTCTGGTCAACGGGACTTTAGCCGATTCGGGTATTATGTCTAACCGCTTAAAATATGCTAATGCATCTGATTCAGTACACTGTGCGATCATTTCATCATAACGTGTCATATCCGTAATGACACTTAATGGAAGATGATACCGGTTCTGACAAACATGAAGAAGCTCATGCGTTACAGTAAGCTGAAGGTTATAAATACCAAGCTTGCCCTCATCCATATTATTCGGATATATTAGAACTTGCGATGTTACGAATTTTCCGGGATCCATTTCAGCATAAGCTTTATTTTCCTTAGCTGCCATGATGTTTTTGAACGGAACGGTATGCAGCGGCATTCTCATTCGTTCTTCTCTGTAAAGATATTTGAATGCATTATCGATACATTTAATTTCCTCTTTTATGAGGTCAGGTATTCTTATCTGATCTCTGAGTTTCTTATGTTCCGGGTCCGCCTCAACCGACTCTCTGAAGAACTTGGCAACCTCGTAATTACTGCGGAATCTGTAAAAGATATCGATGTCTTTTCTATATTCCTCAGCCTTTGCGTGATGTACTTTCTCTATTTCCGTCATCTTCTGAAGTTTTGTTTTCAGATCCGGGTCAACATCTTGCATCGTCCATTCGATGCAATATGAACCATAATCATTCTTGCCGTCATATCTCATGGCAGTCTTCCAATTACGAATGTAGTACCAGTTGCGGCCAACAGTTTCGCCGATCGCAAAAACGCTGCCGGCCAGAAGCAAAGTGACCACTCCCACGACAACTACCGAATTTTGATCGCAGCTGAATTTGAGGGTGTTACCTTCAAGATTGGTACTAAGTTCATAATATTGGCCGTCATCACCCACACGGTAAACCTTAAGTACTTCGTAAAAACTCTGATCGATATTCAGAGTGGATAGGTCATACTCGACGTTGTACTGACCGGGCATAAATTCCTTGTCATCAAGACCCGCTTCGACCTCAAAAGCGGCAAAGGCCAGGATGCCGTCATCATAAAGGGTCTGTTCGATCTTGTTTATGTTTTTCGTGGAATTATCTACAGGCTTAAAAGTGATATCAGTATCTTTCCAGAAAGCATTCTTCTCCGCTGTGACATGGATGCCTTCGCATGGTTTGATGTCTATCGCTTTACTATTACCGTTATTCTCAGGAATGCTGTCATCGGTGCCGCTATTGCCGCCCAGCTGAAAGTCTCTTGATTCGCTTTCGTATATTCCGCTGGAATTGGGATCGTCATCATCTTCCGGCGGCCTTTTCTGACCGCAGGATGTCAGCACAAATACTGATGCAAGAAGAAGTGATATGAGTTTCTTTGACAGAGTGCGCTTTTTCATGGCAATTCCCTCCGATTGTCATTTCATCATCGCCCATACTTCGAAAGCTGATCACACCATTTAACTGAATTATAACATGCACCAGCATACACGAAAAAGACCGCCTCATCTTTGCAGATGAAGCGGCCTTCGTTTTTGCTTTAGCGCTCTTAAGAATTACTTCTTTACTTCGTTGAAGCCTTCTCTTGCAGCATACGTTGTGTGCAGGAGCTCGTGAGCCTTGTGTGAGTTAGGCTCGCCGAGATACTTCTCGTAAAGCTCAACGATCTGAGGATTCTTATGTGACTGACGGAGTGTCTGACGCTCATCCTCGGAATAGAGTGCCTGAGCTCTCTTCTCCTTGTATGTGTCGAGGATATCGTCTGCCTCGTTAGGCATGAAGCAGGGACGTACATAAGGCTGGCCGCCGCCGTTGATGCAGCCACCCGGGCATCCCATGATCTCGATGAACTGATACTTTGACTTGCCTTCGCGGATCTCGTCCAACAGAACCTTTGCACTCTTCATGCCGGAAGCGATCGCAACGTTGACTGTTGTACCGTTGATGTCGAGGGAAGCCTCACGGATACCGGCGTCGTGACCACGAACAGCCTTGATCTCAATGGGTTCGCACTCCTTGCCGGTAAGCTTGAAGTAAACGGTTCTGAGAGCTGCTTCCATAACGCCGCCCGTAACACCGAAGATTACGCCTGCGCCTGTGTAGTCGCCCATGATGTCCTGATCCCACTCCTCATCAGGGAGGCGGTTGAACATGATGCCTGCACGGCGGATCATTCTTGCGAGCTCACGTGTTGTGAGAACTGCGTCTACATCAGGATAGCCGTTTGTAACGAGCTGCTCTCTTTCCTTCTCGAACTTCTTAGCAACGCAAGGCATGATGGATACAACGAAGATATCCTTAGGATCGATGCCCTTCTCCTGTGCCCAGTAAGACTTGATGATGGCACCCTGCATCTCGTGAGGAGACTTGCAGGAAGAAAGGTGAGGAAGGAGATCGCCGTAGTTGTACTCAGCGTAGTTGATCCATCCCGGTGAGCAGGAAGTGATCATAGGGAGAACGCCGCCGTTCTGGAGACGTCCGAGGAGCTCTGTGCCCTCTTCCATGATCGTAAGGTCTGCACCGAAGTTAACGTCGTAAACTCTCTCGAAGCCGAGTCTTCTCAAAGCTGCGATCATCTTGCCTGTGCAAGGTGTTCCAACAGGATTGTCGAACTCTTCGCCGATAGCTGCACGTACAGCAGGAGCTGCCTGAACGATAACGTGCTTGCCTGCCTTGAAAGCAGCGTCAACCTTAGCGATCTCGGAGTGTTCCATAAGAGCGCCTGTAGGGCAGACGTTTACGCACTGGCCGCACTGGATGCAGGGAGAATCTGCAAAGCTTCTGTTCTCAGCAGGAGAAACGAAAGTCTTGAAGCCGCGGTTCTCGAAACCGAGGATTCCCATGCCGTGAGCGTTGGAGCAGCGAGCGATGCAGCGTCCGCAGAGGATGCACTTGGAAGTGTCGCGGATAAGTCCCGGAGCGAGCTCATCGTAGTGAGTCTCTGAGTGAACGCCCTCAAAAGCGTTCTCTCTTGCGCCTGTGATCTGAGCAACGTGGAGAAGCTCGCACTGGCCGTTCTTGTCGCACTGCTGGCAGTTCTTGTTGTGGTTGGAGAGCATAAGCTCTACTGATCTTC
>CAMZBB010000046.1 GCA_947304405.1 uncultured Clostridia bacterium
CGGTCAGATCGAGACCTGGTTCTTTCCTTCGCGCTTGGATTTGTTGAGCTTTCTTTCTGCTCTGGACAGAAGATCGGAAATGTCGGGTTCCGTCTTGTTGAAGACCGCCACGCCTGCCGATGCTGAAATGCTCACCCTCTTGTTCTCGAGCATGAAAGGATTGTTGGAGATCTCGGAGACTATCTTCTTTGCAACTGATAAAGCCGAATGCTTGTCGGTATCCGGAAGGACGACTGCGAATTCGTCTCCGCCCGTCCTGAAGCACGTATCAGCCTTCCTGGTGTTGGAAAGCAGGATGTTCGCAACATTTCTTAAAAGGAGGTCGCCGTTCTGCTGGCCGTTTTGGTCATTAAAGAACTGCATGTCATCCAGATCCAAGACGATTATCGAGAATGTTGAATTGTCCTCTCGCTCAGAGAACATGCTCGCATACTTTTCGAGTTCTTCATAGAAGTATCTGCGGTTGTAAAGCCCGCTTAAGTCATCTACTCTGGTAAGCAGCTCCATCTTGGAATATGAACGCTGGAGTTCTTTCTCGAGGTTCTTCTGTTCGGTAACATCCTTGCTGGTTCCCCACGTGCCGATGATATTGCCCTCATCGTCATAGAGAGGGTACTTGGAACACATGTAGTATCTGACGTTCTCGTCATCAAGCGTCAGTTCCTCGATCATGTTGATGATCGGAGTGCCGGTCTGCATTATCGTCAGTTCGGTCTCTCTTGCGGACTGTGCAAAGTCTTTCGGAAAATAATCGAAATCGCTCTTGCCGAAAGCCTCTTCCTGGCTTCTTACGCCAAGCTGCTGGATATGTCCAAGGCTGTTCCAGATGAACTTGGAGTCCCTGTCTTTAAAATAGACAGTGTCAGTGGAGTATTTCCTGATAGTATCCACGACGATCTTATCGATCTTCTTTCTCGTTGCGGGATCATTGAAATCTATCATGTGGTCTCCTCCGTTCTATCGGATCGAAAAGGGATCAGAGCGGCTTGCTCTCGCTGACTTCCAGGATTATGCCCTCACTCTTGAGCGCATCGATAAACTGCTCGGCAGGGAAAGCCGCCGGAGTGAAAACGCCGGGCTTGGCCCATCTGTCAAGGCACATGAGCCTGACTCCTGCGACCATGGCCGTACCGTCAAGGTATTCGAGTGCCGAAACGCCGTACTTGTCGCGGGTCTGTTCATTATTGGCGGTTATCTTGTAAAGCTTTGTCAGGACCTTGCCGTTCTTTTGACCCGTAACGTAAACCTCGTAGCTGGCTTCGCCCGTATAAACAATGTCTTTGGTCTCTTCAGGCGTAGCGGTCTCCGCAATTCTCTTGGGAAGGATCTCGGCTACGAGATCGATCGGCTTTACGCTGACGTTGCCCACCTTGACCGGCTTATCGGAAAGAAGACCCAAAGACCTCAGCATCTCGATCTTCTCTGTGGGAACCTTTCTTCCTTCTTTTCTGATGACGGGCTCGAAATATGAAGCCTCGCGAATCTCGGGGATCTCCTTGAGGAAATCGGTAATAACGGGATTGGAGGTCATGTAGACCACCCTGCCGCCCGAGGATTTGCCTGATCTCGCAAACTCCTCCGTCTGGGTTGCCTTGCCGTCTTTGATATAGATGACGGGCTGAGCCGCGCTGACTCCCTTGGCCGCATTCGGATTCTTTATGTCTTCGGAATAAAGGACATCGACACGATCACTCTTGTCAGTATCCTCTTTGCTGCCTGACTTGTCCTGTGATTCACCGGGGATCACGCAGAAACTGACTGAGCTTACCTCATAGAAATCATTTGCCATTGCGTTCCTGGCGATAGCCGTGATAACGCCCGGATTGAATCCCACGCCGCAGACGGCGGTCTTCTTTGCATGCTGGAAAGCACCGAATTTTCTGAACTGCTCGGAAAGGAGCGAATTTGGCGACGGCATGAGCGGAATGCCGCAAAGGCGTCCGTCAATATAGTCAGCTCCGACCTCTGCCGCCAGATCCATTACTGCCTGGGTAAACTCCGGAGCCATGAGATTTACGATGAGTTCGGGCGCTATGATCTTTACCATCATCTTCGCGCCTTCGGGATTATCAAGGTTTATGGCTGACGTAGTAACACGGAATCCGCGCCTTAAGGCGAGATCCTTGAGATCATCACAGTCCTCTCTGTTAACGGAGGCCAAAGCGATCCCCGAAGCAAGCGATCTGTCTGCGCAAAGTGCCAGAACGATGCGCTTGGTAACCTCATTACAACCAAGTATCAATATGCGTTTCATCTAAAGTGCCGCCTTTTAAGATCATCTTCATTTATTCTACTTAAAAGACCCGCAAACGGCAACTTGAAAATATATACAAAACCCTTGTATTTACATATTAAACTGCATAATGACGGGAGGCTTTTACATATGCTTTTTGAGAGAATTGCTAATATACCGCTGTTCGTCTTCGAGGGTAATATACTTTTGTCTTATCTTTAAACACAAAGGAGATATGTTATGAAATTCTTTACACGCAAACTGATGTCCGTTGTCATCGCGGCTTCATTCTGCTTCGGTCTCGCTTCATGCTCAAAGACTCCCGCAGAGTCATCTGCTGCTTCTTCCACTGAAGCTACGACTACAGTCGCAGAATCCAAGGCTTCCGAGTCTTCTGCTTCTTCAGAAGAGTCCAAGGCAGCTGTCAAGACAGTTACCGAAGGCAAGCTCATCATGGCTACAAACGCAACTTTCCCTCCGTACGAGTATCACGAGAAAGACCAGATCATCGGCATCGACGCTGAGATCGCTAAAGCAATTGCCGACAAGCTCGGACTCGAGCTCGTTATCGAAGACGTTGCTTTCGACTCCATCATCGCAGGCGTTCAGTCGGGCAAGTATGATATCGGCTGCGCAGGCATGACAGTTACAGAAGACAGACTTAAGTCCGTTAACTTCTCAACTTCTTACGCTACCGGCATCCAGTCCATCATCGTTAAGGAAGGTTCCGAGATCAAGACCGTTGACGATCTTATCAAGGGAAAGTACAAGGTTGGCGTTCAGTCCGGTACTACAGGCGACATTTACATGGCTGACACGGACGGCGGCGTAGGTGAAGACAGGGTTGACCGTTACAACAATGGTAATGATGCCGTTGTTGCTCTCCTCGCAGGCAAGATCGACGCTATCTGCATCGACAACGAGCCCGCTAAGGCATTCGTCGCTGCAAACAAGGGCCTCAAGATCCTTGAGACTCCTTTTACCGAAGAGAAGTACGCTATCGCTATCAGCAAAGATAACGAGGAACTCCTTACAGCCATCAACAAGGCTCTCGAGGAACTCACTGCTGACGGAACCATCGGCAAGATCATCGAGAAGTACATCCCCACCAAATAACAGGGAAACATTTCTTACAACTGCAAAGCGCGGAAATAAGGCTTTATTTCCGCGCTTTTCTTATTTACAATAGAAGAACTTGTTTCCGGGGGGATTTAATCTGATGCTTTCCTTTTTATCAAGTGTTTATTCCGGGGTGATCACCCTTGCGGGCGAAGCTTCATCTTCGTCTTCATCGGGCGATGTCTGGACTAAGCTCAAAGAAGATTTTATAAACAATTTCATTACCAAAGACAGATATATGTACCTGCTCAAAGGTCTCGGCATTACCTTTGAGGTCACATTCTTTGCGGCTTTGCTCGGAATCCTGCTCGGCGTGATCGTCGCACTCGTCAGGTCTTCACACGACAAACTCGCGGAAGAACTCCGTCCGGGCTTTCTTAAAGGATTCCTCGGATTCCTGAATGCCCTGTCCAATCTGTACCTCACTGTCATCCGCGGAACGCCTGTGGTCGTTCAGCTGATGATCGCTTATTTCATTATATTTGCCGCATCCAACAACAAGGTGTTCGTCGCGATCCTGGCTTTCGGCATCAACTCAGGCGCATACGTCGCCGAGATCATACGAAGCGGCATCATGAGCATCGACATCGGACAGTTCGAGGCAGGCCGTTCACTGGGCTTCGGATATATCCGCACCATGATCTACATCATCATCCCTCAGGCTTTCAAGAACGTCCTTCCCGCTCTCGCAAACGAATTCATCGTTCTCATCAAGGAGACTTCCGTATCCGGTTACGTTGGTCTCCAGGACCTCACCAAGGGCGGAGACATCATAAGATCAAGAACTTATTCCGCATTCATGCCGCTCATCGCGATCGCAATCATTTACCTTGTCATCGTCATCTTCTTCTCGAAGCTCGTGACGATGCTCGAAAGGAGGTTGAGAAACAGTGAGCGCTGATAATAACGATGTGATCATTTCCGTAAAGGATCTCAAGAAGTACTATAACGGTGAGACCATAAAGGCGCTTGACGGTGTCACGACCGACATCCGCAAAGGCGAGGTCGTAGTCGTGATCGGACCTTCGGGTTCAGGCAAATCCACGTTCCTGCGTTCGCTCAATCTTCTTGAGCGCCCGACTTCAGGAACGATAACCTTTGACGGGACCGACATTACTTCCAAAGCCACGGACATAAACAAACTCAGGCAGAAGATGGGAATGGTATTCCAGCATTTCAACCTTTTCCCTCACCTCACGATAATGAAGAACATGACGCTGGGACCTGTTAAGCTCCGCGGCATGTCCAAGGCGGATGCTGAGAAGAAAGCCCGTTCCCTGTTGGAGAGAGTCGGTTTGGGAGACCGTGCGGATTCTTATCCGTCGCAACTTTCAGGCGGTCAGAAGCAGAGGATCGCAATAGTCAGAGCCCTTGCCATGGATCCTGAGGTCATGCTTTTCGATGAGCCGACAAGCGCTCTCGATCCGGAAATGGTCGGCGAAGTCCTTGAGGTCATGAAGCAGCTCGCCAAGGCAGGCATGACCATGGTCTGCGTAACTCACGAAATGGGCTTCGCAAGAGAAGTCGGAACGCGTGTAATATTCATGGACTGTGGTAAAATACTAGAAGAAAACACACCGGAACAGATATTCACCAATCCTCAAAACGACAGATTGGTCTCGTTCCTGCAAAAAGTGTTGTAATAAAGGAGGAGATTATTATGTTTTGTGAAAACTGCGGATCACAGATCCCTGAAGGCAGTGCTGTCTGCCCTTCCTGCGGTACGGCAGCAAGAGTCGACCTGGCAGCTGCAGCACAGCCCATAGCACCTGCACAGCCTGTTGCACCTGCCGAGCCTGTAGTTCCTGTTGTTCCCGTTACACCGGTTCAGCCTGAACAGCCCGTTGTTCCCGTTGCACCCGTTTACCAGCAGCAGCCCGTTCAGCCCGTCACGCCCGTATATCAGCAGCCCGCTTATCAGCAGGCTATCTATCAGCAGCCCGCTGCAGGCGGAAGTAAGGGTCTTGCTATCACCGCCCTTATTCTCGGTATCTGCGGCCTCGTATTCTTCTGGGTACCTTTCCTTGGACTTCTCGTCTCGATCGCAGGCCTGATCCTCGGAATCCTTTCTCTTAAGAATCCCAACGGCAAGGGTATGGGCATCACAGGCTTCATCCTTTCCATCGTAGGAATCGTTTTTGGCCTGATCTATACGATCATCATCATAAGAGCTTCCATGGGTTTAGGCAGCTACTATAACAGATCAAAGTCTGTAAGCAACAGCTACAGCAGATACTTAAGTTCCATCAGCCGCCGTGCTGAGAGCCTTTCCAGGAGCTTGAGCCGCAGCCGCAGCCTTTCCAGAAAGAGAGCCGGCTATGATATCGTCAATCCTGACAGCGAACTCTTCGTTAATGGTTATGTTGTAACTTTCGGCGAGTGATCTTGCGGATAAAGTAACAAGAATAACGGCGTTTCCTTATGGAAGCGCCGTTTTACTTTTTAAGTGTCTCATCATAGGAGTAGTTCTTTTCGAGGAAGTCATCGCCTTTGATCGCCTCGGTCCTTGAAAGTCCCGGATAATCTAATTGCCTCATGACCTCGTAGATCGCCACGGCGCAGGCATTTGAAAGGTTCAGGCACCTGCATTCTGACGCCATCGGTATCCTGAAACACCTCTCCATATTAGCGCGGAGGATCTCTCCCGGGATGCCCGTCGATTCCTTACCGAAAACAAGATAGATCTTTCCTTTTTGTCCGGCAGACTTGAAATCAATGTCAGAAGGCGGGACCCTGCCGTATCTCGTCATGAAATAATACTCGCCGTCATTGGCAGAGGCAAAGCTCTTCCAGTCATCGTAGAGTTTGTATTCCGCCCATGTTATGTGGTTTGTGGTTGCTCTCCTGAATTTCGGATCCTCGATGTCGAAACCGAGCGGCTTGATGATATGCAGTCCGCATCCGGCTGCAACACAAGTGCGCATGATGTTTCCGGTATTCTGGGGTATTTCCGGCTCGAAAAGGACTACATTAACCTTCTCCGCTTCAATGCTCTCCATCAGAACGGATCCCCGGTCATCCCTCATTGCTTACCGCTGCCTTGGCGGCGGGCTTGCTCTCGGGTATTGAAAAGTCAACATCACTGATGCCGAAAGAAACGATGCCCGTCTCGGCTGCAGCCTCTGCTATGTTGAGCATGTGGTCTCCCAGACGCTCAAAATCGGTAAGCATTTCCGAATAGATGACGCAGGCATCGCCTGAACATACGCCGGACTTGAGTCTTTCAAGCTGATGTTCGCGGTACATGTCGGTAAGGTCATCGATCTTCTGCTCTATCTGGGCCATCTTTATGTGAACTGAAGAAGTCTTGGACTTCACAAGGCCATTGCATGCCTCGGTGATCATCTTCTCCATCTGCTCGACTTCTGATTTTGCCTTTTCAGAAAGATTCAGCTTCTTGTCCTCCAATATGCCCGCATATCCGGCAATGTTTACCGCGTGGTCTCCCATTCGCTCAATGTTGCCCGTTATCTTAAACAGCGCGCTCATGGTGACCGCATCCTTTTCGGACATGTCAAACAGCATTATGTGTGAGATGTAATAAGAGATCTCCTTGTTGAGATAATCGATGTATTCCTCGCGGTTGTTTATCTCCTCCTGGAGCTTATCGTCGTTGGAGAGTACCGCCTGGAAGCTCTTGCGGCAGTTCTCGCCTGCAAACATGAACATACGCCCTATCTCGTTTGCGATCGCGCCGGTAAGGACGTGAAGACCGAGCTGGCCCGCAGATGTGAGCATCTGAGGATTAAGGTACTTGAGATACTGGACTCCCTCTTCATCAGCGCCCTTATCAGGTACGAGCTTCTGAACGAGCTTAACGAAAAGTCCTCCGATCGGGAGCATGATGATCGTGGTGATCAGGTTGAATGCAAGGTGCATGTTCGCGAACTGTCTTGCAACATCGTTGGGGCTTATCGCCCTGATCCAGTCTGCAACCGGAAGAACAAACGATATTGCCGTGAAGATGCTGGTGCCGAAAACATTGAAGAGCAGATGCATGAGGCCTGCGCGTCTTGCATTCTTCGAGCCACTCAAGGAGGCGAGCAGCGCAGTAAGGCATGTGCCGACGTTGAGACCGAAGATGATGAACATTGCCTGTTCGAGCGTGATCAGCTGTCCCGCTGAAGCAACTGCCATTGCCTGAAGGATACCTACACCTGCTGCCGAGCTCTGGATGATGATAACGAATATGATTCCTACGACAATGCCGACGAAAGGATTGTTTATGCCGGCAAAGATATCTTTTACGATATCGAGTTTTGAGATCGGAGCCATCGAACTCGTCATGAGGCTCATGCTGAAGAAGATGAAGCCGAGGCCCGCAATGGCTTCGCCTACGCTCTTAAGCTTCTTATCTTTAACGAAGATGCATACGAAAGTACCGACGAGCGCTACGACCGGAGCGAAGACTCCGATATCGAATGCGATGAGCTGTGATGTGATGTTGGTACCGATGTTGGCGCCCATTATTATCCAGAGCGCCGAATAAAGGTTCATGAGGCCTGCATTGACGAAGCCTATTACCATGACCGTTGTAGCCGTAGAAGACTGGACAAGTGCGGTAACGCCCGCGCCTACGGTGACTCCTAATATCCTGTTGCCCGTGAGCTTGGCCAGGATCGTCTTCATTTTGTTGCCTGCGATGACCTCAAGGCTTCCGCTGGTCATCTTTATGCTGTAAAGGAATAAAGCCATTCCGGCGCACAATCCGAGAAGCGATGTCCAGATGCCGTCCATTATATTTCCCCCATCAAAGAGCGCCCGACACGGCGCTGATATTACCCTCTTATACAAGTAAGATTGTATAGAAGCGGGAGACAAAAATACATTGTCATTTCAGACAATATATACCTGCAATAGCAGTCCCAATCGGGCATTTTTCCTTGCGGATATGCCTTTACTTCTTTGAGGCGGAATCTCTTTCCTTTTTGCCGCGCGGCTTAATGAAGACGGCCGTTACAGCGACTACCGCTATTCCAAATACCGACATCAGTATGCTCTGAACAAGATACGGATAGTGCATATAGATCTCAGTCCTTCCCTTATCGACATAGACAAGGCGGTTTTTCTCTTTGTAGTTCCCCTTAAAGATGTCATGGACCGCAAGTGTCGTATTTACGTTGTCCTCGGGAGAATATACGGCAATATAACGCGGAGTATAGGTTATGTCTAACGGGACCGTCTTCCTTTCAGGAAGTTCCGTCGTTGATGTCTGAACGATACCCGAAAGGAGTGAACCGATGTTTCTGTCCTTGGTGATCGAGAAATAGTATGTCAGGTTGTAACCGACAAAGGTGATGTTCTCATTCTCACCTTTTCCGTAGAACGGGAGAGTCTCTCCCAATACCTCGGACCAGCCTTCTATCTCGCTAAGGCCGTTCATATAAACAGTCTTCCACTGTCTGTACTCATCCGGAAAGAGGGCGACTTCAAACGTTCCCAGTTTCTTTGTCATCAGTGTCGGGAAGCCGTTGTCAAACTCGATCGACTGACTCTCAACGCCGAGGAACCGGTTGGTCTTGCTCTTCTCGTTTACAGGCATACCGTCAGCGAGGATATAGACCTTCGAACCGTTCTTCGAGACCTGTCTGATTATGTCCTCAGCCTTGTCAACGTTGTGGTACTTGAAGCCGTCCATGTAGATGATCGGATATTTTGACAGTTCCTCTACAGTAAAATCATCAACATACTTGGAAGGCGACTCTTCAATGGCCGGGAACATCATTGTTATGTAATATGCACCGTCTCCGATCGCAATTCCCTTGTATTTGCTGACCGTTCCGTATTTTCCATCAATTCCTTTCAAAGAAAATACCGCGTATGTACCCTCGTCACGGATCTTTTCATAACCGGTTGCCAAAGCAGCGGCCTCGGCCTCTTCCTCGTTATAGGGGTACTTCATAGGAGCGTCCTTCCTGATGAGAACGGTATCGCTTCCCATCTCAACAAGACGGTCAAACATGAAATAGTAGTAACCATAGTCAAAAGCTTCATTTATCTGGGCTATCTGTTTTGATGTCGAAGCTGCCTCCCAGCCCTGACCGAAGATCTGGGGAACTCCGCCGTTGTAATCAGTCAGATAGTAAACGCCGTTCAAAATGACTCTGCCGCTGTCCATAACGGCAATACGGTTATGAGTATCCTTCTTCGCATCATCAATGATCATCTCGTCTTCGAGCCTGGTGTAATAATCCTCAACCTTGGTTATGCCTTCGGTCTTTCTGAGCATCGGTGAGACAGAGAAACAGTCAAGGATCAAAAGTGCCATGATGACCGCAATGATGGGCTTTTTCAAGCTGTCCCATTCGAGCATGGAAAACAGTATCATTGCTGAGCCGATCTGGAGGAATCTCGCCATCCACAGGAACTGTCCGCCCGGAAGCGAACTGACGATCGGATAAGCGGTATTGGAAGTAAGAAGCACGATGATGACTGCGGTAATAAATCCCGGTCTTGCCCTTCTCTTTGCTCCGATAAGTCCGAAAATGGCAACCAGGAAAGATGCGATACCGAAATACACGTCAGCAAAACCATTGCTGAACTTCTCCCACGGATTCAAGGTGTAATACATGCTCTGGAAAAAGCTCTTTGCGGTCTGGTCAGTGTGTCCTGAATTGGAAACAAGTCCGCCGTTCAATGCCGGATACAGGAAAATGCCGCTGATAAGGAAACCTGAAACGATCGCGATGATGAGATCAAGGTCCTTATGCTTACCCTTTTCGAGCCTTGTGGAACCGGCAAAACAGCAAAGTCTGTAAACGAAAAGATAGATAAGGCAGGCGATCGCGACCATTCCGGTATAACCGACGTGGCAGCAGTTCATAACGAAGAACATTACAGCCGTGCCGATGAAATCCTTTTTCTCACCCTTCTTAAGATATTCGTTTACAAACATAAACAAAAGCGGGAAGAACGCCATTATGAGGCTTCTCGGGAGGTTACCCTCACCGAACAGAACGTGTATTCCGGTCGGCATGAAGAACCAAAGGATCCCGATCAGTGCACCGAACACCATTCTTCTCTTTCGAAGACCGACGATCGTCCAGGATATGGCGCCGATAAAGAAGATAAAGCCACAGTATACGGCAAATCCGCTGAACGCAATGCCTGTGTCAGCAAATTGAGGGATAAAAGAAGCTATCCACTGGCACAAAGCCATCAGATAAGCCGCGGCCGGCGGCCAGTAACGCAGGAGCTCAACACCGTTGTACCAGACCGGATTATAGAGCGGCCAAAGATTGCCGGAACTGACCTCTTTATAGATCCAGCTTCCTCTGTACACGTGGTACATGGAGTCAGAACCCTTTATCAGAAGTACGTTCTGCTTAACGACCCAGACGACCAGAGCGGCGATCCCCAGGTTGATCAGTATGGCAGCGAGCAGGAACAGTGTCCGCTTTATTCTGTCAGCCTTTGTATCCACTGCCCTCCTCCAGGCGCGCAAGAGCGGCCTCGACACTGTCACTGTCTGCTTCATCCGAACCGTCACCGACTTCAGGGAACCTGACGCCATAAGTTCTTACGGGCGTCTCGGAGCCCTCAAATCTCCTGAGGTGGTAATCGAACGGTCTGACCGATTCCGCAATGAGGCTTGCGAAATATTCTGTGATGTTCTCAAGTGACGGAATGATCGCCGAGAACGGATCGATATCGTTTAACACGCGGTCCTGATAAGGCTCGAAAACCTTCATTATTGCCTTCTCGGTATCGGTAAACTTGACTATGTTGTCATTCTTTGTATAGACGGTTGCCACGAATTCCCATGTATGAGGGTGCGTCTTACCCTTGTTGCCGTCAAAAACAACGAAATGGTTTGCATTGAGATAAGCTTTGATCCTGTAATATCTGAGCATTTGCTTTTCCTCCTTATTCCTCGATCTTGGGGGTGACACCTGCGGCAAGCGTTCTGTATACCGTAAGCACACCGGTCGAAGCGCTTGCTTCAAGAGCTCTGACCTCTATATCAGAGTCTCCCAGGCCTCTCTTCCACCCGGTGACGACACTGTCAAAATAATTAAGTGCTTCGTCCTTCTTCAGCTTACCGAACACCAGCATGAAGTTATCCCTGCTGTACCTGATCCATACGACGCCTTTCCTGAACTGTTCGCGGTAAGTCTCGTAGAACGGGATCATCCTGTCGGTATCAAGCTTTACGTCAACAAACGTGCACGGATATATCTTTCTTTCCTCCATCCTGTGGATGAGGTGCATGATCTTGCCCTCTCCGGTAATGATGGCTGTCGAGTTCCTGCCCATGACGGCATTATCGAGGAAGTCTATATATCTGTTGAGCTGTCTGTTGACTTCGATGACATTGCTGAGCCTCTTCCTCTCAGCCGAGATGCGGATCGCGAAAAAGATGCATGCAATGACGACGATCGCCACCATGAGGATGAGGTCGATGAGCAGATAAAGCTTGCTGCTCAGGTAAGCATTGTTTGTAAGCATTACATCGTAGTCCGTCAGAAGGCAGAGGCGGTAATCGTTGCCCGCGTACTCGAAAATGATGCCTGACGCGATATATTTATAGCCTTCGAGCCTGATTATCGAATGGGAAACGATGCCCTTTCTAAGTGACTGCAGAAAGCCCTGTGCACTCTGAGTGTTGAAGAACGTATCGGTGGAAAAAGTCTTGTAAATATCAGTGTCGTTGATGCTCTTTACGAAAAGGAAGTACTTGGTGTTATCGAGTGTCCAGTATCTCTGCGACGTGGAGTCGAGCATTTCGATAGTATCCTCAACGAACTTGTCACCCGCGACGTCACCGTAGCGCTCGATCTGCCTTGCGACTATCTCGACGTAGCCGTCCTGTTCCTGAGCATAAAGTTCAGCTACTCCCTGCTCGTAGTTTATTATCTCCCACCAGGCAAAAGCCGACAGGAGAAAAGCTATCAACAGCGCGCATATGGTGACTGTCGTCACATATTTCGTCCTTGATTTACTCATTGTACCGGTCCTCGTAATTTATGCTGTGTCTGAATTTCTTTAATCCGTTTGAAAGTCCCCTGAAACAGGATCTCAGCGTCGTGTTGAACTTGTCCGCTTCCCTCGTGAGATTGTCCGTCTTCCATGAACTCTTTGTGTTCATGCTGTTGATGATCCCGGCAAATCTTATGAAAAATACGACAAAGTTATAGAAAGGCAGCAAAGCTACTGCAGCCCGCTGTTTGCGGTAATACTTCCGTATCTCCGGGAAAGGCTTGAGCAGATAGCTTGCGATATGGAAATAGAGGTATCCGCAAAGAATATAGAAAAGGAATATCGCTCCGATCGCCGATAAGACCACGATACTCGAATATCCGTTCGTCATCAGGTAGATCAGCGCGAGATACCAGATCATTCTTGGGAAAGCGAACGTGTGGTCGTAGAGCAGAGTCCTTACATTGACGTCCTTTACGAATCTCCAGGGCTTGAGCTTACTCTGCGGATAGAGCCTTGCCACTTCAAGTGAACCCCTCTGCCATCTCTGGCGCTGGGTATAGAGCTTGTTGACGTCATCGATCGGATCCGTAAAGTACAGAGCGTCAACACAGATGCCGACCTTCTGCTTGAGGAGATAACGCATCTGGAATGTGATCTCGGTATCTTCCGAGATCGTCTCCGTATTATAGAGGTGTGACTTTCTGATAGTATCAAGCCTGAAAGCGGAGAAGGCTCCGGAAAGTGTATACATCCTGCCCTTCTCCGAAGCATAGTTCCTTCCTGCGAGGAATGCCTGTGCATACTCGCAGAATTCAAGGCGCCTTAAGAGCCTGCCCTTGAAAGACTTTACCATCTCGATCTCATCCGGTCTCGTGAGGATCGAACCCGTAAGGCAGGATACTTCAGGCTCGTTCTCCATGTGTCTGATCATCCTGGTGAGCGCGGTCTTTTCGAGCGTACCGTCGGAATCGATGTTGATCATGTACTTGCCGCGGCTGTTGTAGATAGCAAGGTTCAACGCGCGCGATTTGCCTTGACCGGAATTGAGCCACATCATTCTTAATTCGCTGAACTTCTTCTGCGCCCTGGTAAAAGCCTCAAAGCTCTTGTCGGAACTCTTGTTGTTGACCAGATAGATCTCCATGCGGTCGTTCGGATAATCGCTCTCATGTACTGACCTTAAGCATTCTTCAAGGCTGTTCGCGGAATTGTAGACCGGGATGACAAGGACTATGTCAGGCCAGACGAGCGGATCTTCGGCATTCTTGTGCTTGTTCCTGTGGATCAGGAGCGAGAAGAACGAAGCGATCGAAGGAATGACCTCGACCAGGATCGGCACTATGATCCAGGCGACCCAATAGAAGAAAGGATTTATGAAGTTGGTCATGATCTCATTCATGCTCTTCATCCTCCTTCACAATGAGTTCAGCCTTCTCGGGCGCAATGGCAGGTCCTGCATTTTCAGTCTTTGAAGCGCCGGCAGCATTATAAGAGAAGCCTCCGGTCTTCGTCCTCTTTATCTGGGGTCTTGTGAATACATAGAAATACAAGACTACCTGAAGGACATAGAATATGATCCTTCCGATGAGAGTGTGTGCAAAGTAGTAGTAATCAGTGCCGAAGAAATGGATGACAAGGCAGATGACCGTAATCCTGAGCGCATTCGTGAGGATCGTGTAAAGCGTTCCGATCACTCCGATATATATGCGTTCCGGTATGTTGTATACGGAAAAGAGGAAAAGGAGCGATAAGAATGCGGAGATCTCAATGACACCGGAGCACTCAAGGTCGATGTTGACCGTGATCGCGCCTTTAGCCGAATCGATGAAGATGACACCGTATCTGAAATATGCCTGAAAATAGCCCGACAGCTTGCCGAATACTCCGGCGATGGCTGTAACGAGACGCGCAAGAGGAACGGTAATAAACGGACGGACTATTATCATCAAGATGAGGAAGGCGCCGCAGCTTCCGGCCAGATATCGCCAGAATTTAAGTCCCGCCCTGCGCAAGATTTCAAGCAGACCTATCCACAGTGCAATTGCCAGAACGGCTAAAAAGATCTTCAAGCCTGCCTTCTCTTCCTACGTGCGAAAACGTAATACGATCCACAAGCTAAGGATGTCAGTGCCAGCGTAAAGATCGGACCGGTGGAAATACCGGAAGCAATGAGATGCTCTTTTCCGACACGGTGGAAATGGACCCTGAGCTCGGCGGGCTGCGAAAGGGAAAGTCCCAAATGCTTTGCCAGTGCCTCGGTATCGATGCTGAGCTCGGTCGAATCCTTGGGATTGCCGACGGTTATGTACTGGTAACCGTAGAATGTATCGCCGGGATCGATATTTTTGATATTTTTCGTAAGATGGCTTCCCGACTGCTCGAAAAGCGCAAACTTATATGTTCCCTCAGGATAATGGGTGTTATGGGTAAAGAAGGTGACATTTCCGTTGTCATCCAGGAGAGCAGCGACCATCTTGGTCTGCTTGCCCGCAAGATAGACCGTGATCTCGAGGAACTGATCACCGTCATACCAGTCAAACGGCGGCTTGAAGTTATTGGTATAGCAGTGAACATAGACCGTCTTGGCATTCTTCTGGTAGATAGCGCCGTGAGCATCCGCGTAATTGTGGGATGCACCGTTTGTATCGTACTCGATGGTCTTGTGCGGATAATTCTTCCAATCCCTGTAATCACCGTCAATCTTGATCTTGCTTCCGTCGTTGTCATCGTGAGCATGCGGATCGTCAGGATCATCAACAGGATGCAGATTGGCAACGTTCTTTATGTAATATGTTCCGAGATAGTAACCGAATGATATCTTGCTGACGTAATCGGGAAGGATGGAAGTAGGGATCCTGATCTCCATCAGAGAGGGCTTGCCCCACTCAAAATAATCATCATTGTACGCAACCTTGATTCCGCCGTTCTCGGAAGTAAGGGTCTTGCCGTTCTGTTTGTTGGTAACGCTGACCTTGTTTCCGGCATTCTGTTTATCGTCGATGCTGATCATCAGCTCATAGCCGACATCGGTCTTAATGGAGAAGTTACCGCTTCTCTGGGGTCCCGACCATGTAGAAGAGTGGGCTTGTACTTCGTCAATGTACAGATAGATATAATCTCCGTCCCATACCATCGCGCCGTAATTCAGATGGCTGTTGTCATCGGGATCGTTGAATTCATACTTGCGGACGGCATCCCAGTCACTGAACTTACCGTCGATGGTGATGCCCTTATATTCGCCCGTGGGAGCGCCGGACTTTGCGGCAGGCTTCTTATCGGTAACGGCTTCAGGGTTGATTATCTCCGTTGACTCCGTGGGTTCTGTTGACTCAGTAGGATCTGTGGATTCGGTGGGATCAGT
>CAMZBB010000047.1 GCA_947304405.1 uncultured Clostridia bacterium
GGCGTGCCTTGTTCTGGAATTCCTCGATGGAAGAGGAGCCGCAGGAGCACATTGTTGCCTTGACCTTTGCAAGGGAAGTCTCTACGCCGTCCTTGAGGGAGCCTGCATAAGGAACATAGGAATCAACGCCTTCCTCGAAAGCCATCTTGCCGCCCTTGCCGCCGTCATCGTAACGCTGCCAGTTGCGGGCACGGTTAGATCCTTCACCCCAATACTCCTTAACGTAAGAACCGTTAACCAAGAGCTTTCTCGTAGGGGATTCGTCGAACCTTGCGAAATATCTTCCGAGCATGAGGAAGTCAGCGCCCATGGCGAGTGCCAGAGCCATGTGGTAATCGTGTACGATACCGCCGTCTGAGCAAAGAGGGATATATACGCCTGTTTCCTTGAAATACTTGTCGCGCTCTTCAGCAACTGCGAGAACTGCGGAAGCCTGGCCGCAGCCGATACCCTTCTGCTCACGGGTGATGCAGATGGAACCGCCGCCGATACCGATCTTGATGAAGTCTGCACCGCAGTCGGCTAAGAATCTGAAGCCTTCTGCGTCAACGACGTTGCCTGCGCCTACGATAGCGTCAGGATAGTTCTCCTTGCACCACTTGAGGGCTCTTTCCTGCCAAACGGAGAAACCGTCGGAACTGTCGAGGCAGAGAACGTCAGCACCGGCTTCGATGAGGGCGGGAACGCGCTCGGCATAGTCACGCGTGTTGATGCCTGCGCCTACGATGAGCTTCTTCTCTGAGTCCAAGAGCTCGTTCGGGTTAGCCTTGTGGAAATCGTAGTCCTTGCGGAATACCAGACCTACAAGACGGCCCTGGCTGTCAACGATAGGGAGCTGGTTGATCTTGTTGTCCCAGATGATGTCATTTGCTTCCTTGAGGGATGTGCCTTCGGGTGCGGTAACGAGTTTCTCGATAGGGGTCATGAACTCGCGCACTTTGGTATCGAGGGACATTCTGCTTACACGGTAATCACGTGTGGTAACGAGGCCTAAGAGCTTTCCTTTTGCCGTACCGTCTTCTGTAACGGCTGCCGTGCCGTGGCCTGATTTCTCGTGAAGCTCCAATACTCTCGCAAGATCGTCGTCAGGGGAGAGGTTCGAGTCGGATTCAACGATACCGGCTTTGTATTTCTTGACTTTCCTGATCATGTCGCACTGAGACTCTATGGACTGTGACTGGAAAACGAAAGACAGACCGCCGCAGCGTGCCAGGGCAATTGCCATTCCGTCATCACTTACGGACTGCATGACTGCAGATACCATGGGGATGTTGATCTTAAGTCTGGATTCTTCCTGGCCCTTCCTGTACTTCGCTACAGGCGCCGAAAGATCTACCTTGTCCGGTGTGTTATCTTCTGTCGTGAGATTCGGGACGAGAAGATATTCTGAAAATGTACGTGATTCCTGCTCGAAAATCTTTGCCATATGTGACCCCCTTGAAAGATATAATTTATAAATATTAGCATAAAGACGGCAATATGTCGCAAGAAAAATAAGACATTTTCCCGTGCTTTGGCTTGCAGTTTGTATAAAAACGAGGCCCGCGCAGGTTTTATATCCTGCACGGGCCCGTGGATTCAGAAAAATACTCGATCAGGTCTCGCCGTCTGTCTTCTCTGCTTCGGCCTCATAACCCTCGAAAGTAGGATCTGTTACTTCGGGAGCGGGAACGGCTGCCGGCATCTCAGAAGCCGGAGTAGCGCAAGCGTTCGGAGGTGCGATGACGTCGGCAGGTACCGCGTCATTGTCAGCGAATCTGGCACCGCACTTGAAGCAGAATGCATTGGCAAGCTGGTTCTCTGTACTGCAGATAGCGCACTTCTTGAGGCCCTTCTCCCTGAGGATCTTGATGTTGAGCTCTTCGATATCCTTGTAGATGTTGGAGATCGATTCGCAGCGGGCATTGATATCCTTGGTGACATCAATGTTCATATCCTTGTACTGACCATAGTAGAGATGACCTATCTCGTCGTAATACTTGCAGATAGTATGCTTTTTCTCATCGATCATCTTCTGGAAATTTGCTATGTTCTTACCCTTCTGGTCCTGAAAAATCGGCATCTATGTCACCTCCCTTGAAATGTCCCTATATTATACACCAAAATCAGATCTTCTGCGGCTTAATGTTCCAGATTCCCTCGGCATACTCTTTTATGGTCCTGTCGGAAGAGAACTTGCCGGAATTGCAGATATTTACCCAGCACATCTTTGCCCACTTGAGTTCGTCCTTGTAATCCATGTACATTCTGTCTCTCTGCTTCCTGTAATCGTCGAAGTCGCCGAGTACATAGTACGGATCGCCGGGCTGCCAGTTGGAGCCGTAGATGAGGCCGTTGAACAGGTCGTTGAACATGCCGGATCCCTCATCGTTGAATGAGCCGTCAGTAAGCCTGTCGAGGCACTTCTTGAGGCCGGGGATGTTCTCATACTGCCACTTCGGGTTGTAGTAAGCCTTTGTTGCGGCCATGTCCTGGGCACGGCATCCGAAGATGTAGATGTTGTCATCGCCGACGCAGTCTGCGATCTCAACGTTTGCACCGTCCAACGTACCGAGGGTAACGGCACCGTTCATCATGAACTTCATGTTGCCCGTACCGGAAGCCTCGAGACCGGCAGTGGAGATCTGCTCGGAAACGTCAGCTGCAGGGAACATCTTCTCACCGACGGAAACGTTGTAGTTCTCAACGAATGCGACCTTGAGCTTGCCCTTCATGGCAGGATCGCTGTCGATGAGCTTGGCGATCTCGTTGATGAACTTGATGATAGCCTTTGCACGGAAGTAGCCCGGAGCAGCCTTTGCAGCGAAAAGGATCGTGACAGGAGGCATGCCGAGCTTCGGATTTTCCTTGAGCCTGTCATAGAGGTTCAATGCATAGAGGGCATTGAGGAGCTGTCTCTTGTATTCGTGGAGACGCTTGATCTGGATGTCGAAGCAGGAGTTCGGGTTGAGCTCGATGCCTCTCGTCTTCTTGAGATATTCGGCGAAGAGCTTCTTGTTGCCCTTCTTGATCTCGATGAAGCGCTTCATGATCTTGTCGTCATCCTTGTATTTCTCAAGTTTCTTGAGCTGATCAAGATCCGTGACCCACTTATCGTTGCCGAGGAGTTCGGTAATGAGGCCTGCAAGCGCGGGATCGCAGGATCTGAGCCACCTTCTCGGGGTAACGCCGTTCGTCTTGTTGGAGAACTTCTCGGGATAGATCCCGTACCAGTCCTTCAGGGTCTCGTTCTTAAGGATGTCCGTGTGGAGTGCGGCAACGCCGTTGACGGAGTGTGAACCGTAGATAGCGAGCCAAGCCATGTGGATCTTGCCGTCAGCTAACGGAGACATACGGTCGATAAGCTCGGAATAGAGACCTGCCTCGTACATCTGGGCACGGAACTGGTTGTTGATGCCCTCGATGATCTCGTAGATCCTCGGGAAGAGGAAACGGAAGATGGAGATATCCCACTTCTCAAGAGCTTCAGCCATGATCGTGTGGTTGGTGTAAGCGAATGTCGCCTTAACGATCTCCCATGCTTCTGTCCACTCAATGCCGTTCTCGTCGACCAGGATCCTCATGAGCTCGGGGATGGCGACTACGGGGTGGGTGTCGTTGAGCTGGATGGAATTGTACTTGGCGAAATCATGCAGATCTTCGCCGTGATACTTTTTATAACGGTAAACGATGTCCTGGAGTGAAGCAGAAACGAAGAAGTACTGCTGTCTTACACGGAGGACCTTTCCGTCGTAGGAAGTGTCGTTGGGGTAGAGGACTCTCCAGATGTCCTGTACGCGGTTTCTTTCGATGACTGCATCGTCGAAACGCTGTGAATTAAAGAGGTTGAAATCGAATTCCTGTGCAGGTTCAGCCTTCCAGAGCCTTAAGAGGTTGACGTTCTTGGTGCCGTAACCGGTGATAGGCAGGTCGCAGGGGATCGCCCAAACGTCGATGTCCTGGTAATGGACCTTAACTTTGCGGTCATATCTCGGAACGATGAAAGGATAACCGTGCTCCATCCAGGAATCCGGATACTCGTGCTGGAAGCCGTTCTCGATAGACTGTCTGAAAAGGCCGTAACGGTAAAGGATGCCGTAGCCGGTGACGGGAAGGTTAAGAGTAGCGCATGAATCGAGGAAGCATGCGGCAAGACGGCCCAAGCCGCCGTTTCCGAGTGCCGGATCGGTCTCTTCTTCAAGAATGTCGGTAATATTGAGTCCAAAAGTTGCCAAAGCGTCCTTTGCCTGGTCGTAGATGCCTAAATTTACAAGGTTATTGAGCATCGAACGGCCTTCGAGGAACTCGGCCGAGAAATAGTGGGCCTGACGTCCCTTGTTGTATTTCTGCCTCGTTGAGATCCAATTCTCGGAAATGAGCTCTACAATTGATTTTGCGAGTGCTGTCCAGTAATCCCGGGGTGTTGCCTGCTCAAGACTCATACCGGTTTCAGCCCTGACATGCGATTGCATCATTGCTTCAAGCTGTTTTGCAGTAACTGTTGCCATTTTTCTGTACTTCAGCGGCCGAAAATATGCCGCCTACTGCCTCTCCTTGAAATATACGTGTCATTTTATCAGTGTTGATGGGTAATGACAATTTTGATGGTAGAAATTTGAAAAAATTGAAAGTAATTTGACAATAAGTTTGCAGTTTTTTCATCACAATATTAAAATCATTTCTATGATTTTCTTAAAACCTCTTACATTAACCATCTGCATTGCCGTATCGGTCGTTTTGGGAGCGGCTCTGGGCCTGTTTATCACCTGGCTTTTCGGGAAAATCCCCGAGAGCTGGCTCCAGGATTACGGAGTAAAGGAGACCGATCCCGATTACCGCGTCTCAAAGAGGATGAGATGGGTCCCCGAGGGCGTTGCGGCCTGCATTATATGCGCCATCTGCTACATCGTGGCCGTCATTTTCTGCGGCAACTCATATATAACGACCTTCAAACCCCTTCATTTGCTGGTTATCGTCCTTCTGATCCCCGATCTCGTGCTCGTCATGATGTCGGATAAGCTAAACCGCATAATTCCCGACCAGTTTTCCGCCTATATCGCGCTGGTCGGCGTTATATCCATAGTCTCAGACCTTACTGAAGGCTCTGTCTGGTTCACTCCGGAAGCAAAATGGTACATGCCCTTGCTCAACAAGATCATAGCTTCGGTCGTCGGCGGAGGCGTGGTCTGGCTTATTGGTGTCGTATCGATAACGTTCTTCGGCAAGGAGAGCATCGGAATGGGCGATATGAGGCTTCTTTTCGCAACGGGACTCATCACAGGATGCTACGGCGTCATAGTGCTCGTTTACGTTGCGATCTTTACGGCTCTTATCTGGGCCATACCGCTCCTCATCCGCAAAAGAAAGAGGATCAGGCTTGAAAATGAGAGGATCAGGAATTCTCCGGATCCCCGCAAAGCCCGTCTCGAGCTCCAGAGAGAGAAAGCAAAGATACATTTCGCCGAAGATCCCGATTACATGGCGTTCGGTCCTTTCCTGGCCCTCGGATGCGGAGTTTTCTGCATCATGGAGCCCTTCTTCTATGAAAGGATGATCGGAATAATCACGGTACTCGGGGTTCATTTCTGATGAACGCTCCGGCACCTTCCAAAAACATTTTTCATAAGTTTTTCGGCGTGCCTCGTCCTTACAACTGGGGATATGCCTTTCTTTTCGCTGCTTTGGGAGCTACGGTAACGCTGGCGCTTTCCGCGATCCTTTTCGAGAGCGGATGCCTTTCCTTCTCCACGACCTCGGTCGTCGGATGCGGGCTCATTACGGTCATGATGACGACTTTTGCACTTATGATCCCGGCCGTATTCATTCCGGGAAGGAGCAGGCTCGACATCGCGGGACGCTTTACCGGCATGGGAACGCTTGTGATGGCTTTCCTTTCAGGCGCTCCGGTATTCCTCGTAAGGGCGTCTTTCCGCAACTTTTTCACGTATATCTGGCTCAGGCTGGGCAATACCGTTGTCTTTCCGGCCTTGTTCTCTTATGCGGCAGAGACCTCGAAGTCATCGCTTGTCCTTCAGATACTTACGGATTCGCTCATTCCTTCGCTCGGAATATGCGTGTTCTTTTACGGACTTATGTGGTCCGGAATAAGGAATGCCGACGAGGATCTGTCTTATTACGTGATCCCGGTGCTTCTTTGCCTCTATTCGCTTAATTTCCCGGATCTTCCGGGTATCTTTGTCACGGGAATATGGCTTTGCAGGGTCCGTAAAGACTCCGGCAACATATGGGGACCTTTCCTCTGCCTTACAGGGAGCCGCTTCTTCGGCCTTATCCTGAAAGGAATAATCGATGAGGTCGATCTTACCACGCTCAGGACTTACAGCGACATGCCCTCGACGTTCTTTTTCTCGTCTCTTCCGGCGCTTGTCGTATCCGGCATCCTTTTTGCCTTCTTCCGCAAGATCTTAGGCGAGTTCCACTTTACCTACAATGCGGATATTTACGGGAACGAAGGCAGCAAATACAGCAGCGGCGACGATACCCGCAAAGTTGACAGATTCAGGGGCGGATTTAACACGGCTCTCTTTTTAGGTGTTATAATATTTATTATTTTTTGGGTAATGATGTTCAAAGGGATCAGGCTATGAACGACATAGAAAGATACAACCACGACCGCGCATCGGTCATGTCGATGATCAAATTCATATTGATCGTCGCAATCACGGTTGCTCTTTGCTATTGCGCCAAGATCGTGGCCATCATCATGATCCCGTTCCTTATCGGCTTTATGCTCGCCAAGACGGCAACGCTCATTGCGACCCCGCTGTCCAAGCTTTTCGATAAGACTCCGCAGAACATAAAGCCCGGCAGAAAGAAGTCCACGAGAACTAAGACGGCGCTTGTCTGCTATGTCATCCTCAACATACTCCTCGTTATCTTCATCATTGTGTTGTTTGTCGGCATTCTGTGGCAGGTAAACACGGTATTAAACAGGCTTACTTCGGCCAGCGTCAATTTCAACCCCGGCTCTTCCTTTGACAGAACGGTCCTTTACAGGTTCTCGGTCGAGAACGGCGGTTTCCTTACGGATGACGTCATCAACTCCATTGCAGAGAACATCGAGGGGTTGGGCCAGAACATAGTGGCTGCCATCCCTACATTCATCAGATCATCTCTTTCAACTATCTGGAAGATGGTAGGGAACCTCCCTTATGCGATCTTCTTTATCATCAGCATCATGCTGAGCGGTTTCTACTTCATCAATGACGGTCCCACGGTCCTCAAATTCTTCGCGAAAAACACCCCGAACCGTAATTTCCGCAACCGCGTCTTCGGTCTCGTCAACGAGCTGACGATGACGGTCTTCCGTGTTCTGGGCGGTTACATGGCATTGTTCCTCATCACCGCGGCGGAAGCGTATCTGGTATTCATGGCGGCAGGCGTATATAACTACGCACTGATTCTGGCCCTGATCACTGCTCTCATCGATTTCATGCCGGTATTGGGCATCAGCGCAACCATGATCCCTGTCCTTATCTGGCAGCTTCTCAACGGCAATGTCGTTGCGGCGGTCATCATCGTTGTCGGTATGGCAGTCATGACTGTCATACGCCGTTTCGTCGAGCCGCCGATCCTCGGTAAATCGATGCATCTTCATCCGCTCCTCACCCTCGTGGCGATGGCGGTCGGCGTTTATATCTGGGGCGCGATCGGCTTCCTGCTCGGTCCTGCGCTTGCGATCATAGTGATCCAGACCATTAAGGTCTTTGAGATAGATAAGAAGGTCGGCGAATACTTGTCCGGCGTCTTTGAAAGATTCTTCTCCCCAAAGAAGGAAGACGGCGGCAAGAAGGAAACCGGCGGGAACGGTAAGGACGGCGAAGAAGCCGTCGCGGCAATTGAAAAATAAAGAGAAAGGGTTCTATGTAAAGGAGGAACTATGAAAACATGTTTGAAATGCGGAGGCCAGTTCTCCGACGATGCACAGTTTTGTTCGATCTGCGGGTTTAAGGACATTCAGTTCTGCCCCGAGTGCGGCAAACCGCGCGAACCGGGCTCATTATTCTGCATGGGCTGCGGCAAAAGGTATTACACGCCTGAACAGCCCGCTGAAGCGGCCCCGGCACCTGTTGCAGCACCTGCTCCCGTAGCAGAAGTCGCACCTGCACCCGCTCCTGTAGTTGAGGTTGCACCCGTACAGCCCATCGCTGAGGTAGCTCCTGCACCTGCTCCCGTAGTTGAGGTTGCTCCCGTTCAGCCCGTTGCTGAGATCGCACCTGCACCCGCTCCCGTTGCCGAGGCTATGCCCGTGCAGCCCGCAGAGCCTGTTGCAGCGCCCGTTGCAGCCCCCGTTCAGGCGGCAGCTCCGGCTCCGGCAGCAGCTCCTGCAAAAAAGAAGAAATTCCCCATCATTCCAGTCATCATCGGCGGCGTTGTCCTTATGATCGGCGCCGGCGTTTTGGTCTTCTTGCTCGCTACCGGTCCTTCCAGGAAGTATAAGAGCGCCGAGAAGGCTTTCGATGCAGGTGATTATGCAAACGCAGCTGCACAGTTTGAGGCTGCAGGCGATTACCAGGACGCAAAAGAGCGTGCCAAGGAAGCCAACACGATAATGCACTACACCAACGGCAAGGAAGCTTTCGACAAGGGCGAATTCGACAAGGCAAAAGAAGAGTTCAAGGCTGCCGGAAATTACAAGGATTCATCTGAAAGAGCCGAAGAGTCCGAAGTTGCCGGACACTATGCAAAGGGCGTCTCCCTTGCGGCATCGGGCGATAACGATGCGGCCATCGAGGAATTCAAGGCTGCAGGCGATTATAAGGATGCCAAGGACAAGCTTTTCGATCTGTATGTTGCACAGGGCGACAAGGCTCTGAGCGGCAATGATTTCGAGAAGGCGGCTGATTACTACAAGAAGGCCGGCGAGTACAAGGATGTCGGCGACAAGGTCACCAACGTCATCTATGAGCAGGGCGTCAAGGCTGTAGCTGACGGCAACTACGAGAAGGCTATCGAGTATTTCAGATCAGCAGGCAATTACAAGGATTCTGCAGAGCAGATCCAGAAGTGCTATTTCCAGCTTGGTGAGGATGCTGCTTCGAAGAATGATCTGAACAAGGCTGCTACTTACTATGCTCAGGCCGGCAATTACAACAATGCTGGCGAGAAGATCAAGGAGATATACTACAAGCAGGGTGAGAGCGAACTCGCAGCAGGCAATAAGGAGAAAGCGGCTGCTCTGTTCTCACAGGCAGGCAACTACAAGGATGCTGCCGATAAGGTCAAGTCGATCAACTACACACTCGGAACAGAAGCCCTTGCAAACAATGACTATGACAAGGCTGCGCAGTACCTCAAACTGGCAGGCGACTACAAGGATGCTGCATCAAAGGCTAAGGAAGCTTTCTACAAAAAGGGTGTTGCATTCCTCAACGATAAGGACTATGTGAACGCTGCCGAGTACCTCAAGCTTGCAGGCAACTATAAGGACGCCAAGACGCTTTTAACAACCACTGCTTATTCACAGGGAATCGATGCTCTTGCAAAGGGTGATTTCACTTCCGCAAAGAGTCTGTTTGAAGCATGCGGCAACTATAAGTACTCAAAGGATCTCGCAAATGCCTGCGGCGCAGAGACGCTGTTTGCATCGAAGCAGTATGCGGAAGCAAATACTCTGTTCTCCAAAGTCAACAAGAAGACCAAAGTTTCCGGATATGACGTACAGGGCAGAAAGGCATACATTTCCGCTATTAACACTCTTGAGAAGCTTAAGGGTCAGTGGAATGCCAAGACCAATAACGTCTATTGCCTTAAGATCTATACTTGGCGGTATTACGGAATCTTCTACAGAAGAACTTACAGATATAAGTATAAGTACTATCTTAAGAATCTTGCAGCCGGCCAGTATATCAACCTCAGATACAATGAGAACGGCGACGGAACATTCAACATCATAGGTGAAGTATGCTACTACAGGTACACCTCAGGTAATCTCAACGGTTATGAACCCACTACGCAACTGATCAACGTTACCAACCAGAAGAAGTTCCCGGCTACCATCAAGCTCGGAGGCGGCGCGACACTCAAGTACAAGAATGGTGTTTACACGCTTACTTACAAGAAGAATGAGAAGTCCGGCAGCTATAAGTACCAGTACAGATCAACAGTCAAATACAGGAAGGAATGATCAGGAACAAGGACGTCCTTACTTTGACAACATAAGATCTGCGGGCATACTGCCCGTGCAAGGAACAATTGAAGCAAGAGGAGCAAGTTATGAAGACATGTTTAAAGTGCGGAGCACAGTTTCCGGATGATGCAAACTTCTGCCTGAGCTGCGGATTCAAGGATATTCAGTTTTGTCCTAAATGTGGAAAGTTACGCAAACCGAATTCTGCTTTCTGCTCTTCTTGCGGAAGAAAATACTACCAGGAAAAGGATGCGCCGGCTGCTGCGCCCGAAGCAGAGCCGGCCGCTCCGGTAGCACCTGATGAACCTGTTGCACCCGTAGCTGCTGAAGCTCCGGTTGCTCCGGCACCCGAACCTGTTCCCGCGGCAGTCCTTCCGGTGGAACCTGAGGAGGCGGCACCGCAGGCCGCAGAACCTGATCCCGTAGTTGAAGCGGAGCCGGCACCTGTTGCTCCGGCAACTGAACCGGTTCAAGAGGCTTCTGCTCCTGATGAGACCAGATTCTGCCGAGAATGCGGAAAACAGCTCAAACCCGGTTCGTTGTTCTGCTCAAATTGCGGATCAAAATATAATGAAATGCCGGCTGCTCCTGTAGCTGAGCCTGTCACAGAACCTGTTGCTCCGGTAGCACCTGTTGAACCCGTGGCACCGGCAGCTGCTGAAGCCCCGGTTGCTCCCATTGAACCTGTTGCACCCGTAGCTGTTGAAGCTCCCGTTGCTCCGGCACCCGAACCCGTTCCTGCGGCAGTTCTTCCGGTGGAACCGGTTTCTCCTGATCCGGCACCTGCTCAACCTCAGGTCCTGGAGCCGGTCCCGATGAGCGAGACCAATATCAGGTTCTGCCGTCAATGCGGAAAACAACTCAACCCCAATTCATTATTCTGCACTTCATGCGGAGCGAGATATCAGGATTATTCCGGCGAACAGTCAACTCCTGTCGCTGCCCCGCTGGAAGAAGTACCGATCGGGGTTACCGAGACTTTACCTGCGCCTGTTGCAATGGAGCAGGCCCAGCAATCCGGTTATACCGAATTCCAGAATCCCTCCATGCCTGTTCCGGTAGCGGTACCTGCTTCTGTTCCTGCATTACCTCAGGAACCTAAGAAAAAGAAGAAGGCAGGTCCCATTATCGCGATAATCTCTGTTGTCGTTTTGGTCCTGGCTGCCGGAGGCTTTGCGGCATATTGGTTCATAACCAAGCCTTCCAGAGAATACAAGAGCGGAAAGAAGGCATATGATGCCGGTGATTATGCTGCCGCCGTCACCCATTTCAAGGCTGCAGGTGATTACGAGGATGCCAAAGCACTTGCTGAGGAATCAGAAACGATCATTCACTACAACAACGGAAAAGAAGCTCTCTACAAAGGTGACTTTGACAAGGCAATAGAAGAATTCACCGCTTCTGGAGACTACAATAATTCCAAGGTCCTGTTAAAGGATGCTGAGAACGGAAGTCATTATGCCAAGGGTGTTTCTCTGTTCAAAGCCGGCGATTTCAAGGGCGCTGTCGAAGAGTTCTCAAAGACTGACGGGTATAGCGATTCGGCCGTACAGATCCAGAAATGCTATTTCCAGATGGCTGAAGCCGCTATGGCCAAGAATGATATCGAGACTGCCGCAAATTACTATAAGATGGCAGGCGATTATGAGAAAGCTGCCGAGAAGTCTCTGGAATTGTACTATAAGAGTGCGGAATCACAGCTCGCGGCCGGAAACAAGGAAAATGCGGCTAAGCTTTTCATGGACGCAGGAGATTATAAGGATGCTGCTAGCAGAGCAAAAGAGATCTATTACGAGCTCGGTATTGCTGCACTCGATAATCAGGACTATGACAGGGCTGCAGACTTCCTGAAGCTGGTCGGTACATCTTACAAGGATGCGGCTGCCAAAGGAAAAGAAGCCTTTTACCAGAGAGGCACATCACTCCTGAATGCGGGCGATTACGCAAAGGCTGCCGAATATCTCAGCCTTGTTCCCGATTACAAGGATGTCAAATCCCTCCTCAAGAAACTCATCAACAAACTCATTGAAGAACAGGATTACGAGAATGCCAGGACTCTGGTTGCCCATTACACCGGCGATGATGCCTACAAGTGGAGCAACTATATCGAAGGCGTGATCGCATTCAAGAACGGCCATTACGAGGCCGCCGTCAACGGTTTCAGCGCATCGAAAGACCTTTTGGATTCAAAGACCCGTCTCAGGGAGAGCAGATATGAACTGGGCGGCCAGCTGATGGCTCAGGGAGATTTCACTCAGGCCAAAACCGTTTTCCAGGCTATCGTCCGTTCTTATCCGACTTCAACCAAAAAGGCAAGCAAAGCGGTCAGCACCGATAAGAAGAGAGCCCAGGATCTCGTTAAGGCTTGTGAAGCAGAGATAAAGTATAACAAAGGCGATCTTACGGGAGCTGCAAAGCTTTACAGAACGATCGGCGGCAAGACAAAAGTTAACGGATATAACGTTCAGCGCAGAGCGACATATGTTTCCGCCAAGAGTTCTTATTCATATACGAAGGGTGAATGGAAAGCGACGTCCAATAATATCACCGTATTCTACAACAGTTACTACGGCTATGATTATGCCCCGAACAGAGTAACGGCACTTGCCGGCGGACAGTACATCAATCTGGATTATATCGAAAATGCTGACGGAACCTTTAATTTCAAGATCTCAGTCTGCTATGCACGGTATACGGATCTTTACACCATTCAGCTTATAAAGCTTGAGAAGGAATTGAACAACCAGATGACATTCCCGTTTGCCAAGGGCAGCGTTGACATGGGAGACAACACGATACTCACTTACAAAGGCGGTAAATTCACGCTTGTTTTCAACGTAATGAGTTACGACGGTGCTTATACGTACAACTCAACTGTAGTTTACAAGAAGAAGTAAGATGCCGGAGGGAGCATTAATGTTCCCGTTCCGTGCCCGCATTTTCCGGGCACATAGGAGGAGACACTAAATGGCACGTTATCAGGAATTTCCCCACAGTAACAAGAAGTATATCCTTATCCCCATCGGCATCGGACTTACGATCTTTGCCATAATCGGAGGTGTGGCGTTATACCTGATCAAAGGCTCGCCTTCTTCTAAGTACAACCAGGCTATCAATTCATATAATGCCGGAGATTACAAACTGGCGGCCGAGCAGTTCGCAAAACTCGGCGATTACATGGACTGCAAACAGCGCTCGGCAGAATCCATCATCAAGATGCATTATTCTGATGCGATGAAGGCCTTCCAGAGCGGTGATTATGATACGGCCAAGACTGAATTTGAAGCCGCCGGACAATACGAGAATGCCGAAGCCCTGGCTAAGGAATCAGTGAGGGCTTCACATTACGCAAAAGCCGTTGCCCTGACACAGTCGGGCGATCTTGACGGCGCCATCAAAGAGTACCAGACTGCGCAGTATAAAGATTTCGAAGAGAAGATCTTTGACCTTTATGTTGCCAAGGGAGACAAGGCTCTTGATGACAAGGATTATGACAAGGCCATCGAGAACTATACTACGGCCGGCACTTTCAAGGCTTCAGACGAACCTTTGCTTAAGTGCTATTACCGTATGGGAGACGATTATCAGTCGCAGAACAATCTTAAGGATGCCGCTTCCTATTTTGCCAAGGCAGGCGACTATCAGGATGCTCCCGACAGACTCAAGGCAGTCTACTACACTCTTGGCGCCGATGCTCTTTCCAAGAACGATTACGATAATGCCGCAGAATATCTGAAGCTTGCCGTTGGATATAAGGATGCCGCGTCAAAAGGAAAAGAGGTCTTCTATAACAAGGGCGTTCAGCTGCAGAATTCAAAAGACTTCAAGAATGCCGCAGAGTATTTCAAGCTCGCAGGCGAATTCAAGGATTCCAAGACCAGGTTAAATGAGAGCACATACAATTACGGCATCGCATTATTGAATGAAGGCTCAAGCGCCGATGCGATGCTCGTTTTCGAGTCGTTGGGAGGATATAAGCTTTCAAAAGAACTGCTGAAGGTCAGCACGGCTGAAGCATATGTCAAGACCAACAACATTAGCGAAGCAGCTGCAATCTATAAGACTGTCTCGAAAAAGACAAAGGTCTCCGGATTCAACGTTCAGGGCAGAAAATCCTTCGTCATGGCCTGGAATACCCTTTACAAGGTCAGCGGGATACACGCTGTCGCAACCAACACCGTAGAGGTCAAAAAGTACTTTTACAGAGGCGGAAGAAGGTACAGGCAGCTCTGGTATTTCACCGGACTGAATCCGAACCAGGGTGTCGCCATCAAATTCGCCGCCAATGATGACAACACGTTCAACATCACCGGAACCGTTACATGGGGAAGGTTTACCAAATTCGCATACGTGCAGTCGAACGTCAGATCGGAGATCCATACCTCCAACTTCCAGTTTGCCCACGTGAAGAAATATCCGTCGGTAATCAAGCTTTCCGGCGGCGCAAAGCTCAAATACAAGAACGGCTTGTTCACCGTCACTTATTCCAAGTATAAGGGCGGAGCCAAGTACTATTCGCATATTACTTACAGGTGATCCGGCATAAGCGTACCATGAGCAGACTCATCAGAAAAACCGCATCGCTGTTAACGGTCCTGGCGCTCATACTGCCGATGGCATCGTGCAGCAGGCAACCGGATAATAAGGCTGCGGCATCATCTGACAATGTGGCCACGGCTCAGGCAGCTCCTGCTGGAGCAGGCATTCCTTCGGAAAGCAATGACGTGCCGGAGGCGGCCGCCCCGGCCGAAGGAGTGTACGGTACCGGCATTCTTGATACGGGCAATCTTACCGAAAAGGGCAGCGGATACGAAGGAATAAAAGGCACCGGACCGTATAACTACGGCGAGGCCCTTCAGAAATCCGTACTTTTCTATGAGCTTCAGAGATCCGGTGATCTTCCTGAAAAAGTCAGGTGCAACTGGCGCGGCGATTCGGGGCTGGATGACGGCAAGGACGCGGGGCTCGATCTCACCGGCGGACTCTACGATGCCGGAGACCACGTCAAATTCAATCTCCCGATGGCATACACGGCCTCAATGCTCGCGTGGTCCGTTTATGAATACGGCGACGCTTACAAGGAAGCAGGACAGCTGGAATACGTCATGGGAGACATCAAATGGATAACGGATTACCTTATCAAGTGTCACCCTGAGGATTATGTATTCTACTATCAGGTCGGTGACGGAAATGCCGATCACTCCTGGTGGGGACCGGCCGAAGTGATGACCATGGAAAGACCTTCGTACAAGGTCACAAAAGAAGCTCCGGGCTCCTGCGTTGTAGGCGAGGCAGCTGCGGCATTGGCTTCGGCGTCAGTGGTTTTCTCTAAGACCGATAAGAGTTACAGCGAACTTTGCTTAAAGCACGCAAAGAGCCTTTTCAAGTTCGCAAACGAGACGAGGAGCGATGCGGGATAT
>CAMZBB010000048.1 GCA_947304405.1 uncultured Clostridia bacterium
TCTCCGGACTCGAGCGTAGGGCTCATGGAATCACCGTAAACGTTGTCTCTCTGGACCACGAAAACGACCAGGAGCACGCCGGCGATAACGCCGATGCAGATCGTTCTGAGCCAGTCCATTGCTTCGGAAACAGCCTTCTTCTTTTTGGTCTTCTTGAGGCGCTTCTCCTCTTCGGTCTCAGGCTTGATCTCTTCCGGCTCTTCTGACTTTTCTATCTCAGATTTTTCATCCGCCTTCTCAGAGAGCTGCGTTTCTTCGCTCTGTCCTGCCAGTTCCTCATCAGCCGAAAGCTCGGTCAGTTCTTTGGTTTCTGTGTCCTCAGTTACGGACAGGTTTCTTTCTTCGATCTTTTTCATTTGCCACCTTAATTAGATTCTTCAGTCTTTTCAGCCTCGGATTGTTCTATGTCTATCTTTATCGAAAGCTCTTTGAGCTGCTTATCGGTAACATATCCCGGAGCATCCATCATGACGTCCTGTGCGTTCTTGTTCATCGGGAACGGAATGACTTCACGGATAGTCTCTTCGCCGGAAAGGAGCATGACCATACGGTCCACGCCCGGAGCGATTCCCGCGTGCGGCGGAGCGCCGTAGCAGAACGCGTTGTACATTGCAGGGAACTTGGCTTTAACATCCTCTTCGCCGAGCCTTACGAGCTCGAAAGCCTTGATCATGATCTCAGGATCATGGTTACGTACGGCACCCGAAGAAAGCTCGATTCCGTTGACTACGAGGTCATACTGGTCTGCCATTATCGAAAGCGGATCGATCTCACCTTTCTCAGCCTTGAGGAGAATGTCGAGGCCGCCTGAAGGCATTGAGAACGGGTTATGGCAGAATTCAAGCTCACCGGACTCTTCGCCGATCTCATACATCGGGAAATCAACGATCCAGCAGAACGCATACTGTTCCTTGTCCATGTGACCCGGAACTGCTGCGCCGAACGTCTTTACGAGAACGCCTGCAGTCTTCTGTGCCGCTGTCTTCGTGCCCGCGGAAAGCACGACCAGCGTATCAGGCTTAAGGCCGAGTGCTGCAACGACTTCGTCCTTTTTCGGAGCGACGAACTTGGAGATGCCTCCGACGATCTCACTGTTCTCGTCCATCCTGAACCAGTAGCCCTTATTGCCTGACTGTATCTCAACGTCAGCCATGAGCTTGTCGATGAACTTGCGGCTCTCGTGGAAATCAGAGATAACGACGGCCTTGATGACGCCGTCTGCGAAAGGAGCGAACTCCTCCGTGCGCAAAAGCTCTGTAACGTCAGTAACGGTAAGGTCGATACGGAGGTCAGGCTTATCTGAACCGTACTTCTCCATAGCCTCACGGAAGGGGATCCTGACGAAAGGCGAACTGGATGCTCTGTCATATTTGCCGTATTTCGCGAATACGGGAGGAAGAACATCCTCGATTATCTCGAAAACGTCATCCTGGCTTGCGAAAGCCATTTCCATGTCGAGCTGGTAGAACTCGCCCGGGCATCTGTCTCCTCTTGCATCCTCATCTCTGAAGCAAGGAGCGATCTGGAAGTATCTGTCGATACCCGATACCATCAGGAGCTGCTTGAACTGCTGGGGCGCCTGAGGAAGTGCATAGAACTTGCCCGGATGCTTACGTGCGGGAACAAGGTAGTCTCTTGCGCCTTCAGGTGAAGAGACCGTGAGGATGGGAGTTGTGATCTCCATGAAGCCGTGTTCGATCATGGAATTGCGAAGAGCCGCGATAACGTTGCTCCTGAGGATGAGATTCTTCTTGACTTCGGGATTCCTGATATCGAGATATCTGTACTTAAGTCTGACTGCCTCATCAACGTCACGGCTGTGGTTGATCTCAAAAGGAAGCTCATTATAACGGCAGCGTCCGAGAACAGTAACCTTACCGGGTACGACCTCGATGTCGCCCGTATCGAGCTTGGGGTTCTTGGAACTCCTCTCCCTTACCGTGCCTTCAACACAGATCGTCGACTCCTTGGTTATAGCCTTGAACGTCTTCATCATTTCAGCCGTTTCGATTACCAGCTGCGTTGTTCCGTAGAAGTCACGGATCACGACAAAGCCGAGCTCTGCTCCGACCTCGCGGAAATTCTCAAGCCAGCCCGAGAGCATTACCTGCTTACCGGCATCACCAATTCTTAATTCTCCACATGTATGTGTGCGGGACTGCATCATTTACCTCCGAATGTATATCGTTTTGCCTTCAGGCAAGATTGCCCAGGCAGTATTCAACAAAACCGTCAAGCTTAACGGGCGTCTCTTCGCCTGTCGCCATGTCCTTGATCTTAACTTCGCCGCTTGCGAGCTCGTCATCACCGATAACGGCCAGGTAAGGGATTCCGGACTTGCCGGCATACTTCATCTGAGCCTTGAAAGACCTGTTCATGAGATCGGTCTCGCAGCCTATGCCGCCGAGTCTCAATTCATAACAGAGCTTGGCGATCCTTGCGCTTGCAGCCTCGCTCATTCCTGCGAGATAGATCTTAACGTTGTCTTCTTTTCCGAATTCAACGCCCTGTGCTTCAGCCTCCAGAAGAAGCCTCTCACCGCCCATCGCAAAGCCGATGCCCGGAGTGGGTGCACCGCCGCAGTTCTCGACAAGACCGTCATATCTTCCGCCGGCGCAGATCGTTCCCTGCGTTCCGACATTCTCCGAGATGAACTCGAAAACCGTTCTCGTATAATAATCCAGGCCTCTTACGATGTTGGGATCTATCTCATATCCGATCCCGATCGCGTCAAGCCTGCTCTTGAGGCCTTCAAAATGAGCCTTGCAGTCATCGCAAAGATAATCCAGAAGCCTCGGGGCATTCTGTACGACTTCCTTGCCGCCGTCGATCTTGCAGTCGATCATGCGCAAAGGATTCTTTTCGAACCTGTTGCGGCAGTCTTCGCACATATTGGCAACATGAGGTCTGAAGTAATCCTTCAGTATCTCGTTGTACTTGTTGCGGCATGCGGGACATCCGATCGAATTGATGCAGAGCTTGATATTCTTCAGCCCGATCTTCTTAAAGAAAACGTCAACGACACTGATGATCTCCGCATCGATAGCGGGACCTTCGCTGCCGAAAGCCTCCAGACCGAACTGGTGGAACTCACGCATCCTGCCCTTCTGCACGTTCTCATATCTGAAAGCCGTGATGTTATAGAACATCCTGACAGGAGAAGGAAGCGATGCCATACCGTTCTCGATATAGCTCCTGACTACGCCCGCGGTTCCCTCAGGTCTCAGGGTAATGCTTCTGCCGCCCTTGTCGTTGAAGGTGTACATCTCCTTCGTAACGACGTCCGTGGTATCGCCTACGCCTCTGGCGAACAGATCGGTCTGCTCAAATGTGGGGATCCTGATCTCCTCATAACCGAAAGCATGGCAGACACCGGCAAATGTCTTCTCTGCCTTGTGCCACTTGTAAATGTCGGCAGGTAATATGTCTTTTGTACCCTTCTGCGCGGAAAATCTCATCGGCTATTCTCCTTATTTATATAAAAACACGCGTAATTATAAAACTAATGGCCTGATTAAACAAGGCAAGCCGCAATTCTGCCATAGAAATGAAATGCTGCCCCGTTTGGGACAGCATCTTTAAGTTTTACATCTCGGAGAGTCTTCTGAGCTTCTCTCTCATATCCTCGATCATGGAATCTCCCGACTTGGCGGTCTGATCCTTTTCGGACTCCGGAGCTTCGATCCCGCTGGTAACCGCAGTAAGTGACTTGGATTTCGCAAGTTCTCTGGCAAGTATTCCGTTGCTGGGGATACTGATCCCGCTGCCGAATTTTATGCGGGTCGGCATCGGCTCGATGCTTCTTGCGGCATCCCTGATGCTCTTTGCAGGCGATACGAGTGAACTGACCGGTGCTACAGAAGACTGTGAAGACTCTTCTGCCTTCGGCTTCTCTTCGAGGATCGCCTCTAACTTCTCCGAAATCGACGGTTCATGCTTAACTTCAGCCTTAACTTCGGGCTTGGGCTCAGGATCACGCACTTCGGGAGCGGTGAAAGACGGATGGAATTCGGTCTTTTTGGCCTCGGGCTTTGCAGTCACGTATTCAAATGAACGGTCAATGTTCTCTTCCGTGCCGGATACGATCCCGCAGTACAGTCTGGCTGCGGTGACGGCATCCTGTATCGACTTGTCGGTTGCGAGTTCGCATGCAACGGCTGCCGTAAACAGCTTCTTGCTAGCGCCCAGACCGGCTGCTGTTCCGTCGTACCACTTAACCTTTCCGCCGATCGCGAAAAGATCTCTGCCGCCGGTCTTCTTGCATCCGCCGATGAAGACGACACAGTGGAATTTCTCACAGACAGTCTCGGCGGCGCGCCTTGCGTCAGCCGGACCGTGACATTCTATGCCGGAAAAGAGTTCTGCTTCATAAATATTGAGGACGAGGAAGTGGACAAATTCCATCAGCGAACCGATCACCGCGTCATAAGTCTCGCGGGAGACCAGTATCTTGCCGTCGGGCGAAATGACCAAAGGCTCAGCCACAACAGCGGGGTGTTCATGCTTCGAAAGTTTGTCGGCGACTTCCCTGACCGCCTCAGCATCCCTTATCATGCCGATGAATATCGCATCGAGAGTAACATCCTGCTTAAAGCAGTAATCGAGAACCTGTCCTATATCCGTGCGCTCGCTGTTATCGCCGTCCGTAAATTCGGGCACGGCAAGCACCGGTTCAACGTTGTAATCATTGAAAGTATCAACGCAGCGCTGAACGCTGTACATGGTATTTTCAATGGAATCCGCTATTGAAAGGACTCTCTTCATTTATATGTTCCTGCTCTCGTAAATCTCCTGATATGCCCAAACCCCGTTTGAGACACTTAAATTTTGACAGACAAAAAGGCCCTTTGCCACAAGCAAAAGGTCGTAATATGAGAAATTAATTTGTTGAATTTGGCAAATGACAGACTCTATCTGATTTGGCACACGTATGCCATCCAGTCGTTGTCGGTCCTGGATTCGATGATAGTCATCCCGGCTTCCGAGATAGCCTTTTCAACTTTTTCCTTCTTGGTGTTGATGATCCCCGAGCAAATGAACAGCCCGTTCTTGCCGAGCCTTGAGGGGATATCACCTGCCAGATCGGC
Organism: uncultured Clostridia bacterium; assembly: GCA_947304405.1. Taxonomy (GTDB): domain Bacteria; phylum Bacillota; class Clostridia; order Saccharofermentanales; family Saccharofermentanaceae; genus Saccharofermentans. The sequence continues at coordinate 5,088 of CAMZBB010000048.1, forward strand.
AATTATGTCGGCTATGATGTTCGCAACGATGAGGTCATAATCATTTCTCCCGGCGTCCTTAAGTTCGCCGGTGTGGCAGTCAATGTCATCGCACCCGTTGGCCCTGCAGTTGTCCATGGCCACATCGACAGCGAGCTTGTCGATATCGATGGCCTCGGTAATGCCGCTGCCGAGTTTTTTCGCGATAATGGCAAGAATTCCCGAGCCCGTGCCGAGATCAAGGACGGTAGAGCCCTTGCTCATATACTTGTCGATCAGCTTTGCGCACATTGAAGTGGTCTCATGGGTGCCGGTCCCGAAAGCAGAACCCGGATCGAGTATTATCTTGTGTTCCGCCTCGATGGAATCCGGATCGAGCCACGAAGGACAAATAGCCACGCGGTCTGAGATCTTGAACTCCCTGTAGTATTTCTTCCAGTTGTTCGCCCAATCCTCGTCCTTGACGTACTGAATGCCTTCAAAGCCCTTGCCAACGGGAAGATACTGTCCGATATCGTCGATCCTCGACTTAATGAACTCCACTGCATCTTCGGTCTTCATCGTCTTGCCGGAAATGTTGCCGTAGATCGTGCCTATTCCGTCGGGGTTGAAAAACTCCTCGTTCTTGGCGCCCATCCTGACATATCCGTCATCCAGCTCTGCGAAATAGGACTTGATTATGACATCCGTTCCGTATGAGTTGTAGATCCCGTCATCTGCATAACTGAGCGGATCGTTCTCCACCGTGTTCCTGAATTCAAAAGGATCCGTGACCGCAATGCCGTCACAGCCTGTCTGCGCAAGCATCTCGCTTATCGCTTCAGATGCTTCTTCCGTTGTCCTGATCGTGATCTCTGCCCATCTCATAGTCTGTTACTTGAAAAGATTCTTGAACTTCTGGAAGAACTGCGACCTCTTGGTGTAGTTTCTGTCCGTCAAAGTATTGTTGAACTGTGCCAAAAGTGCCTTCTGCTCGCGCGTCAGGCCGGTAGGAACTTCGATATAGAACTTGATGGTGTGATCTCCCTTCATGTTCGGATTCGATTTGTTCGGAATGCCGCGCCCCCTGAGGATGCTGGTATCACCAGGCTGCGTTCCCTCTTTGAGCATGAACTTCTCTTTGCCGTAAATGGTGGGAACTTCGATCTCCGCACCAAGAGCAGCCTGTGCATATGTGATCGGGACATCGCAGAAAGTGTTCAATCCCTCACGCTTGAAAACGTCGTGACTCTTTACGCGGAACTCGATGAAAAGATCGCCGTAAGCGCCGCCGTTTGTACCGGGCTCACCCTCACCCCTCAAAGGAAGAAGATCGCCGGTATCTACACCTGCAGGCACTTTGATATGAAGCGTTTTCGCCGTCTTGAGCCTGCCTCTTCCCCTGCACTGAGTACAAGGCACCTTGATGACCGTTCCTCTGCCGCTGCAGGTAGGACAAGTCTTCGTGACCATTGTCATTCCGAAAAGAGTCTGGGTCTGCTGTTGGACGCGTCCCGCACCGCGGCATGTCGGACATGTCTCCGGCGTTGTGCCGGGCTGTGCTCCGGAGCCTCCGCACGCTTTGCACAGATCCTCTTTGGTTATCTGGATATCCCTCTCTACGCCGAAAGCCGCCTCCATGAATTCAAGCGACATGCGGTATTTGAGGTCAGATCCTTTAGACGGACCGTTCTTTCTGCGTGAACCGCCTCCGCCGCCGAATCCGAATATGCTGCTGAACAGGTCGCCTAAGTCAACATCATAAGCGCCGTATCCGCCTGCGCCTCCGAATCCGTTAGGATCTACGCCTGCGTGGCCGAACTGGTCGTATTTGGATTTCTTGTCGGGATCAGACAGTATCGAATAAGCTTCGTTGACTTCCTTGAATCTGGCCTCAGCCTCCTTATCGCCCGGGTGAAGATCCGGGTGATATTTCTTGGCTTGCTGTCTGAAAGCCTTTTTTATCTCGTCATCGGAAGCACCTTTATCTACTCCCAAGACCTCATAGTAATCTCTAGGCAAAGAGGAATCCCTCCGTTCTCTTTTCGCGTTCTTAATACAGATTTATCCGGCACATCCGAAAAACGGAAGTGCCGGATCATATCAGCTTATTTCATTAGGATCAGAAATCTCCGCCTGCGTCCTTGGGACCGCCGGATGCATTATCAGCACCTGCATCTCCGTAGCCTGCGTAGTCCTGAGGTCCGGGCTGTCCCTGAGGGCCTGCCGCGCCGGCAGCTCCGCCTGCAGCCTGGTAAAGCTTCTCAGAGAGCTTGTAGATGGCCTGAGTAAGAGCTTCAGTATCAGCCTTCATTGCCTCGGTATCGTCCTTGGCGATGGAATCCTTGAGTTTGGCAATTGCATCATTGACAGGCTGCTTGTCGGAATCGGAAAGCTTGTCGCCCGCATCCTTCATCGTCTTCTCTGCCTGATAGCAGGTTGACTCAGCCTGGTTCTTGATCTCGACCTTCTCCTTGATGGCCTTGTCCTCAGCTGCATGCATCTCAGCTTCCTTGACTGCCTTCTGGATATCTTCCTCGCTCATGTTGGAAGAAGACTGGATAGTGATCTTCTGCTCACGGCCTGTGCCCTTATCCTTTGCGCTTACGTTAACGATACCGTTGGCATCGATGTCGAAAGTAACTTCGATCTGCGGAACTCCGCGAGGTGCGGGTGCGATACCGTCAAGGATGAAGTTGCCCAGTGTCTTGTTGTAAGCAGCCATGTCACGCTCGCCCTGGAGTACGTGAACTTCAACCTGTGTCTGGCCGTCAGCTGCCGTAGAGAAGATCTGGCTCTTCTTTGTAGGGATCGTCGTGTTACGCTCGATCATCTTAGTGCAAACGCCGCCCATCGTCTCGATACCGAGAGAGAGAGGTGTAACGTCGAGGAGAAGAAGTCCCTTAACGTCGCCGGTAAGAACAGCTGCCTGGATAGCGGCGCCGATTGCAACGCACTCGTCAGGGTTGATGCCCTTGAAAGGCTCTTTTCCGAAATAACCCTTAACAGCATCCTGAACTGCAGGGATTCTCGTAGAACCGCCGACCAAAAGGATCTTGTCGATGTCTGAAGGTGTGACGTTTGCATCGCTCATTGCACGCTTAACGGGATCCATCGTCTTCTGTACGAGGTCAGCGGTAAGCTCATCGAACTTTGCTCTTGTAAGAGTGATATCGAGGTGCTTAGGGCCTGTAGCGTCTGCGGTGATGTAAGGCAGGTTGATATTGGAAGAAGTTACGCCGGAGAGCTCGATCTTAGCCTTCTCTGCAGCTTCTCTCAATCTCTGCATTGCCATACGGTCAGCTCTGAGGTCAACGCCGTCGCTCGTCTTGAATGAATCTACGAGGTAGTCAACGATCTTGTTGTCGAAATCGTCACCGCCCAGTCTGTTGTTACCTGCGGTTGCAAGAACTTCGAAAACTCCGTCGCTGATATCAAGGATCGAGACATCGAACGTACCGCCGCCCAAGTCGAAAACGAGGATCTTCTGATCTGTTTCCTTATCGAGACCGTAAGCAAGTGAAGCTGCCGTAGGCTCGTTGATGATCCTCAATACCTCGAGGCCTGCGATACGGCCGGCATCCTTTGTTGCCTGACGCTGTGAGTCCGTGAAGTAAGCAGGAACCGTAATGACAGCCTGTGTTACCGGAGTTCCGAGGAATGCTTCAGCATCGCTCTTGAGCTTGGAGAGGATCATTGCGGAGATCTCCTGGGGTGTGTACTGTTTCTCGTCAATGATGACCTTGTAGTCTGAACCCATCTCACGCTTGATTGATGAGATGGTCCTCTCAGGGTTTGTGACTGCCTGTCTCTTGGCTACCTGGCCGATGAGACGCTCGCCTGCCTTTGTGAAACCGACTACTGAAGGTGTTGTTCTGTTTCCTTCGGGATTAGGTATAACTACCGTCTCCGAACCTTCCATAACCGCTACGCACGAATTTGTCGTACCGAGGTCAATACCGATTACCTTTGCCATTTTCTTTATCCTCCCTTATTATGCTTTCTTGCTCTCAAGGATCTTATCTACGATGCCGTATTCAAGAGCTTCCTGAGCGGTCATCCAGTGATCTCTGTCTGTATCTTTCATCAATGTCTCAAGGTCCTTGCCGCAGTTGTCTGCGAGGATCTGATTGAGACGAACTCTCGTATCCTTAATGTGATCTGCTGCGATGAGGATCTCGGATGCCTGACCCTGTGCACCGCCCAAAGGCTGGTGGATCATGACTTCCGCATTAGGCAGGATGCATCTCTTGCCCTTAGTTCCCGCTGAAAGGAGAACTGAACCCATGGAAGCTGCCATACCCATGCAGATCGTCTGGACGTCAGGCTTGATGAGCCTCATGGTATCGTAGATCATAAGACCGTCGGAGACTGATCCTCCCGGGCTGTTGATGTAGAACTGAATATCCTTCTCCGGATCCTCTGCCTCAAGGAAGAGGAGCTGTGCCGTGATAAGGCTTGCAGTTACGGGATTGACCTCTTCGGAAAGGATTACGATCCTCTCCTTAAGGAGTCTCGAATAAATGTCGTAGGCACGCTCGCCGCGGCCGGTCGTCTCAATTACTGTAGGGACTAAACTTGATCTGATCAAATCCATTTTTATTCTCCTTTGTGTTTTATTTCTTATCAGTTGGCGACCTGAACAACTACGTGCCTGATCACTTTTCCCTTGTATTGGTAGCCCTTCGAAAATACCATGGCTATTTCCTGTTCTCCGAGGTCATCGTCCTCAACATGCATTACTGCTTCGTGTTTGTTGGGATCGAATTTCTCGCCTCTCTCGGTCTTTATCTCTTCCACGCCGATCTTGGCCAGTACGTCTCCTGCCTGTCTTCCCAGAAGCTCGATGCCTTCGATCACCTTGTCGATGGAGTTCTCATCAGCACCCTTTGCATTGGTGACGGCGCGGTCGATATTGTCTATTACCGTAAGGAATTCGGTCGTTACATCCGCTACTGCGTCAGCGTAAAGGTTTTCCTTTTCTTTCTGCGTGCGCTTCCTGTAGTTGTCATATTCCGCGTACAGGCTCATGTAACGCTTCTCGAGCTCTTCCGACCTGTCTTCGCCGGCTGCTTCTTCGTCTTCCTTGTCGTCTTCTTTGTCTTCTTCGTCACCGCTCAGAGGCTCTTCTTTGATCTCTTCTTCTGCGGGATCGTTTTCGTCCTTCTCAACTTCGGAAGATTCCTTCGCTTCGGTATCTTCGGAGACGTCCTTGGCAGTATCTTCGTCCTGCTCCTTTACTATCTCTTCATCCTTGTTTTCTTCCATTCGTGCCTATCCTTTCGTTTTATTTCCTTATATCTCAAGTGAGCTTCTTGAGCTCTTCGTTAAGTTTCCTCTTTACGAAATCCATTTTCGAAATGACCCTGGAATAATCCATTCTCTTGGGTCCTATGACTCCGATGTTGCCCGACACGGTATCGCCCATGTTGTAAGTGGCGGTTATGAAGCTGCAGTCGTCAAGGCCTTCCAATGCGATCTCCTGGCCGATCCTTATCATGTAGGAATCCTTCTTGCCGCTGCTCGTTGCCAGATTCTCCATCTCGTTTACGTAGCCTGCGACCATGCCGGAATCCGAAAGCGTTCCGAGAAGATCCCTTGCGCGTCCCAGCGAACTGAAATCAGGATAAGCGAGCATCTTGTGTTCGCCTTCCAGATAGATGCTGAGCTGGTCGGCCTGCTTGATGGCAGTGTAAGCTTCATAAAGCACCTGCTTGAGAAGCGGAACCGGTATCTCGGTATCTCTTGCAGCAGTCTCGACCGTAACGAGCGTGATCTCATCCAAAGGCTTGCCCGTAAGGTTCTTCTCTATGGAACCTGATATCTTCATCATCTGTTCGTCAGTAATGAAATTAGGGATCCTGACTATCTTATCCTTGACTACGCCGGCAGAAAGAACGAGCACGACAAGCGCTTTACCGGGCTCGATCATGAGGATCTTAAGCTGCTTCAAAAAGCTCTTGCGGAGCCTCGGGCTCATCGAAAGAGAAACAAATCCCGTCGCTTCTGAAAGAGTATGTGTTGCGTTCTTGATGAGTTCAGCCGCTTCATCGACGCTGCCCGAAATGTTCGACTCTATCTCTTCCTGTTCCTTCTCGGTCAAGGTATCTATCTTCATCAGGGAATCGACATATTCACGGTATCCGCGGTCGGACGGAACACGTCCTGCAGAAGTGTGGGGTTTCTCGATAAAGCCGAGTCTCTCCAACTCTGCCATGTCGTTTCTCAGGGTAGCGGAACTGACCCGGAAGTCGTGACGCTCAATAAGCGATTTGGAACCGACGGGCTCGTTCGTGGCTACGTAGTCATCCACGATCGCCTGCAGGACTCTCTTTTTACGATCATCAAGCTCCATCTCGGATCTGCTCCTTTCGTCTGATTAGCACTCAACCCTTTCGAGTGCCAACAACAATATACTATCAAAGTCAAAAATAGTCAAATGGAAATGTGAGGCAGAATATAGTGAATCGTAAAATGTCCTGAAAACATATCTTTTCAGCTATGAGACCTGACAAATTCTATGTTTCGTTCTATGATTTCGGCAAAAGATAGAACGATTCATAGAATGGAAGTCAAAAAGCGGTTGGATTCTATGTTTCGTTCTATGTTTTTGGTAAAAGTTAGAACGGTTATTAGAATAAACTAAAAAATCAGAGAAAATCTTCCATCACGAGATTGGCAAAGTCCAGGCCTGATTCAGTCAAAAAGATCCTTTGGCCTTCCGCCTTGAGATAACCCTTATTTATATTTTTCTGAAGTACATCTTTATAGACATCGCCGAAGTCGCTGCCAAATCTCTCCTTGAACTCAGATATGTCTATCCCCTTTGAAGTCCTGAGCTTAAGGAACGGGTACTCACGCATCCTGTCCTCCAAAGACAGACGTTCCTCGCAATAGAGCAGGCCTTCGACCGGATCAGCAGTCTCACCCGCATGGCCAAGAAGCGCATCGACATTCGCTTCCGTCAGGAAATCCAATGAGTCTATGTAAGATCCGACGTCATCATAATGCCCGAACCTTACCGAGTTAAGGAAACCGTGGGCGCCCGCGCCGATGGCGTAATAATCCCTTCCGTCCCAGTAAGCGGTGTTGTGGCGGCTCTCAAGACCGGGGGCCGCACTGTTGGATATCTCGTAAGGCATTATCCCTTTACCGGCGAGAAAACCTCTCACGGCATGATACATGGCGCGTTCGGTCTCAGGCGGCACAAGCTCCTCGATATTGTCCTTGTATTTTGCGAAAAAAGGCGTCCCCTCTTCTATCATGAGCGAATAAGTGCTCACATGCCTGATGCCTTTGTCAACGATAGTACGAAGACCGGCAATGATCCCGTCAACGGTCTGGCCGGGCACTCCCGTTATGAAGTCTGCCGAGACGTTCGTAAAGCCGGAGTCAAAAGCCGCATCCAGCGCTATAAGCGCGCCTTTGGAATCGTGAAGCCTGCCAAGAGTCTTGAGGACATCGTCATCTAATGACTGTATGCCCATGGAAAGCCTGTTAAAGCCGCTCTTCTTGTAGGCTTTGCCCTTTTCAATGCTGAAAGATGCGGGATTGACTTCAAGCGTGATCTCAGCATCAGATCCGATCCCGAACGATGAGACAACCGTCTCCAGCAAAGCACAGACAAGCCCTTCAGGCACGCATGAAGGCGTCCCGCCGCCAAAATAAACGGTATCGGGACCATCATCAGACGAAGAGTCATATCTTTTACCGTAATCCGCCCAGAAGCGCGCCTCAACGGCGGCCGCTTTGTAATACTTTTCGGCATAAGACCTGTCCGTTATGGAGTAGAAATCGCAGTACGGGCACTTGCGGACGCAGAACGGGTTGTGAACGTAGATGTGCCTGCCCATCAGAAACTGCGTTTCCTGTATATCGGGACCGGATTCTTGAGAGCCGTGATCAAAGCCATCTTGAAGGTTTTGAAGCTCGGCGAGATATTACGTTCCGGGTTCATGTATCTGGATATCTCTTCGGCCCATCTGGCCTTGTAATGGCCGATCGCGGGATATCCTATCTCTATCAGTTTCTCGGCGTTGTCGCTGATCGCGCGGCAGAGGACTTCCCATGTGCCGCAGACAGAGTCCTGCTCATACGAATCAAGGACACTCGTTTTGCTGTCGGGAAAAGCTTCCAGCACGGCTTTTCTGTCACCTAACATCCAGGCCTCAACCTCTTCGGTGCTCAATCCGACTACGCTTCTGATGTCAGGAGCATAAGTCCTGGCAGCGTCGTAGATCTCTTTTCGCAACGTCTCGGGATCGTTATTGTCCGTATCCATCGTGATTATCAGGATGATCTCTTCGCCCCTGTAGACCGCATTGTAAGCCCTCAGCTTGGCAGGAAGAAGATCAAGGAGCGAGCTTGCGAATTTAGCGGGTTTGGCATCAGGCTCTTTCGGCAGGCTCCCGCATCCTCTGTGCGGCCTGACATTTACCTGTGCCTTGGTGCCCTGCGCATCACAGATCCTTTCCACGCTGCGTTCAACGACAACTGCGCCTGACTTGTCTTCCGAAAGGATTTCGATCAGCATATGTCAGTTTCCGCCTTCGCCGTTATCAGTATCGAGATGTCCCGCATACCAGATGGCGCCCATTCCGACGCCCTGCTTGAACATCTCGCAGACAAGCGGATCATCACCCGCGCATCTGATCTTTACGTCACCGGATTCCTGTTCGAAAGATCTCTCGAATATCCAGACTTCCTTGGGAGACAATGTCTCGATAATGTATGGATTATGCGTTGAAAAGATGATCTGGCAATAAGCGTTGTTTAACGTGTAGGCTCTCATCTCATCAGAAAGGATATCGACCATGTCATGGTAAAGATCCTTATCAGGGGTCTCGATGAATATCGTCGATCTCGGCTGGCCGTCACGGAGGAGCAGCAGATAAAGGAAGAGCTTGTCCGGGCTTTCTCTCAGGACCTCCGGCTGGTTCTTCTTGTGCTTCATCGAAGGGATCTTCGCCTTGATCTCAGATACTATGCGTTCGTATTCCTCGGCATCCCTCATCTTCATGTACTCAAGAACGTTGCCGACGTTTGAACCCATGCTGTTTAAGTGCTTATGTCCGCCGGGAGCTCCTCCCTCATTGAAATATGAACTCTGTTCCGCTGAAGAGAAACTGCAGAAAAACCAGTTCCTGATCTCCCTGAACAGATCGACGAAGTTCGAATAGCGTGTCAGCTTGCCGTAAAGGCTCAGTGCCGGCAAATGCTCGTCATCAACAACAACCTCGCCCGTCTCGCCGATCTGCGCTCCGGGGAAAGCTATCGTGCCTTGCCCCTCTTTGATGTCAAGGATAGTAATGATCTTCAGATCGTCACCGTCAACGACGGTAGTCAGAGCTTTCTCGAAACAGATATAGGGGCTCTTGAACATGTTCGACGCGATCCCCACCTCGTACTGAACATACTTCGGCTTGCCGGTAACGCCGTCCTTGAGCTTGAAAAAGACCCTGAACACTGAAGGCTTTGTAATATCGGGAGACATGTTGGCAAATCCGGGCCTGCCTTTGGTGATAGAAGCCACGGCGCATCCTTCCGTTATCACATCCTGAAGAAATGACAAGCACCCCATAAAGCTGGTCTTTCCCGTATTGTTTCTGCCGACCAGCGCATCCAGATTCCTGAACCTGTTATGATTGGAAGATGTTTTCCCGGCCGCCTTTTCCCTGGCGATCTCAATGCTCTCTTCGATCAGTATGCCTGCAAGGTCCTTGTCAAAGACATCAAAGTTTTCGATCTCAACTCCGAGGATCATGTTATACCCCCTGTCTTATAAACAGACGGTCGCAGTATATGCGGCCGTCAGTAGAATGCATTATTTCCGGAAGATCTTACTGGCTGTCCGTGAGCGCAGAATCGATCTCTGCAAGGTTCGTCTGGATCTTTGCCATGTTCTCGCTCAAGGTTCCGTTGACGTTCTCCAGGAGCTGCTTAACATAAAGGTGAGCGTTCTTTCTCAGATCCTCAGCCTGTGCTTCTGCATTGGCAATGATCTTGGCAGCTTCTTCCCTTGCGCCCTTGGTGATCTCGTGATCATTGACCTTCATTGCATACATGCGGTTGGCATCGTCAATGATCTTCTTATTCTTCTCACGTGCTGTGCTGATGATGTCCTGAGCACGTGCAACGATATCGTTCGACTGGGCTACAGCTCCGGGCAGGTTGTTCTTCAATATCTGGAGCGAGTTGACTGTCTCAGTCCTCTCGATTGAGCACTTGTCCGAAAAAGGTACGCTCGAAGCATCCTTGATCATATCAATCAAGTAATCAATATGCTTGATCGCGTCGTAGCGCTGGCCTCCCTGATTGAAATTGCTGTTCTCCATTACTGTTTCCTTCCTTTCTTGAATTTGTCCTT
>CAMZBB010000049.1 GCA_947304405.1 uncultured Clostridia bacterium
ATGCACATTGTAAAAGCCATTATAGCCGCGAAAACATTCTTCATAACGAGCTTTCCTTGTAATTCTCTTTTTCATTTTTCCATCATTATTGGGTCTTATACGAAATCTTTAGCATATCGGTTGTCGGTGCAACAGAATTCGTTGAATTATGGTCGCAATATACATATATATATGCGTATTTGGAAGCATTGATCTCGCCACTGTTGATAATATCCGGCTCCCGTTCTTTAAGTTTTTCGATTTCTTCTTCTGCTAATTTTACCTCAGTAAAATATACGCTCCATGTAACTCCCTTAGTGGGTTCGTAGTTACTGACCTTAACTTTCGTGTGAATATCCAAGGCTTCGTAATACCATCCATTATTAAACACATCACTTCCGCTGATGTTTCTCTCGTATGTAGCTGAAATATAAGTGGGCGCTGCTCGGTTGATTTTTGTTGTTTCCGCGCTGTCAGGATTTGAGCATGAACACAACACAAAAAGCGTAAATGCAATAAAAACTATTGCCAACTTCTTAAAAGTATTCATCTTATCAACCCCTGACAGTATTCCAACATAATTGATCAAATAATTGCGATATGCCGATTTAACGTTCCTCTGTTTTAGTGCTGTGCCAGAGCAAACCACGAGGCGAAATATAAGAGAATAGACAAAAATAAACTCAGGGCGCAACTGATCAATCCAAAAAACCAAAGCTTAAAGCGGTAATCCCTTATACTTCTCGTGATTATCGAGAAAATCACTCCTATGATCGAAAGGATCGGCACAAAGACAACAAGAGCCATGGCTGCGCCACCGCCGTTCAACGCACTCAACAAGTAGACTGCAAAAATAACAATGCAAATTACGCCCATGACAAGAGGAACGTAGCAACGTTTTGAATCCTCTAAGTTTGTATATTTTCGGTTGTCGCCAAACTGATTAATATAGTCATCATTCATGGTTAAGCCCTCAAATATATAAATCATTATTGGCGAAGGCCGATCCCTTCACCACTTAAGATTATACCTTGTCCGTCAACGATTTTGCGAGATTCATTTCTATCCATTGGGCAACGCCGTCCTCATCGTTTGATGACGTTACCTCATCTGCCAGCTCAAGAACATCCTTTATGGCATTAGATACTGCTATTCCCTTTCCGCAGATCTTCAGCATATCAATATCATTCTTATCGTCACCAAAAGCTGCCATATCACCAAGGTCTATTCCGCTGATGGCTGACATGGCCTTGATAGCTTCGATCTTTCCGGAATCTTCAGGAAGGAATGCATACCACTTCTCGCCCCTGTAGCACTGAAGTTTGCAGCCGGTCTCATCAGCTATCTGCCGGGCAATGGCCTCATCAGGAAGTTCAGCTACGATCTTGTTAGCCCTGCAATCAAGCGCCTTATCGTATTCCGTGTAGATCGCCTTATGGAGTTTTTCTGATTCTGCAATATGCTTACTGTTCCAATAAACATTCTTGCCCACCGCAACGGTTATCTCAGCATCAGGCTTTTTCCTGAGCAGAGCCTGCACTATCTTATTCGTATCTTCCGTCGTGAATTCCGAACTGTAGATACACTTATCACCGGAATGGATCAGTGTACCATCGGTAGTGATCTCGAAATCCGGTTTTAGAAGTTCGATATATCGCTCTGCGCCTATCCAGTATCTGGCAGTGGCGATCGCGAAAAGCATTCCATTTTTCCTGCAGCGCTTCAACACATCAAGAGTATGATCTGATATGCTGCCATCAGATCTAAGCAAGGTATGGTCTAAATCAGAAAGTATTAGTCTCCACATAGATACAAAGATTACTTGTTTTTTCTCCAACACTTATCCTTCAGAAAAGCGCTGATTATATTTATATCTGCACTTTCATAATATGCAACAAGTAACTTTTTAAACTCAGAGACGTGTTCCTCCGGAATTACGAGTAAACCTAATCCATGTGCAATCAAGTAGTGATTTGCAAATATTACTGAAGCTCTCTTATTTCCATCTACAAATATCTGTGTCCTCATGCAATACATACACAAGTCAATTGCAATATCTATTGCATCTTTCCCGGATTTTAGAATATTACTGATCTTCTCTGATACCTGTGATTCTATGGGAATCGGCGGAATATATTTTGTTCCGCCTATCGCCACCGGTATTCCGCGTATTCTTCCGCCATCATAAAAGAAACCTTCATTGACCAACTTAGCAATATGACACAACAGGTAGTAATTACTGTCTGCTCTTATGACATCTTTATCAAGAATGAACTCCCATGCATGTTTCAGATTTAAGATCTTTTGCACATCGTCAGCGGTCATTCCGTTAACCGTTCCATTCTCAATTATCTCTTCGGTCTGCGGAAATGTCGTGGCCACGCCTTCCAGAACGGCCTGATCATAGATGTTGGATTTCATATTGGCTCTGGCAAAATCCAGATTGATGATCACATCCGAAGACAGCTCTTCTTCTACATATCCGTTTACCGCCAATTCTTTATCTAATCTTCTGATCTGCTTCCGCAATTCGCGAGCTTCTTTTGAGTTGCGAAGTAACAACTGGTACAAATCGTCAGAATATCTATCTACATATGTTGAAGTCAGTTTGCCGTTTATTCTTTTTCTGATATACAGATATTTGCCGCTTTTGTTCTCCTTAATTTCCGGGCTTCCGTCATATGGAATCAGATTCAAGCGTGCTTGATAATCTGCCTTCTCATGAAGCAAACGCTGAATAATCGTAAAAGATTGTTCCATGACAAAACACCTCTTTGGGGAACTTATATACGATAACAATACAATAAAGTTCCCTAAAATTCAACAAAGGATTGTTTTCTTTTTCTGAGTCATGCTTTATCCCATTACGAGTGGAAGCACTCTTTTTTCGATGAACTCAACTCTGTCGAATATTCTTGGCTTAAATGTTCCTGTTACACCTACAGAAATATTCCTCTCTTTGTTCACATAGATAATGTTTCCACTGTCACCTATTGCTGCATAGACATCTTTATCCTCGTATGGCTTATACCATAAGTATCCGTACTCCATAAAACCAAAGCGTTCGTCAAGCTTTAAATGTGGTGCAAGCATCTGTGCAATCCACTCTGCCGATACGATGCGGTTTCCTGCATATAACCCTTCGTTCAGGACCATATCTCCAATCTTGGCAAGATCATTACCAGATGCACAAAGACCCCATCCGGCAGTAACAGTATCTTGAGGATCCGAATACCACTCATTTTTCCTTGGTCCCTTGTTCATAAAGAAATCAAACTGATCTTCTTTACTACTGTCACCGTGAATAGTGTGTTCAGGAATTCCCAGCGGTATGAACAAATTTCTGTTTGCAAAATCTATGCACTTTTCCCCGGTTGCTCTCTCAATAATCCCGGCAAGTATCTGTATTCCAAGAGTTGCATATCTGAATTCTCCAGTAATACCATTTCGTCCTCCAAGATAATCCAGCACCGCTATGGTCCAATCATCTGAAGTACATACTTTCTTCCAGGGTTCTGATTTTCCCTTATATGGGGCAGTCATGGTAAGAAGGTGTCTTATGGTGACATCGTATATTGTTTTTTCGCCTCTCTTGACCTGATAATCAGGGAAAAAAGACATTACTTTTTCGTCAACACTCTTTATGGCTCCTCTATCAACCGCAATGCCCGCAAGTATTGCCATGACACCTTTAGTCACAGAGTTTACATTGACAGGATCCTCAAGATTAAATCCCCGCCAACTATCCGCATACACGATTTCACCATCTCTTATGGCACATATCTGGCAGATATTGCTCTCATTACCTTTGGCGGCGGAAATTAATCCATGAAGTTCTTCTTTATTCATTTACAGCCTCCTCTTAGGTTAGATTCGGACGCCCTAAAAAAGACTAATCGAATTAAAAATTCGTTTCAAGAAAAATCTTAAAAATGGTTTGTTACATATAATTAAATGACACAGATGTGCATCTGTTCTTAACAATGTATGAGTTCGAGATTTAGTGGCTTTTTGGTGGCCGGTAATTTCTTACGCCACAAGATGTTGTGCTAATAACACTAAAAACAGGGCTCTTTCTCAACATCATTTCCTTTTTAGTAGCGATTCATTATCGTGCCGATAACGATACCTTAACCTAGTTCCACATGGAACAAAGGCAAAACCTGATCGTTTCCGTCTGTCCAAATGTATTCCATATTCTAATTAGCAGGTGATTACCAAGTGTTCGTTTGCAATATCATTATAGACCTTGCAGTTCCTTCCCGAGACATCGTAAATGTGAACTATGTCAGAGAGGTTTTCCGTCTCATCAAGATCTCCTATAACATCAGGAGCATTTTGCAGTTTATCAGGATGGAAGTGGACGGTCTTTGAATTATTAAACACTGCAGTATACAGGATCTCGGCTTCAACAAGATCCTGAAAGATGTGACTCCCGTAAGACAGCTCAGGATTATAACCTGCCTTGGTTTCTTCGGTCTCACAGATGATCTCAAAAGCGCTTATATCAGCAAAAGAAGTCGGAACACCGAGCTCCGGAGATGTTGTACCCACCCGCCCCGGAACGATAAGCATCATGTGCTTATTCAGGTCTCTGTAATGCCAGTTGATCTTGCCGATGAGCCTTGCAACTGCAGGTTTATCCTTATATGGCAAATTGTAGTAATTAACGGGATCAACATAAACAATGATATCCAGCTCCGTTGTCTTTGAAAGGCCCATCGATGAACTCATATTCTCAAGCAGGATATTATCTTCAGGAATGCCTTCGGGTATGACGGTTCCTCCTGATGTTTTCTGTACCTGAAGAGGCCGGCATTGGAGAAGGTCAACAGAATAATCGCCGTTATCAGATATATTGATCGTAAACTCCGTATCGACAGGATAGTCGTATTCTTCCTGAATACAATGAAGCAGCCTCTTCATTTGATCCATAAGCTTTTTATTGGCAACAAGGCCTTTGCATGAGATAAACTTGATCTGTCTTGGCCTTCCCATCTCGCGAAGCCTTGATTCGGCATCGTAATCGTGCTCCAGCAAAACGTTCTCGAGATATTTCGGGATAACGGGTTCGAGCTTATCATATGAGAGTTTTTCAAGCTCATGGGTCGTCATGTTGATAACCTCAGACTTGCCCTGTGAAAATTTATGTTTATCAGCAGAAGATGAATAGGAGGACTTCTCCGGCATATCAAGATTTACGATCCTGGGGTATGAGCCTTCCGTTCTGTCAACGGCTGAAGTTCCAAGCCCCATTACAAGCCTCAGCATTCCCGCGGTCGGATCAGAATCCTTCATGACCCTGTAAGGACTATATGAGTACCCGACACCTGCAGCACAGGGCATATAGTAATTGCCGTAATAAGAACCTGATACGCGCTGTATCAAAAGGGCCATCTGTTCGTCTCTTTTATCAAGTCCCCTTCTCTTTCTGTAATCCAATGCCGAAAGGCTCATGGAACTTGCATATACCGTCTTTATCGCATTCTCGAATTCGTTAAGACGCTCTTCAAGAGTTCCCCTGTTTGCGCAGAATACCGATTCGTATTTACCCGCAAAAGCATTGCCAAAACCGTCTTCAAGGATACTGCTTGACCTGACGATGTAAGGATCCTGGCCGTAGTATTCAATGATCCTGAGGAACTGATCTCGCATATGAGCCGAGAATTCGCCTTCCATTATCTTTTCTGCGAATTCTTCCGCGAGCGAAAAATATCCTTCTTCCGTGCGCTGCTTTATGCGCAAGTCCCAAAGTCCGTTATCCACGATATATGTGTAATAAAGATCTGACCCTGCATAGAATGAATCGTGCGGCTCCAGATATTCTGCAATATCCGGTTCTTTGTTTCTGATGATCGCCCTGGCCAAAAGCATTCCGCATGCTTTACCGCCGATCATGCCGGTACCGACCATATGATCCCTGACCGCGAAATAATCTTCAGGCGTGAAGTTTTTCTTTACCATCTCGCGCATCTTCTCATCTCTGGTCATCATGATGTTGCACATTCTGCTGCATTCTTCAGCGATATCAGCCTGGCTCTCATGAAGTATCCTGGTGCGGTTGAAAAACCTGTCCCACGAGTCAGAATACTGTTCTTCTGAAGAACGCTGCACCTGTCCCAAAGTCTGATAGAATCTGCTCGATTTAACACCGTCCAGTATCGGCTGAAATCTGCCTGTCTCAGGTTCATACGTGTGCGGAAGAAACATTGTCTCTGATCCTCTGTTCCAGACCTTCTGCGGACGAACGTATATGTTCTTTTTGTCGGAATAAACATCGATAAACAGCTGGGTCGTATTAAGGATCTTATTGATCGCATCTACTGAGTGTTTGCCTCTGATGATAGGGAAAAACGCAACAGTATCAAGAATGAACAGAAACGGACAGGTTACCTTAAAGAAGTTTCCCATCATAAGATCCGTTGCCCAGGCCGTCTGAAGCTCAGACAGGCAATCGAAAACATAAAATGCATCAAAGCCTTCCTTTTCGATCACATTATGGATATCGACCGTAAATGTCTCAAACCTGTGAGATAAAGGTATATTGACTGTCTTAACTTCAGGGCGGTCTTTGACGAGCGGTTCATGACTTGCAAATCTGAAATATATGATGTTGCGATTGTCTTTTATCGCCTGCTCTACATATGGCTCCATGAATAATTTGAACTGATCCAGATCAGATACACGCCAGACGACATTGTCACCAAGACGAATGTTGTCGAAACATTCATCCATCTGCGGGATCCCTGATAAAACTCTGTCAAATGCCGCCATAATCAACTCCCCCTAATCGATAAGATCATTCTGAAACCTCGACAGATGCTCATAAGGAAGAATAAGCCTTCCGCGGTAAAGTCCGCATCCGTCGTTAACAATACTGTTATCAACTGCACCAAACATATTCACATCAACAGAAGACAGTTCCAGATTCTGAAGCAGCACGCCCCTCTCATATGCTTCATCGAAATAGACACACTCCCCTTGAGGCACGGCATCCCGTCTGGCGCGCTCCTTCATCTGTCTTTTCTCGTAACCCAGATGGTTAGCAGGACCGATCTCCGCATAATCATCCATATCCTTGGTCCTAAGCTGAAGCTCTATGTAACTTCTCGAAGAATTATCATATAAAGTCATATGCAGCGACTGGTAGCCATAAGGATTCGGATGCTCGATATAATCCCTGTAATAAGGTCTTATGTCTTCAGGAAGGCGCGAAGATATCTGGCATTCTT
The DNA here is from genome assembly GCA_947304405.1 of uncultured Clostridia bacterium. Lineage (GTDB taxonomy): Bacteria > Bacillota > Clostridia > Saccharofermentanales > Saccharofermentanaceae > Saccharofermentans. The sequence continues at coordinate 7,212 of CAMZBB010000049.1, forward strand.
CCGATGCAGACACCTCTGCATCAAACCCTTGCATCTCAAGAAATCCCGGAAGGATCTGAGCGATCTCATAAAGATAACCTTGTTCTATCTCATCCTTATTCTGACCGGGCTTAATATGACATTTGGGCATCGATACTACTATCCTGTATGCGATAAGATCCCGGAAGCATTTAACGTTTCTCTTTATCTGTGCGGGCTCCGGAAACTCTCCCGTCTGCTTATAGTGATTATATATGGTCTCGACTATGTAGCCGTTAAACTTCTCTTCAGCCCTTATGAGCGACTTGATCCTGCCCTTGAAAGTAAAAGCCAGAAAAGGATATTCGTTCGCCATATACTTATAGAATTCTCTTATCCTCTGAGACTGTGAAGTAAGAAAGTCATTATGCTCAAGTAATTCTTCAAGCTGCAGAAGAAAATTGCTGTGGAACATATCAATGCTGTTGCCTGTAGCAACTGATGAATTCTTAAGATCAAGAGAATACTTCTGAATGATCTTAAGGACCGTATCTCCGTTATATAGATAATCGTTTAGTGTGATCATTTCTTTACTGCTGCTCCCCAAACTTCATCCGTATGGCTTTACTAAATATCTTTGCCAATAAAAAAACAAAGGCATCCGCATATAATGCAAACGCCTTTGTTTACAACTTTTATTATACATTCAAAATAATATGGTGTAAATGGATTCGCTGATAATAGACGAGATACAAAAGGTTGACCACATATGAGTTGTAAATCAAAATGCTTCCGGTTTTTTCGTTTTCGCTACAGATAAACGCCGGACTGTTGCTTAAGCATCAAAACGGCTCGAAATCAGCGGTGCTCTTTCAAGCGTCGTCCATGGATAATGGGGGCGGTGAACAAACTCAAACTGACACAAACAATTAGGAGGAATCAGTTAACATGGCACAGATTACAGATTATGTTTTCCTGGCGTTGGCAGTCTACTGCATTATCAGAGGCATCATTACCCTCGTTACCGGAAATATCCCCGCAGGCGAATCAGCACACATAAAAGCTTTCTCCGAAAGCGGCATCAAGAGATACAGGATCATTTCCGGTGTGCTCAGCATCACTGGAGGCATTTTCATTTGCGCGCTCTTCGCTCTCAGGATGTTCAGCTTCATCGGCAAGAATATCTACACTATAGCCGGCATTGGCGGATGCATCCTCTTGGTCATTATCTTCCTTGCTGCAAGAAGATCCTGCAGCAAGGTCGGCCTCACTGCCTGATACAGGAAACAGTTTCATGCTCGAAAAAAAGACTCCGGATGTGGAATCCGAAGTCTTTATTCGAGCATGTTACCGCTGCTCTCCATCTCTTCTGCAAACTTTCTGGCATTTCCGTTTGTTCCTGTGTAATACAAATTTACAATTATCATAGTTGCTTCTTATCCATTATTGATTCCTATATCTATTTCAGTTATTTCTTTTCACTTCATCCATCTCCGCGATCAGTTCTTCGAGTGGACGGTACTCGCCGCCCCACCATTCGAAGACATGCATTCCATCGTCTTCGAGAACAGATTCAGTGAGTTTCATATCTATTCCTAACTGCTTAAGCAAACCCTCTCTGTCCAAAGCATGGTAGTCAAACGGTAAAAGCTTGCAGAACTCCTTATATGAAACACCACACACGATATTGTGCACGCCGAGCGAAGCAATAGCCGTAAGGCATCTCTCACAAGGAGCGCAGCTCGTATAAACAATGGATTTTTCCATAATGTCATCCGTGTATTTATTCGCGCATTTATGTACGAGATTGAATTCAGCATGTCCGAAAATGTGCTTCTCAAAATCAGCGGTATTCTCCGCTTCTTCCAAAATCTCGCCGTTATAAACCAGCAAGGCGCCGAAAGAATCATGTCCCTTCTTACCGCTGCTTATCGCTAACTCGTAGCATCTTCTCATGTAGTCTTCGTTACTTTTCATCGATCCAAACATTGATCTTCTTTATACTCTCATCTTTAAGCACATGCCTGAATAAAAGTGAAGTTCACTATCTCGTCTTCCTGTAAAAAATAAATCCGTCCTCTTCTTTTACGAGTTGATATCCTAATTTTTCGTAAAAAGCGTTGGTCCGTACATTCCAGCTTGGAGTGTCCAGATTAAACTCTGTGGCAAACGGGTAGTTCTTTTCTATGCACTCCATTAAACGGATTCCATAACCTTTTCTATGATAGACGCTGTCAATAAAGATTCTGCCAATGTACACGCTATTGTTTGTTTCATCCGGGAATATGACGGCTGCCCCCACAATATCTTTTCCTATCATTGCCTGATACAAATGTCCCTCTCGAGCCATTTGTTTGTGCCATTCTACTGAATCATATTCGGGTGGGCAGTCACCTTTTGTTCCGCCAACATTTACGTCTGTTTCAAAGGCTCTGACAGATATGTCTACAATTGTTTTTACCTGGTTTTCTTCTGCTTTGACAATATTCATTCTGCTTCCTCAATCGTATTACAAATTGCGATAAGGTTCTCTAAAACTCAATGGGGAAAAGTTACAGATCTTTTTCTTCAAACGGTTTGTTCCACGAACCGATCTCAATCAGATTGCCTTCAGGATCAGCGATATAACAAGTCCTCTGACCCCATGGTTCAGTTGTCGGTTTCAAGACCGGTGTAGCACCGTGCTCTATCACACGCTTAAATGTATCATCAACTTCTTCAAAAGTGTCTACATAAAGCGCGAGTTCAAAGTGACCATTAAGACCTTTAACATATTCGTATTTATGATCCGTCATCGTCTCAAAGTCTTTCCTTCCGTAAAAAAGGAACAGAGTGCCATCTTTCACAAGATACACATTTGAAGTGTCTTCTGACTCTTTGATTTCGAATCCCAGAACATCACGGTAGAACCTTATCATTCTACCCATATCTTCAACGAATATACCAAATCCATCTAATCTCACAGCAAGATTCCTTATTCTTTAATCTTAAAAAATTACTGCCTAAGGATTCCAATTTCCTCAGGCAGTTTCATTATATCATTACAACCATCTCTCAACCGTCTTCTTAGAATCCTTAGCCTGTGATCCTTTGATAGCCAGACCTTTGGAATCAACATCGGCGCCCTTGCACATTCGCTTAACATCTGCAGGCATACCCGACAATCCGGAACCTTCATGGGTACATATAATTCTTACTGTCTTTCCCGTGAAGTCCAAGCCTTCAAGTGCCGTTTCCAACTCGGGAGCATATGTTCCCCAGTAGATGGGACTCATTATGAAAATGGTATCATAAGCGGAAATATCCGTAAGTTTCTCCTTGATCGGAGCATTTCCGATACGCTGTTTTGCTTCCTCAATGCATGTCCTGTAGTCTGCTGCATAAGGAACAGCAGGCTCGACCTTGAACATATCAGCACCTGTCAGTTCCTGAACAAACTCAGCAACGATCTCGGTGTTGCCTTTATCGATATATCCGACTGCGTAATTCTCGTCAGCTCTGCTGAAATATATGATCAGACTCTTCATTGCAATTTCCCCATATTAAAAGATTATTCACCAATATCGTACATTCGCATTGTTTCACGATTACGATATTCGTGCTTTTCATAATATGCTATCAACTCACCTGCATCGTTTCTCAAAGCAACCATATATACATCTTTATTTTCTTTCTCATTAAAGAATGTGTACACAATATTGTTATCCTTAGATGCTCTAAACCAATCTAAAACCTTATGGATCATTTCTACAGACTTCGGATTATGACAATCCAGCAGACTTTTACCCATAAGGTCTTCGCCGCCCCACTTCTCATAACGTTTTATTGCGACCGGATTCATGTATATGATCGTATGATCAAGGTCACAAATAACAACTGCTGCTCTATCAGCGTCAAGAACGCTCTTATATACTTCGTTCAAATTAACCATTATTTCACTTATACCCTAAAAATTACTCTCTGACAAACTTACTGTCTTTATCTGCTTCATAATCTGCATCCGAAACGAAGCGTTCCACCCTCATATGAAGGTCGTACTTTTCACGCAAAGCGGCTATCGTCTGCATCATCGGAGAAGAATGATGAATATCTATTGCTTCCTGGCTTTCCCAAGCATCAATAAGCAATACCGTCTCCGGATCATTCATCGGGAAGAAATACTCATATCTGATATTGCCTGCTTCAGAACGGATCTTATCAGCAGTACCGCTGCTCTCCATCTCTTCTGCAAACTTTCGGGCATTTCCGTTAGTTCCTGTGTAATACAAATTCACAATTATCATAACTTTTTATCTTAAAATATTATGCTCGTAAATCTCTTAATCAGATTCAGATGCAAATCTGCCTACGTTATTGATCAGCCACTCGACACCGGATTCTTCCTGAGCGACTCCGGGATTCTGATTGACCATGACGACAGCGGCTTCGCCGGTGCGGTAATTGAACTTCAGTCTGGACTGGCCGTTCTCGCCCCAGCCACTTATGCTGAGCCTGTTCTCGCCATCCATGAAAATTCCAAGGCCAGCCCAGGGAAATCTCTCAGAAGGAGTTGCCATTTCCATTGCGGATTTTGCCTGAAGCAAGGTGCTCCCGCCGTTAATAGCCTTTGTAAATTCTTTTGCAATTACAAGAAGTTCTTTCGGCGTGGACCACAGCCCTGATGCAGCGAGATCGGGCATTTGCGGGAACTTGCCGGGAATGGCCTGACCATTCTCGTCATAGCCTGTTGCCATGACGATCTTCTGCTCATAATCAGACAGGTTTGTAAGAGATGCAAAAAAGGTGTTGTCCAGTTTTAATGGCGCGAAAACAAACTCATCAGCAATAACTTCATATGGCTTTTGCTCAATATCTTCTAGCAGCATCTGCAAAACGCAGAACCCTGCATCCGAGTATTCAAACTCAGTGCCATATGGATTATTCTCTTGCGCCTGACGGTTGTTATAAGAAGTAGTGCCATCAAGCACATCGATCAGACTGACGCAGGGATCACTTCTGCGAAGTCCGCAAAAACCATCTTCACCGTCAATGATTCCCGAAGTGTGACTTAAGAGAGAACGTATAGGTGCATCGCTTTCATTTCCAGATGAATTAAGAAGTTTCCAACTGCGAAGGTAAAGATTAACAGGCTTGTCTATATCGATGCGGCCCTGCTCATATTCCTTCATAATGCAGATTCCGGTAATAAACTTTGAGATCGAGCAGGCAGGAAAGGCGGTGTTCTCATCCACCGGCACATTCTCTTCCTTGTCTGCAAAACCAAAACACTTAGTCGTGACATTTCCCTCTGCGTCTCTGTATGCACAGCTTATTCCCGGAAATCTTTTCCTGATTGTTTCTAAGTCATTCATGGCAGTTGTTCCTATTAAAATCTTGTGTTCTAACGCCTTCGTTATATTATAGCATCAACAAAACCACTGATCTTTTTGCTCATATTTTCACTTTCGAAATAGTGCATATAGTGACCACAGTCATAACAAGCCATTTCGGCATTTGTCTGTTCGGCGAATCTTTTTTCGTCTTGGATCCAGCCCTTGGAAACCTGTTTTCCATTGGATACGAACAATAAGACCGGACATGATATCTTTCCGCCATCATCAACCGTTTTTGCATTATCTATCACCGCATACGCCTCATTCAAAATGCAATTATTCATTCCATTTCTTCTCCAAAGAAGCGTTTGCTGCTTTATCTCTTCTTTGTTCAATCCGCGTTTATTACGGGGAATCAGATCCAAAAGTCCGGTTTTCTTAAGTTTTTGCATCTTCCTAATCGAGGTGAGCCTCTTATCGAGTTCACCGTCTGCCCATGCAAAATATGTCCTTGGGGTGGCCATATCGATTCCAATAAGCGCCGTAACTTCTTCAGGATAAAGTTGGATCCACCTTACAGCCTCAAGTCCTGACATAGAATGAGGCAGCAGAATATACGGCCCGCTTTCACCGATTTGCCTCAGTGCATCTCTTTGGTAATTGACAACTGAATCAATATCACAAGGACCTTCAAAAAGATCAGAATACCCGTAACCAAACTTCTCGATTACGATAATCCTGTATCTGTCAGCCAATTTGCTGTACAAGATCTTAAAATCATAAGCGGGTACAGTAGTTCCAGACCCGGATAAGAACACCAGTTTCGGTTTGTTAACATCCCCCGTTCTGAATACATGTACCTTGTGATTCAGTACATCCGCAAACACTCCATTAGGAGCTAATGAATCCACCCTTTATTCTCCCAAAATTAAAATATTGCCTACAATCACATTATATCATCTCATCATCTTCAGATAATTCCTGACCGTCTCTTCCGGTGACATCGTCATACCGTCTCCGATCCACCATTTTACGGTCTCGACAAAACTGCCGATGACAAACTGTTCTTTGAATTCTTCCGGGACATCAGCATCAATGTCCTGAATGCTTTGAGCACATGCATTTCTCAGATAGTCTTTGAAATATCTGGTAAAGACTTCTTCTGTCTCACCGCCCATTATCGCTTTTATATTGTTGCCATGATCCTTTATGTGCCAGAGAACATGCGTCAGCCTGGCTTCTATATCACTCGTATTAGAGAAATCGTGGCTCTTCTCAGGCGTCAGATCATGCGAAAAAACGTGAGCAAACATCTCATTACACATCTGGTCGAGAAGGCTTTCTTTTGTCTCAAAGTGAGAATAAAAAGTGCTCCGTCCGATATTGGCCTCATCGATAATATCCTGTACTGTGAGTTCTTCAAACTTCTTGTGCATGAGAAGTTTGGTCATGGCCTCATAGATTGCCGTTCTGGTCTTCTGCTGTCTCCTGTCCATAGGCACCTTTCCGAACAAATTCTTAAAAATGTTCAATAACGGACATATCCCGCTATCTGATTATTGTTTTGTCTTATGTGTGGATTATATCATCTTATCGAACACGATGTTCGGTATTTATGAGGTGATGCTATGGAAAAACAAGACTTCAAATTTGATAAAAGAGCTTCCAAGTACGATCAGGGCTTTGAAGGAAAGCTATCCAGACGTTTTTACAAATTGATATATGAGAATGTAATTCTAAGAAACGGAGACAGGATTATCGATATTGGTTGCGGTACCGGAACGATCCTGAAAACGCTCTCCGGCATGGAGAATATCGATGCACACGGAATAGATGTCGAGCCTGAGATGCTCAAGGTGGCAAAAGTCAAATGCAGCAACATGGATATCAGAGAATGCTCCTGTGAAGATACGCCATATGAAGATAATTCTTTCGATGTTATAACAGCCTGCATGGCATATCACCACTTTCCTGATAAGGATGGCTTTGCAAAAGAAGCATCCCGCATTATCAGACAAAACGGCACTCTCTATATCGCAGATCCGAATTTTCCGTTACCGATAAGAAAGATCATTAATTTTTTGGCTAAGGGCTTTAATGGTGAATTTATGACAAGCCGGGAGATTGCAGAGCGTTTCGGCCGATACGGTTTTGTTCCCGTGGCGACCTTCAAAGATCACTATGCGCAGCTGGTAATCTTACGGAAAGCGTGACATCGTTGAATCGGAAAGCAGTTATCTTTGCGGTTCTTGCCGCTGCCCTTTACGCGCTGAGCACACCGTTTTCGAAGGTTATCATGAATGAGATCCCGCCTTCCTTTATGGCCGGATTCCTGTATTTGGGTGCAGGAACAGGCATGTTGATCACAAATGCTTTCCGAAAAGACACAACGACTTCTGTTAAAGCGTTCTCTCATAGTGATATACCTTATCTTATAGGCATGGTAGTGCTTGATATTATCGCACCCATAATGCTGATGCTGGCATTGACTTCATCTCCTGCAGCAAACATCTCTCTTATCAACAACTTCGAGATCGTTGCTACTTCGGTCATAGCTTTGATCATCTTCAGAGAAAAGATATCCGGAAAGCTTTGGACAGGAATAATTCTTATAACGGTTGCAAGTATAATGCTTTCCTTTGAAGGTACAGAATCACTTGTCTTTACGAAGTATTCTGTATCTGCTTTTTCTCTTATCTTGTATGATTATGGTCATAGGAACAGTTATTGTAAC
>CAMZBB010000050.1 GCA_947304405.1 uncultured Clostridia bacterium
AAAGTTTGGACAAAAGAACTACCGTCTCTATGCTGGAAGTCCACGGGAACATGTCGACCGGTTCTGCCACCTTCGCAAGATACCCGCACCCCGCAAACTTCTTGAGATCTCTGGATAGTGTCTCTGGATTGCAGGAGATATAGATTATCTTCTCTGGTGAGAGCGTTCTGCAGGCTCTTATGAACCGGTCATCCGTTCCGAGCCTGGTGGGATCGAGTATTACGATATCGGCCTTGCCGCCGTTTTGGGCAAGTTCTTCCATATACGTAACGGCATCCGCGCAAACGAATTCCGCATTCTTCACGCCGTTTTCCTTTGCGTTCCTGACCGCATCATCTACTGCTTCCTGATTGATCTCAACGCCCGTAATGCTGCCGGCAAATCCTGCAAAAGTCAGCGTCGTGGTTCCGGTTCCGCAGTAACAGTCGATCACGGATTCACTGCCGGTAAAGTCAGCCAGACGCACTGCGGTGGTGTATAAGATCTCAGCCTGATCGCGGTTAACCTGGTAAAAAGACGTGGGTGATATCCGGAACTTCTTTCCGAGAAGTATATCCGTGATATAACCTTTGCCGGTAACCTTCCTGGTATCGCTTCCGAGGATCATGGAATCGTGGCGGCGGTTGATGTTGACCAATACCGTCGAGATCTCCGGATGACGCTTAGTCAGTTCGCTGATGAAAGCGTTCTTCTTCCTGAAGATCTTGCCGCCGACAACTATTACGACCATTATCTCGCCCGTTTTCTCCGCAACGCGGACCAGTACGCGGCGAAGCTCGCCGGTGCAGGCTGTCTCGTTATAGATGGGGACTCTCATTTTCGCCGCGATATCGGCGCAGTCTCTTATGATCGCCGAGGCGGTCTCATTCTCGATAAGACAGGAACTGACCTCTACGATACGGTGGGAACCTTCCTCGTAAGGACCGCAGATTATCCTGCCGTTTCTGAGTCTTTTAAAACCGGAATGGACTTTGTTGCGGTAATGGAACGGCTTGTCACAGACGGCAATGTCGTTGACCTTGCAGCCCTTCGGCATCAGTTTTTTGACGCGGTCAAACTTTTCGGCGCAGCTTAAAAGGTATGTACAGTCCTCATACTTGCAGCCGCCGCACTCTTTGATCTTGGGGCAGGTGTTCATGACCGCCTTCAGATCGGAGGAAGCACCGCCTTCCTGTCCTTTTCCGCGTTTCACTTGTCAGTCTCCGGCGCAGCTTTTCACGACGTGACACAAAAGGACCGACGTCGTTACGGAACCGACACCGCCCGGTACGGGCGTAACGGCTTCCGCTATCTCAATTGCCTTGTCGTAATCGACGTCTCCGCAGAGCTTGCCGTTCTCATCGACATTCATTCCAACGTCTATGACGATCTGTCCCTTACTTAAATGATCTTCTCCGATGTTGCGCGCAACTCCGCAGCAGGCAACGATAATGTCCGCTTTCCTGCATTCTCCGGGCAGATCCAAGGTCTTGGTATGGCATACGGTAACCGTGGCATCTCTTGCGATCAGCATGAGCGCAACGGGGCGTCCGATAACGAGGCTTCTTCCGATGACCGCCACCTTCTTGCCCTTAGTCTCAATGCCGTAGTGCTCGATAAGGCGCACGACAGCCTCTGCGGTACAGGGGCCCATGGCGTTTTTGTCACCTGCGAGGACGCCTGCCATATTGCGTATATCCATGCAGTCGGAATCCTTGGAAGGCTTGATCGTTTCCTTGATGTGCGAATCCGAAAGCGTCTTGGGAAGAGGCCTGAAGACCAATATCCCGTGAACGTCATCAGCATTGTTGAGCGAGTCGAAAGCTCTGTCCAGATCCTCCTGACTGCAGCCTGCGGGCAGTTCCACGATCTTAACACCTGCTCCCGCAGTCTCGAACTTTTTCTTTATGCCGCGTTCATACGCAAGGTCGTCTTCCCTTGCTCCGACACGGAGTATTCCGAGAGTCGGTGTGATCCCTTTGGCTTTCAGTTCCTCTATCTTCGGTGCAAGAGACGCCGTGATGGCATCTCCGACTTCTTTTCCGCCAAGTCTGATCATTAGTTGTCTCCTCCAGTCAGGCTGTTCTTTACGCCTTCATACACGGCCGTACACTTACTGTCCACTTCACTGACGGCCTTAAACGTCTCGGCGTTAAGTTCTTCCGCACGGCTTCTGTTCTTCATGAGCTTGGTGTTGATATAAACGTTCATTGCCGCGCCTTTTGCCGCGGTCTGAAGCATCGTTGCCGCAACGCCAACGTCACTTAATGCAAGCCTTGAACCGATCGTCTCAAGACGGACGATGATGTCACATGCCTCTTTTGTTTTCATAACGATCTCATAAGGAGCGGAACAGGCAGTATTCAAAGCGTCCTCTAAAGCTTCGTCCCTGCCGGGCTCGTCCTTGGGAATGGAATATGCTTTTGAAAGCGGCTCGAAAACCTCTGCATCCTTTTCGATAAGCTTCTCGAAATCTTTGACAAGAACCGCCGTCTTCTCAAGAATGACGTCTATCTCAGCCTGGTACTCTGCATATTTCTTCTTCCCGGTAGTGAGATTCGCGACCATGGAAGCAAGCGCTGATGCCGCTGCTCCCGCCAAAGCCGATGCTCCTCCGCCGCCCGGTACGGGTGCTCCCGAAGAGAGTTCATCCAAAAACAGATCGATGCTTTTCTCAGTCATGATCAAAGGTCCTCCTTATCTTCCTGCCATACTATTTTACAAAATAATAAGCGGGCCCGCACCAGAAAATGAGGTCCCGCTGACAAAAATCAAGACTAAAGTTGGTTGTTATCTGATGAGTCTCTTATATCCTTTGATCTTCATCATGTCGATGTTTCCGTAGCAGACCTTGCCCTTAGTGTCTGATGCGTGGATTACCTGGTTTCCGCCTACGTAGATCGCAACATGCGGACAGATGCTCCCCTTTGAATAACAGACTACATCACCCGGCTGCAGGCTCGATCTGGGAACGGTAACGCCAGAACGCTTCCAGATCTGCGTTGCTCCATGCGGCACCCTGATGCCGATCTGAGCGTAGCAGTACATGACAAGTCCCGAACAGTCGATGCCCTTTCTTGAAGCTCCGGCATATTTATATCTGACGCCGAGCATGGATTGTGCGATCGCAACGATGCTCGACCCGTTCTTTCCGGTGATCTTCGGGAGCTTTTTGACGTTTCCGTAGTGCTTTGTGGTCGACTTTTTCGAAGAGCTGTTGTTATTGCTCTTGTTCGCGGGCTTCCTGGTAGGACGCGGCGTTGGAGTGGGAGTAGGTGTAGGCGGTGCCTTCCTCGTTACATAAGACTTCGGAACATAGCCGATCTTTCCGCTTCCGGTCGAGACCTTGTACCACTTATCACCGACGATCTGGGTAACATAAAGTCTCGCATGCTTATAAACGGTCGTGACCTTGCTTCCTGAAGAATCGGGTTCCTTCTTTACGGCAAGACTTCCTGTGTCGACCCATACTATGAACTTGGCGCTGACCTTGACCATGGTCTCCTGAATATACTTGGTAAGGATAAATCCTTCCTTGCCGCTTTCAGTTCTGACCTTTGACCATGTATCGCCGAGGCCGGTCCTAATTACCGGCTGGCCCTTGTGGATCGATGTGATGGATTTTGAACCTGTTTTCGGTTCCGCTTTAAGATTGACTGCGTGGTTTACGTAGAACTGCGTATTGTCGGGCGAGAAACACTCCGGAGCGAGCAGTTCGTCAGGGTTATTGGATCTGTCGTATGACTGGTAGATGAAGTATTTCGGGATGTCTTCGAAATCAGTAGAAGGTTCATTCTTCTTGTCGGGATCTCCTGCATCGCCTGCGGAATCATCGGCATCCTGCATCTGGTCATCACTGTCGACGAGAGCCCAATCCTCCAAGGTCAATTCATCGTCGTCATCTTCATCGCCGAAAACGTTTGCATATGCTTTGGATACGGTAAGCGACGGACTGGCAGTCGCCCTTACGCCGATAGGAAGACAAAGCGTAGGGACAGCAGCAAAGAAAGCTACTGCGATCGCAAGGATATGCTGTCTCCTGTTGTGTCTAAAAACCATAGCACCTAAGATTATAGCACCGCTTCGGGCCGGTTATTGACGTATAAGCTCTCTAATATGTGGCAGTTTTGAATAAAAACGCCGGAGAGAGACCCCTCCGGCGTAATTATATACTGTATCTTTTCTTTAAGGTTTACAATTACACGACAATAGAATTACTTATTATCTAAGTACCTCTCTGCGTAATCGGGTCCGTCCTGCTCGTCGAGAAGTTCATTGTGAGCTTCGACCTGATCAAGATACTCATTCTCGAAAAGCTTAACATCGCCCTCATCCTCGCCATACTCGTGGCCGGTGATGAGCTTGCTGTTTGCCTTGATGACAGGAACAGCGGTGATGTCGCTATGCGACTTGACGCCTGTACCTGCGGGAATGAGAGCACCGATGATGACGTTCTCCTTGATACCTGTGAGCGGATCGACCTTGCCCTTGATGACTGCATCCGTGAGGACCTTTGCGGTCTCCTGGAAGGATGCTGCCGACATGAAGGAGTCGGATGCGCTTGCGGCCTTTGCGATACCCAGAAGGATCGTGTTGCCCTTTGCAGGCTGCAGACCCTGCTCTTCGCAGTCTCTGTTCCTGGAGATGAAGTTATACCAGTCAACGGTCGTGCCTGTCATGAATCCGGTATCGCCCGGTTCGTCGATCTGGACACGGCGCATCATCTGCTTAGCGATGATCTCGATGTGCTTGTCGTTGATGTTAACACCACCGCCGGAATAGTAAACCTTGGTGATCTCGCTGATGATGTACTTCTGGACTGCACGGATATCCTTAACCTTGAGGATCTCCTTAGGATCGATCTTACCGTCGATGATCTGATCGCCGGCTTCGATTACCTGACCGTCCTTAACGGTAAGTGTAGCGTGCGAAGGAACCTTGTACTCCATCTTCTCGATCGGGTTGCCCTTGGCATCCTTAACGGGCTCAACGCCTTCGGAAAGGACAGGGGTAACGATGATGGTCTTCTGCTTTGTCTTCTCGTTCTCTGCGATCTTGACGGATCCGGGTACGGAAGAAATGATGCCGTGACCCTTAGGATCTCTTGCCTCAAAGATCTCGGTAACACGAGGGAGACCCTGCGTGATATCTTCACCGGAACCAGCGATACCGCCGGAGTGGAACGTTCTCATCGTGAGCTGTGTACCAGGCTCACCGATGGACTGTGCCGCGATGATACCGACAGCTTCACCGACTGCAACCGGACGTCCTGTAGCGAGGTTGATGCCATAGCACTTTGTGCAGACGCCTCTTCTGGAACGGCAGTCAAATACGGATCTGATCTTGAGCTTGCCAAGGTCTTCGATCTGCTGTCTGGTAAGGATCTTACCGGAAGCCTCAGCGTCAGCAAGCTTTGCATCGATCTTCTTCTGCTGCTCGGCAAGCTTCTCGGGTGTAGCTTCGCCCTTGATCTTGACTGACTCAGCGATCTTATTGCGTGCTTCAAGTGCTTCCTGCTTTGCAAGATCAACGGAATCGCAGATCTCTTCAGCCTTGAGAGCGTCGATAAGATCGTTCTTCTTTACGATGATCTCGCCTGTCTGATAGTTCTTGATGTCCTCAGCAGCATAACGGCCATAGAGACGGTCGTTGAGAGACTTGATGACATTGGTCTTCTTGTTGACGACTTCCGTGATCTCCTTGACCCATGTGAAGTCGTTTGTTCCGCAGTCTTCTTCTGCAACAACGACAGCCTGGGCAACGTCTACGAGACGTCTTGTAAGGTATCCGGATTCAGCCGTCTTGAGAGCCGTATCGGAGAGTGCCTTACGAGCACCGTGTGAAGAAATGAAGAACTCGAGAACGTTCATGCCTTCACGGAGGTTAGACTTGATCGGGATCTCGATGGTGTTACCTGTCGTATCCTGCATAAGTCCACGCATACCTGCGAGCTGCTTGATCTGGTTGTTGGAACCACGCGCACCGGAGTCAGCCATCATACGGATGGAGTTATAGATGTTAAGGTTCTCCATGAGAGCCTTGGTGATATCGCTGGTCGTATTCTCCCAGATCTTCGTAACTTCCTTATGACGCTCAGCCTCGCTGTAGAAGCCCATCTCGGCCTCTGCATTGATCTGCTCGACCTTCTCGTCGCCTTCAGCAATCATCTTGTCCTTGATGTCAGGGATGATCATGTCCTCGATACCGATGGAGATGCCGGAGATCGTGGAGTACTTGTAACCCATGGCCTTAACGTCATCGAGGAACTTTGTTGTTCTCTCGAGGCCGTGAACGGCGATGCACTTGGCAATGATCTTTTCGAGCTTCTTCTTGCCCATGGCGAACTCGTACTTGATCTCCTTGTCAGGATTCTCTGCCTTAGCCTTGGCAGCGCGCTCCTTCTGTGAAGCAAGCCTCTCGAAATCGATCTCGAGCTTAAAGCGGTTCTCAGGGTTCTTTCTGTCAACGAAACCAAGATCCTGAGGAACGATCTCGTTGAAGATGAATCTTCCGAGCGTTGACTCTACAAGGCCGGTCTCGATCTCGCCATTGATCTCTTTGGATACGCGAACCTTGATCATGCTGTGGAGCGTGATCTGGTGCTCGTTGTAAGCCATCATAGCCTCGTCGAGTGACGAGAATGCCATGCCTTCGCCCTTGTCGCCTTCCACTTCCATCGTGAGGTAGTAGCAGCCGAGGATCATATCCTGTGTAGGAACTGTGACCGGCTTACCATCCTGAGGCTTGAGGAGGTTATTCGTAGAGAGCATGAGGAATCTTGCCTCTGCCTGTGCCTCTGCAGAAAGAGGTACGTGTACAGCCATCTGGTCACCGTCGAAGTCGGCGTTGAAGCCTGTGCAGACGAGCGGGTGAAGCTTGATGGCACGGCCTTCTACGAGTACAGGCTCAAATGCCTGGATAGAAAGTCTGTGGAGCGTAGGAGCACGGTTGAGGAGAACGGGATGATCTTCGATGATCTCTTCCAAGATGTCCCAGACTTCAGGTACTCTCTCATCAACCTGCTTTCTTGCAGTCTTGATATTGAGCTTGTCGTTGATCTCAACGAGCTTCTTGATAACGAAGGGCTTGAAGAGCTCCAATGCCATCTCCTTAGGGAGACCGCACTGATGCATCTTGAGCTCAGGTCCGACGATGATAACGGAACGGCCGGAATAGTCAACACGCTTACCGAGGAGGTTCTGTCTGAAACGTCCCTGCTTACCCTTGAGCATGTCGGACAGTGACTTGAGCTGTCTGTTGCTCGTAGCAGATGTTGAACCCTTGACAGGCGTGCCGTGACGGCCGTTGTCGATAAGAGCGTCAACAGCTTCCTGAAGCATTCTCTTCTCGTTCCTTACGATGATCTCGGGAGCGCCGAGGTCAAGGAGCTTCTTAAGACGGTTGTTTCTTCCGATGACCCTTCTGTAAAGGTCGTTGAGGTCGGACGTTGCATAACGGCCGCCGTCCAACGGTACCATAGGACGCAGTTCCGGAGGAAGTACCGGGATAACGTCAAGGACCATCCACTCAGGCTTGTTGCCTGAAGCCTTGAAAGCTTCTGCGATCTCAAGTCTCTTGTTGATCTTAAGTCTCTTCTGAGTGCTGACGGAACCGGCCTTCTCGGAATTGAGTTCCTCGATGATGCCGTCGATATCGATCTCCTGAAGGAGGATCTTGATAGCCTCAGCGCCCATTCTTGCATCGAAAGAATTCTTTCCGCACTTGGACTTGATAGCCTTGTACTGATCTTCCGTGATGATCTCCATCTTGGAAAGACCTGTCTCTTCAAAGTTACCCGGATCGAGAACTATGAACTTGGAGTAGTAAAGAACGCTCTCAAGCTGCTTAACGGTAAGGTTGAGCAGAGTTCCGATCTTGGAAGGCTGTGTCTTGAAGTACCAGATGTGAGAAACGGGAGCTGCGAGCTGGATGTGGCCGAGTCTCTCACGGCGAACCGTGTTCTTTGTAACCTCGACTCCGCACTTGTCGCAGATCATTCCCTTGAATCTGATCTTCTTATACTTACCGCAGCGGCACTCCCAGGACTTTGTGGGTCCGAAGATCTTCTCGCAGAAGAGACCGTCAACTTCAGGTCTCTGCGTACGATAGTTGATCGTCTCGGGCTTCTTGACTTCGCCGTGCGACCAGCTCTTGATCACCTCGGGTGATGCGAGCTGGATGCTTATCTTAGTAAGATGATTTGTATCGTTCATGTATCGAGCTCTCCTTTACATATCATCGTCGTCGCCGGAATCGTCGCCAAAATCATCGACGTCGTCTTCCATGATGTTTCCATGCTCGTCAGCTTCAACGAAACCGGAGCTGAAAATATCTGCGGGCGACTCTGCATCCTCGCCGTCGAGTGAAAGGCGGGTGTGCTCGTCCATTTCGCTGTAGGTATCAAGAGATGTCTTCTCCTCAGCGATATATTCCTTGTCATCAGTGTATGTTCTTACGTCGAGTGCAAGAGCCTTGAGCTCGTTAACGAGGACGTTGAACGATTCAGGGATGCCAGGCTCGGGGATGTTCTTGCCGCGGATGATCGCATCGTAGGTCTTGGAACGTCCTTCGATATCGTCGGACTTGACTGTGAGGATCTCCTGGAGAGTATGAGCAGCACCGTAAGCCTCGAGTGCCCAAACTTCCATTTCTCCGAATCTCTGTCCGCCGAACTGTGCCTTACCTCCGAGAGGCTGCTGTGTAACGAGCGAGTAAGGTCCTGTGGATCTTGCGTGCATCTTGTCGTCGACAAGGTGGTGCAGCTTCATGTAGTACATGACGCCGACTGTTACACGGTTCTCGAAAGGCTCACCGGTACGTCCGTCATAGAGGACTGTCTTACCGTCTGAATCAATGCCTGCAAGCTCAAATGCATCAGCGATGTCGTTCTCGTTAGCACCGTCGAAAACAGGTGTAGCGATCTTCCAGTTGAGAGCCTTGGCTGCTCTTCCGAGGTGAACCTCGAGGAGCTGACCGATGTTCATACGGGAAGGAACGCCGAGCGGGTTGAGGCAGATGTCAAGCGTCGTGCCGTCAGGGAGGAAAGGCATATCCTCTTCAGGAAGGATCCTGGAGACGACACCCTTGTTTCCGTGACGTCCTGCCATCTTATCGCCGACAGAGAGCTTTCGCTTCTGGGCAACATATACACGTACACGCTTGTCAACGCCGTTCTTGAGGTTGCCGTTGGTCTCCTTGGTGGAAACAACGACATCGACGACTACGCCGGAACCGCCGTGAGGAACTCTCTTGGAGGTGTCCTTAACGTCTCTTGCCTTCTCACCGAAGATCGCTTTGTAGAGACGCTCTTCAGCGGTCTGGTCTGTCTCACCCTTAGGTGAAACCTTACCGACAAGGATGTCTCCGTCCTTGACCTCGGCACCGATCATGACGATACCGTTCTCGTCGAGGTTGGAAAGCGCGTCGTCACCGACGTTCGGAACTTCTCTTGTGATCTGCTCAGGTCCGAGCTTTGTCTCTCTGGCCTCGCACTCATGCTCTTCGATGTGGATAGAAGTATAAACGTCGTCTCTTACGATCCTCTCGTTAACAAGGACAGCGTCCTCGTAGTTGTAACCTTCCCATGTGGTGAATCCGATGAGAACGTTTCTTCCGAGAGCGAGCTCGCCTTCGTCGGTTGCAGGACCGTCAGCGATCGTGTCGCCGGCCTTGACCTTGTCACCCAGAGAAATGATAGGTCTCTGGTTGATGCAGGTGCTCTGGTTGGATCTCTGGTACTTGGCGAGCATGTAGGTATCCACAGTGCCGTCCTTGGCAGTAACTTCGATCCTGTCAGCGGATACGTAGCTTACGACACCGTCGTGAGCAGCGATAACGCAGACGCCGGAGTCCTTTGCTGCACGGTATTCCATACCGGTACCGATGATAGGTGCTTCAGGCTTGATAAGAGGTACAGCCTGACGCTGCATGTTCGAGCCCATGAGGGCACGGTTAGCGTCGTCGTTACCGAGGAACGGGATAAGGCTCGTGGAAACGGAAACGAGCTGCTTAGGCGAGATGTCCATGTAATCGATCTCTTCGGGATCGAGCTGCAGGAACTGGTCTAAGTGACGGCAAACGATCTTCTTGTTCTCGAATCTGCCGTTCTCGTCGATAGGCTCGTTAGCCTGAGCGATATTGTAATCGTCCTCTTCATCAGCAGCCATGTATCTGACTTCGTCTGTGATGACCTTGTTCTCCTTGTCGTACTTGCGGTAAGGAGTCTCGATGAAGCCGTACTTGTTGATACGGGCATAGATAGCGAGTGAGGTCATGAGACCGATGTTCTGACCTTCCGGTGTCTCGATCGTACACATACGTCCGTAGTGTGTAGGGTTGATGTCTCGAACTTCCATCGAGGCACGCTCTCTGGAGATACCGCCGGGACCCAAAGCGGAAAGTCTTCTCTTGTTCGTAAGTTCTGCAAGAGGGTTGTTCTGGTCTGCGAAAGCAGAGAGCTGGGATGAACCGAAGAACTCACGGAAGGAAGCGGAAAGAGGTCTTGTGTTGACAAGGCTCGTAGCCGTAACGACTTCGCCTTCCTTGGATGAGATCTGGGAGATCCTGTCTCTCGTATTCTTCTCGACACGTGCGATACCCGTGCGGAGCTGGCTCTGCAAGAGCTCGCCGACGCTTCTTACACGACGGTTGCCCAAGTGGTCGATGTTGTCGATCTTACCTACGCCGCGGTGGAGACCGAGGAAGTAGGAAACGAATGCATAGATATCGTCAACTGTGAGGTTTCTGGGCATGAGGTCAGCCTTGCGCTCTGTGAGCTCAGCTTCGAGCCTGGAAGCGATGTCTGACTTGCCGCCGTCTCTGACGCTCTCGATGATCTCACGGAGAACTGAGACTCTTACATCCTCATTGATAGGAGTGTTGTTGATGTCGAAGTTCTTGAGATCCTTCTTGGCGAAGCTGTTCCTGATGTATGTATCAGCATCAACTCTGCCGTTGCCGATAACCTTGAGAGGCTTGTCATCGAACTCATCCTCATCAGCAGCCCTGACGAGCTTCTTGGGGAAGATGAGGCAGGAGATAACGCCTGCATCCTCGATCTTCTTAGCGATCTCGGCTGTGATGACGGTGTTCTTCTTGACGATGACCTCACCGTCTTCGGAAGTAACGTCTTCTGCGGTCTTCTGACCGGTGATCCTGCCGGAGAGGCGGAACTTCTTGTTTACCTTGAAGATACCGACGCGCTCGAGGTCATATCTGAGAGAATCGAAATATGTCTTGTTGAGGATGTTCTTTGCATTCTCAACCGTGAAAGGCTCGTTGTTTCTGACCTTCTTGAAGAACTCGGCATATGCTGCGGTCTGAGGATCTTCAGCATCCTTCGTCTCGTCCTTCTCGAGTGTCATCCTGAGGCACTCCTCATCACCGAACATGCCGACGATGTCGTCGTTCGTAACGAGACCCAGGCATCTTAAGAATACCGGGAGAGAGATCTTGTGGGACTTATCCACAACTATATATATAAGGTTATATTCGTCGGGCTCGTTGCCGGAATCCTTGGACGACTTGTCCTTGACGGCAGCCTTGCTCTCCTTCTCATCCTCTTCGATGAGGATCCATGATCCCCTGTAAGGAATGAGCTCTGCGGAAAGCAGCCTGTTGCCCATCTTGCTCCTGGTCTCACCGTAGTAAGCTCCGGGTGATCTGACGATCTGGTTGATCACGACACGCTCGGCGCCGTTGATGATGAAAGTACCCTGATCGGTCATGATGGGGAAGTTGCCAACGAAAGCCTGCTCATCCGTAACCGTGCCGTCTACCTTGTTGCGGAGACGCAGATTAATGTAGAGCGGAGCAGCATAGTTGCTGTCGTTCTTCTTGCAACTGTCAATGATGAATGACTTGGAGTACTTGGGCGCAGCCTTGTTCTTCTTTGAAGACGAACCCCTGGAATCCTCCTTGCCGGTAGGATCACACGGATTGTCCTGATCGAAAACCTTGTCTACGAAGTAAACCTCGTACTTGCCCTGCTCGTCAGTAATCGGCGAAATCTCGTCGAAAATCTGCTGCATTCCCTCGTCGATAAACCACTGATAAGATTGCCTCTGGTTATCGATGAGGTTCGGCACTTCGATTACTTCGTTGATCTTGGAATACGACTGCCTCTCTGTCTTGCCTTGTTTTACGGAATGGACCATGACTAACGAATCACCTCACACAAAGCTTAAAAAACCTAAGTTTAAGCAGTTTTTACGTTGAAAAAGCCTATTTATTTATCACAAAAGGCTCTTCCCGTCAAGAGAAATGGGCATAATAGCCCTATCCCATTATGACGCAGTAAAGAATTATACAAGGGATTGCAAATTATGTCAACGGGAATTTTCCCGCCGGCATGGTCTCAAGTTGTATTAAAATCCGCTAACACCTTAATTTACTAGTTATTACCGTACGTAAATTTTTTAATGGTATCAGAATTGATCACATACTGAGGGTTGGTTGACTTCAATGACTCCTTAAGGCTGGACACGTTCTTTGTGACCTGTGAATCTCTGGCCTTGGCGATCCAAGCTGCTGTCGATTTCTCGAAATAGTAGACTACTACGGTCTTCTTGTCTGCGGATGTGGAGACAAAAACATCGCCTGTCTTGCGGGAATCATCAAAGAGCCATTCTGCAACAGCCTTGGTCTGGGCATCAGGTTCCTTGCCGTCCTCGGTCTCGAGCATGCCTTCCTTTGTGTCGCCGGCATCATATCCGCCGCTCAGCATCTCATCCTGATCGTCCGAGTTAGCCTTAACGAGCTTGTAGAAAGAGAGCGGATCCATGCCCTGGGGAGCAAGCTGCTGAGCCTTCTCGACAAGCTTCTGGCAATCTGCCGCGATCTCTTCTTCGGAACGGACCTGGCCTTCCTTGCCTTCGTTGTTGAGGGTAAGGGTCCTGAACGTAACGTGCTTCTGGTTGTCCAATTCCCTGCTTCCGAACATGACTACATAAGCACCGGCAGTAGTCTCGATGACAGTCTTGTCACCTGCTTTCCTGTCAGCAGAGAAAAGGAATTCGGCGAGCTTGTCATCGTAATATGTCTTGACCTCGTCCCTGCCAAGAGCGGTGATGGCGGTAGGATCGTCATCGTTATCCTCATACTCCTTAAGGGCCTCGGTGTCCTTGGACTCTGTAAGATAGAGCTTGACTGCTTCACGGAAAGACTTGTTGTCCGTAGCCTTGGCAGCGATCCACTCTGCGGTCTTCTTCGCGCCTGCGATATCGTTCTTTCCGTCGCTGCCTGTCTTTGCGGTTACGAGATAGTAGTTGAAATTAGCAACCTCGAAAGCGGAAGGATCAGCCTTGTACTGGTTGTTGACAGTCTCATCGGAAGGAACGATCGATGAATCGAACTGTGAAATGTAAGACTGGTACTCATCGCTGTAGAGTCCTCTGGCAAGGCACCTCAGGTAGATCCTGGATGTCATTCCCGTTCCGTACTGTGCAGAGAGGTACCTGTCAACTGTAGGATAGTTGTAGAGCTTTGCAATGCCGCGGAGGCTGTCAAGTTCTTTTCTGGCTACCTTATTGGCAGAAGACAGTTCACGGAAGCCCTTTGAATCAGCTTCGCGCTCCATCAGGATAAGCTCCATGGCCTCATTTGCGCCCTGAGAGAGCATGTACTCGCGATATGTCTGGTTTGTCTCCTTGTTGAAGATCTCGTCGAGATTGTCCTTGGTAACGATACCGTACTGGGCATACATGCTGTAGATGTTCATGTAGTAGTAGTTCGTCTCAAGAACGTTAAGAGAAGCGACCTTGCTGGAAGAATTGCCGTCTTTGGTCTCCGTGACGGTCATTCCCGTCAGTATCTGCGGGATGAGTCCCGAGAAGTAAACAAAATAACCCGCTGCGAAAAGCACCATTATGAAAACGGCTATACCCAATGCCGTCTTAGCCTTGGACTTGCCGTTTTTAGACTTCTTCGTTGACTTTGCCATACAGTTTATCCCGCCTTATATATTGTAGTTAATTATTTATCCGCAAAAAAATGCAAAGATAATTATAATTCGGTGTTTCCGATAATGCAAGAAATCTCATCCAAAGAGGACAGAACGTAATCCGGGCCCAGTTTTCCTATCTCGTCTTTAGGCATCATGGTCCAATCGACAAGGGCGAACGAACAGCCGCAGTCTTTTGCCGAAAGCAGGTCAGAAGCTGCGTCTCCGACATAGAGAACTTTCTTCATGTCGGTGGTCCCGAAACGCCTTGCGGCTTCAACCAGAGGATCGCCGAAAGGCTTTGAACGCGCCGTATCTTCACCGAAGACCATGACGTCAAAGTATTTCGCGATATCAAGACTGTCTATCGTCACCATGGCCGAGCTCTTGCGCTTGGCGGTAACTATGCCCTGGGGGATCCCTTTCTCTTTCAGTCTTTCAAGGCTTTCTTTCACTCCGGGGAAAAGGGATATCGCACCCTCTTTCATCCTTCTCATGTTGTATTCGAGATAGGCTTCTATAAGCTTGTCCGAGGTCTCTTTGTCATGTCTTTCGAAAGAATCGCCTAAAGGCCTTCCGATATAGCTCTTCAGATCCTCTACGCTTCTGGTGCATTCGCCGAGGACCATCTCATACGCCTTTTGAAAAGACTCCACTATGAGAGGGACGGAATCCTGCAGCGTTCCGTCAAGATCATAAAGGACCAGATCAATCTTCTTTTCCTGAGCCATTATCTTCACGGGAGGATGAGTCTTCATCCCCATCCTTTGCCAATGCAGGTTTGTTTACATGTATCATGACCTTGGAAATAGCCCTCTCCTCCATCCTCAGGACCTTGATGTCAAGGTTCTTGTAGTGGACTACGGGCCTCTCCTTTTCTTCAGGGACCCTGTCGAGCAGCTGGATAACCAGGCCTGCAATTGTATCGTATTCCTCGTCGGTCAGCTCGATATCCAATACATCCTCAAGATCGCTGAGCGTCATGTCGCCCGCAACGATGTAATCGCCGTTGGACAGCTTTACGAGGGGCTGCTCTTCGTCATCAAACTCGTCCGTAATGTTGCCGACCAGCTCTTCCAACATGTCCTCGATCGTGCAGATGCCCATCGTTCCGCCGTACTCGTCGATGATGACGGCCATCTGCATTCC
>CAMZBB010000051.1 GCA_947304405.1 uncultured Clostridia bacterium
TACACTGGGACATGACCATCGTATTGATCTGTTCGAGCATGTTGCTGAACGAGAACTCTTCTTTGCGGATAATGAGCTTTCCTGATTCGATCCGGCTCATATCGAGAATGTCATTAATGAGACCTAAGAGATGACGTGCACTGCCTCCGATCTTCTCCAGATACTCTCTGGTATCATCAGATAAGTTCTCATCACGGAGTGCAAGGCTGTTAAGACCTATGATCGCATTCATGGGCGTACGGATCTCATGGCTCATGTTCGACAGGAACACTGTTTTCGCTTTATTGGCCTGCTCTGCCGCATCCAATGCTTCTGCAAGAGTCTGATTCTTTTTCATCGTATCGCGCATTTCTTCATCGATAACGGTAAGTCCCAGACCCACTGTATGGACGGTCTTATCATCACGCTCTTCCGGATGACGTTCACCTGCCATTCTGATCATCTCGTAGTATTCTTTTCCGTCCCTTTGGGCTAGATAGCGGTATATGATAATGAGATTTTCAGCCAATGCTTTTCTGATATTCTCAGGTTCGATAAACTCAAGGAATCCGTCACGGTAACTCTCAGCGACGTGGTTTTCCGCATAATTGGAGAAAAACTCAGAATATTTAAAATGCTTGTCTTCCGGAGGCTGTTCCTTATCTGTCGGATCAGCTCTGTAACATACGGCATCATCATTATCCAGATCGATATGATAAACACAGCGGTAATCTGAAGCGAGTGCGGTGATCATCTTATCCTGTTGTTCTCTGTGCAGCATCTCATGTCTGGTCCTTCTCCTGTCACGGACGAGCAGACCGATAATGACCGCTGCCACGAGAAGTATCAAAGAACCAAACAGAGCCATGTTGTCGCGTATCATGTCCAGAGTCGAATATGTATACAGCTGGTCTGTATATCTGAACGCAAGATTCTGGGCATAGTCTCCTCCCGTAAGACTGATGCCGCGGTTAAGAAGTCTCAAAAGTCCTGCATCACCGATCTGCACACCGAAGCATCTGTCATCTTCATATGAAGTCTGCTGTTGTGATAATCTCTTGTAACGGTTGTTCCTGAGGATATCGTTTGCTCTCAGACCGTTTAATGTGGTACATCCGGCCTTACCGTCAATAACAGCCTTGAGGCATGCATCGATGGACGGATAGAGCGTGATCTCGGCATCAGGATAATTAGTCTTTATAAAGTAATACTGCATGCGGTTATTCTCATTTACCGCAAAATGCTTCAATTTCTCAACAGAAAACTCGCCGGAATAAACGATCTCAGTCGATGCGGATATTACGGAAGTCGACTGGAAAATGCCGTTCTCTTCAGAGTAGAACAGACCTCCGCCTACGGGAAATGCAGTATCGATGTTTCCTGTCTCAAGATCGGATATCATCGCATCGTAGCTGTCATATCCTTTGTAAGTCACCTTAATGTCCGTTACGCCGAGTACCTCTACGATCTTGGGAACAAGGTCTTTAACGAGTCCCGTAACGTTGCCCGCAGCATCTGCATCACTATATGGCAGATAATTCTTCAGATATCCCACCCTGAGTTCTTTGTGGTCTGATAACCACTTTTTCTCAGCTTCGGACAGCGCACGGCTGGATATGCTTACCGGATAGAATTTATTGCGGAGATTGTTAATGTAGTTAGGTTCATTAACGGCAAGTTCAGTCTGAGCCGCATTGAGTTCAGCAAGAAGATCGGGCCTTTTTTTGTTTACGCAAAGATAATAATCCGACGTTCCGAACGGACAAAGGAGTTCAGCATGGTCTCTTCCGTAAGCACCGTCGCCTTCCGCAGCTAATACATCAATATCGTGATCGTCAAAAGCTTTGAAAAGAGGTTCATAGTCATTGAACTTAACAACCTGAGCCCGGATCGAATGTTCATTCAGGAATTTCTGCAGAACGTCAACCATGGCACTGTCCAAAACGCCTATCTTCCTGCCGTTTAACGTAGCAGTATCAAGCGTTATATCCGAATCGGAATCGTGCTTGATCAGGCTGTAAGTCTCGTTGCCCATGGCGGCATCCGGGAAACCGATAAGATCTTTTCTGTCTTCTCTCCAAGCGAGGCCTGCGAGAAAATCGATCTCGCCATTCAAAAGCTTCTGGTACAGTTCTCCGAATTCACCGTAAACATATTCATATCGCCATCCGGTATATTCGGAAAGCTTCTGATAGTACTCATATGCATAACCGGTCTTTACGGTACCCTCTGAAGCTCCTTCCTGGAATACTTCATTCTCGTAATAACCGACACGCACGGCAGTTCCGGAAGTGCCTTCTGCTCTGACATATAAAGGGAACAGATTCGCGATAAAAACGGCAAGACAGAAGATTGCCGTGAACACTGCCGTCTTTTTCTTATACAGCCTTTGAGCCATCTTAACCTCTTATCTTATTTCAACAGTTCAGCGAGTTCAGCCCGCTTGTCAGATATCTTCTTCAGATATCCGGAATAATCGATATCCTGTCTCGCACGGAGCAGTTCGGTTATCTCGTAAACAGGCTCATATATAGGAGTTAACGCAAGATTTCCGAGCACTCCTTTAAGTGAATGTGCAGCCTCAAAAGCTTTATCCAGATCCTTGGAAGCTACCGCTTCTTCAAGAACACCGAAGTTATTGTCTTCCATAACCTTGCCGATAAGCTTAAAGTAGAATCCTTCGTTTCCCATGCAACGGGCCAGACCGTCATCCGTATCAGCGCCAAACTGTTTAAGCGAATCTATTGTCAGCATGATTTCTTCTCCTTCTCAAGAATCTTTTTCTAACAGGAATTTCTCGAACTCTTCAGCAGGAACGGGTTTTGAGAAATAGTATCCCTGAATTATCGAGCATCCCAATTTCTTCAGCGTGAGATACTGTTCTTCTGTCTCAACGCCTTCCGCGATTACGGGTACGCCAAGATAATCTGCAATATCTATGACAATGCTGATCATTCTCGTATCGCCTGATTTGTTAAAAGCATTTCTTATAAACATCATGTCGAGTTTTAAAGCGTCGATGGGAAGCTCAGAGATCATGTTAAGTGATGAGTATCCTGAACCGAAGTCATCCATCTCAATGAAGAATCCGTGTTCTCTTAATTCCTTAACTCTCTCAACGATCTGATCAGAGTCTCTTACATAAGCAGACTCAGTAATCTCGAGATAAATGTCTTTTGTCGTGATGCCTGATTCTGACGTTATCTTCTCAAAAGTTCCAACCAGTGCCGGATCGTACATCTCAGCCCGTGAAAGATTAACGGATACAGGAACTGAGAGCCCCAGCCTCTTTTTCCAGTCAGCGATATTGTCTGCCGCACATCTCCAGATATATTCATCCAGCTGCGCAATAAGACCGTCCTCTTCAAACAAAGGAATAAACTTGCCGGGAGATATCATTCCCAATGTCGGATGGAACCATCTTACCAATGCTTCAGCGCTGGATAAGACCGGCTTATCCCCGACAATGTTGAACTTCGGCTGGAAGAAAACCTTGAACTGTTTTTCTGCCAAGGCCTTGGGGAATTCATCGACCAGCTGTTCGGCGAAGAGTTCATTTTCCATCAGTTTCTCATCGAAAACGCTGACAAATACGGAATAGTTATTCTTGATAAGGTCCGCAGCGATCTTTGCACGGTCAAATCTTGATCTGATATCAAGCTTCTTATCACATGATGCATAAACGCCGATCCTGAGTTTGACTGATGTCGGCATATCACAGCAGACTTCAGAGATCTTATCCGTAATCGAAGTATAGTCATCACGGTGTGAACAGTATACCAAGAACGTATCGGCCGTCTTTCTGCAGATAACGCAGTCTGACGTTGAGAAAAATGTAACTAGGCATCCGGCGATCTTTTTTAATATCTCATCACCTTTTGCCATTCCGAAACGTTCATTGACGATATGGAAGTGATTAACGTCAAGGCAGAGAGCATCCATATCCGTATCCGGATGAAACTTATCGAACTGTTCGCCGTAACGGTAGAAATATTCGCTTGAATAAAGGCCTGTCAGTTCGTCACGCTCTGTGGCGCTGATTATCTGACGGTCTTCCGCAAGCTCGATGGAACGGGATATCCTGGCTCTGATAACGTCGGGCTGGGGATACGGCTTCGGAATGAAATCTGATGCGCCGCGGTTAAGGCTCTCGACCTCCGACGCCTGATCTGACGTAAGAACGATAACAGGAATACTCCTGAGTTCTGGTTCATCCTTTAAACGCGACAGAAGGTCAAGGCCGTTGAGTTTAGGCATTATCAGATCAAGAAGGATAAGAGATAAAGTGTTCCTGTTCTCCCTTATCAGTTCATAAGCCCTCTCACCGTCCTCCGCCAGGAGAACATCGTATTCATCACACAGGATATTTTCCAGCAGTTCACGGTTGATCATCTCATCATCGGCGACGAGGATATGGCGCTTACCGTCTACATAAAGGTCTGTTGAACGTTTCATATATTTTCCCCTTTCCCAGCATCAGACCTGTCCCTGATAAGGCTTTCCAAAGTCTCGAAAAGGACTTCCGGCTGTATAGGTTTTGTAAGGTGCGCATTAAGTCCTGCCTGCAATGATCTCTGAACGTCTTCGTCAAAAGCATTTGCAGTCAGTGCAATTATCGGTATTTCAGCCGCATCAGGTCTTGAAAGAGCACGTATAAGTCTCGTAGCTTCGAGGCCGTCCATTTCAGGCATACGCACGTCCATGAGGATCGCGGCATAATAGTTCTCGGGATGAGATTCGAACAGTTCAACAGCTATCTTGCCGTTAACGGCAACATCAGATATGACCTCTTTGCTCTCCAATATCATCTGCAATATCTCGGCATTGACTTCGACGTCTTCTGCAACAAGAACTCGCAGACCTCTTATATCGATCGTTATATCTTCTTTCTTCGCCTGTTTCTTCAACGAAGCTGACTTGAATTCTTCAAGGACATTGGCGGCAAACAGAGGTTTTGCAATAAAACTGTCTACGCCTGCCTTGACCGCTTCTTCGAGGATGTCGTCCCACTTATATGCAGTAAGGATGATTATCGCTGATTCATTACCCACGATCTCTCTTATCCTTCTCGTAGTCTCAACGCCGTCCATTTCAGGCATCTGCCAGTCTACAAGTATCAGATTGTAAGGTTCATGACGGACGTGGCGGAGTTTTGCCATCTCAATTCCTTCCGCGCCGCTCAGAGCAACCTCAGCCGCTATGCCAGCCTGTTCAAGTACAAGCTTTGCATGCTCACCCGCAACGGGATCATCATCGATAACGAGAACAGCCATTTCACCGGGATGGATATTCAATTCTTCTTCAATGCTGTCCTTCCGTTCGGAGTCATTGAGCGTTACGGAAACAGTAAACGTCGTTCCCTCTCCCTTCTTACTCTCAACAACGATCGTACCGTTCATCATCTCGATGATATTCTTGGTTATGGCAAGTCCGAGACCGGAAGAACCGTATTTATTTGTGGATGTCGCATCTTCCTGTGCGAATGCATCGAATATATGCGGCAGGAAATCTTCACTCATGCCTATACCGTTATCCTTGATCATAAACTGCAGTGTCGACTTGTTATCGAACTGAGCCGTTCTCCGGATATCAAACGAGATGTTTCCGCCTTCGGGAGTGAACTTAATAGCATTACCGAGAATGTTGATCAGTATCTGGCGCAGCTTCATGTTATCGCCGATATAGTAGTCATCAACCTGACCATTAATGTTGCATGTGTAATTCTGGTTCTTGTCCAGGCACTGGCCGCCGAACATGGTATTGATCGACTCAAGCATCTTCGAGAATGAGAACTCCTCATTCCTAAGGATCATACGGCCTGATTCGATACGGGACATATCAAGGATGTCGTTGATAAGATTCAAGAGGTGTTCCGCCGAGGTGTTGATCTTCGTTAAGTATTCTTTGGTCTTCTCCGGCGTCTCAGGATCGTTCATTGCAATGTTATCAAGGCCTATGATCGCATTCATCGGCGTTCTGATCTCATGGCTCATGTTAGAAAGGAATGCCGTCTTTGCCTTATTGGCCTGCTCGGCAGACTTAAGGGCATCGCCCAAAGCTTCCTGCTGAGCCATGTTCTTGCGCATCTCCGTATCGATTACGGTAAGGCCAAGACCGATCGCATGAACTCTATGGTCTTCGCGGTCTTCAAGATGACGGACGCCTGCAACCCTGATCATTTCGTAATACTCTCTGCCGTTACGCTTTGCGAGATAACGGTAAGCCAGGATAGGTTCTTTGGACAATCCTTCACGGATGTTGTCCGGATCGATGAAATTCAGGAATCCTTCGCGGTAACTCTCCTCAACGGAATTTTCCGCATACCAGACAAAGCGTTCATGGTATGGGAACTTGATCCCTTCATCAGTCTGATCCTTATCATGCGGATCGCCTCTGTAGCAGATGCCTTCATCGTTGTCCAGATCTATGTAGTAAACACTTCTATAATCAGATGACATCGCGGTGATCATGCTGTCCTGAACCGTTCTTCTCTTCTCCTCTTCAAGGAGCTTTGCCTGTAAAGAGAGTTTCTCTTCCATCTGCTCCTGCTTTACACGGTTTTCAGCCTCAGACTTTTCTTTGGCGATGGAGAGTCTGGCATTTCTTCTGATCTGGAAAATGATGAAAACGAACATGCTGACAAGGATCAGGGCTGCAAGTATAGACTGTATGAGGCTTCGTACGACGATGCTGTCAGAAACGGGAGTGATCTGGTCCGCAATGACCGTTTCCTTGATGAGATATGTCAGCATCCAGTCGGTTCCGCTAACGGGGACATAGCTCAATGTCTCCGTGGTTCCGTTATAAGTAAAGGTCACTTCGCCTCTTTGGCCGTTCCGGAAATCGCTCAGGAACTTCTCATAAGTAACATCTTTAAGCTCAGCATTCTTCATTGCATCAAGGAGGTTATCCTCAACAGCCAGACCGCCGAGATATACATTTGTAAGGGCAATGCCTTCCCTGGTATAAATATTGCAGAACGTCGTATCAGCCTGGTCCGATTGCATGGAAACGCCTTCAAGCATTTCATTCATGTCAATTTCCATGAAACAGGCAACCAGCTTCTTACCTTCAAGTGTCATGTCACTTACAGGTACTGCGATAATGACTTTTTTCTCGGTTGTCTTCAGATTCTTTATCGATATCTCAGGTCCGGTAAGTGACATATAATCAAACCTGTATTCCGAGATATTATTCTGCTGACCGAGCGAAGTGTAGATAATGCCTTCAGAATCAACAAAAGCGAACTTCTCCAGTTTATAGATGCGCTTCATTTTCGCCTGATAAGCCTGAAGGTGTGACTCGTCAGACAGATCATCTTTTGACATCAGTTCGAGCGCAACATTCATATCCTCGATCTTTTTGCCAAGGTTGGTGGAAACTACCTGTTCTCTTCTTCCTGCAAGCTCATCAAGATACAAAAGGCTTACGGCTTCAACTGCCTTCTCCGTATCTTTTTTTGCCAGAAAACCGGTCAGGACCGTTCCGACCATCAAAACAAGAACGAATAAACTCGTTCCGACAATCGCAATCGTTACAGTGCTCTTACTTATGGGTCGACTCATTTAGGGTTCTCCCTGTCATGATTTGTATGCCCGTTTTTTCAAGGGCAACCCTGTACTTACAAATTATATCACGGATATTTGATATGATGATTTAATCCTAATAAATAAGTTGTAAACAAGATTACGGCAAATCGTTAAGGTAAAGCCGATCAGAAATTGAGTATCCTTCCCATCATGCATGACGGATGCTGTTCAAGGAATTCGTATCCGGCATCCTTAACGTGCTGCATGATGGTCGGCTTCATCTTTATCGGGATGCCGATCTCCATGCATTTATCGATCAGGTCCTTAACGTACCCGAACTCGAACTCCACCCTTCCGGCTGCGTTTCCTATCTCCCTTCCTATCACCACCCAGGTGTTCTCCGGTCCGAAAGTCTCCGCCAGTTCATCCAGATATTCGGGCTCGATCCTATCCAAAACAGGTTCATACGTGATGAGGACCGTAGGACGGAAATGTTTTGCTTTTTCGATGAGTGTCTTGATCCTGCCTGTGTGCCTGTTCATGTCAACCGTACACGAGAGCACAACGTTCGTCAGTTCCGTCCCCGGCTCGATGAAGCTGAGGTCTATGCCATCAGGGCATTTCGTGAGGAATGTATATGTATCAAGCGGCATGCCTGCCTTCTTTTTGAGCTCTGTCGCCGCCATAAGCTGTCCGAAAACATTCTCCTGCCATTCCGGTCTCCAGCACCCGAAGTCAGACAGAGACGTCAGGAACCAATCTATGGGCGTGTCTGATATAACATCGAAAAGTTCGGGGTGAGAATCCCCGTCCCTGCCGGTGACGAAACCGTAGGGGCCTCTGAACTGGGGCTTTCTGAAATCTTCTACAAGCCCGAAATGGTCGGAGAACTGTTTTGTGAAGCAGTACCTGCATCCGACGGGACACCCGATCACAGGATTATAGACTTTCATGCTGCCGGAAGGCTTTGACGGGTCATATCCGATATCCTTCATGAGCTTGGATATCATTATGAGGTTTCCGTCATACCTGACCTGGACCTTCTTTATGGAATAAAACTTATCGTGATTGATATCCCTGTATTCTTCGAGCTCTTCTCTGACCGGGAAAGAATCTATAGAGATCTTAGACGTATCGAGCGTCGGTCCGAAAGTCCTCAGCAGTATCGCAGCTACCCTTGATACGATCTCCGGGCGCTCTAACATCGTAATGACGCTGGCCGATATCGCTTCAGTGTAATAGTCCTTAATCTCAGGCATTGTTCCGTCCTCCTTTTATGACCTGCTACATTATCACAGTCAAAAAGAACTCGACCAACCGCTAATACAGGACCATTCTGATGTTTAAGCAACACTTTGATATCTGAGCGTTGGAATAGTCTATTATTCCAATGATCTTGATCGTTATTTCCTCGTATAAATGATCGTAGAGCTGCCGTTATCCAGTTTCATCTGGCCGTCTTTGATCTCGACGCTATATGTGGAGTCGACACCCATGTTTGTGTAATGAACAGTAAGCTTTCCATCTGAAAAATCCCATGTATGTTCATTATGAGTTGATGTTCCGTCGTACATTCTGATATCCGAAATGTATCTGCCGTCTGAAGTCAGCTGAACGGTTGCAGTGCCGTCAGACATCGTCTGCTCCCATGTTCCGACCAGGTTTTCTTTAGTTACGGTATTCCTACCGCCACAGGCTGCCAGGCTCAATGTCAACAAGGCCGCAACAATTATTGATGCAACCCTTGTTACTACATTCTTTGTCATATATACCCCCTGATATTCAAGATGTTCCGGTATTTATCCCGACTAACTGAAAATTATAGACCTATTTTCGCATAGATTTTTTCAATGAATGGAGATTTATACTCAATATATCGCTCAATATCATAGGGATATAGTTTTGCTCCCTCTTCATTGTTCATCGTATGGAACTACAACTACATGCTTTTTAGGCGTAATCTTTTCCGGAATAAACCGTTCTATCAGATATGCCAAAACCACTGATAATGCGAAATAGATAAACGGCACGATCATAAGCCGGTTTTCCGTCATTTTGAAGGTTTTAGTCCAGAGGTCCATATTCCATACGCCGGTTTCAAAGAATACATGTCTGCTGAACAACAGGACTGTTATAAGGTAGCAGTGGTCCCTTAAGAACTTCGTTACGGGATTTCCCGTCCTGACAAGAAGAGCAATGCCGAGGAGCAGCATCGACAAAGAAAGACCGAAGATAAGCCACGGTATACTGTCTGCCTTATAGATCTTCTCAAGCTTTGCAAGTTTTGTGCCAAGGCCGTCATACCATACATCATCTAATACATCCGAAGCATTAAGACCGGCCTGCCTTATCAGGAAATGCTGAAGACCGTATAGTGCATAGAATGATAATCCTCCGGCACAAACCCACGACGCGAGATGGATGATCTTGCCTTTCACCGTCTTCGGCAGGATCTTATCCTTATACTTCATCACTATCATTCCAATAGGGAACAGCGGGATATCAGGACCAAATATCATACGTCTGAGCATTGCATCATGAACAGTGTCTACTCCGTCTCTGATCACCCTGACCTCGGGCGCGAAAAAAGACAGTACGAGGATCAGGATAAGAGGAATGAGTTCGTTCTTGAGCAGCTTTTTCATCAGCAGGTATATACCATATAGAACGGCGATCATGAAAACTGCACCGCAGAGATACCTTAAGATCACATCGAGCTGGATAAATGCCTCATACATGAGGAAATCATTGAATCTTCTTTTCGCAAACTCATGGCTTTGCAAATACATGCCGGCCGCAACGATCATCGATGTCATAGGGATCAACAGGAATAACTTATGTCCTGTCCTGATCCCGTTTTTATATATGCTCATGCCTGCAAAGAAACAGAACACGGCCGTCAGCATCAAAAGTCCATATACACCGGCATCAGGTTTGTTTTCGAAATGATCAAAAAAGGCAATAACGATACTGGAAGTGATCCTTTTAAACTCAGCGCCATACCCGTCCCAAGCCGAACCGGTATTCGGAAACCTTACGGCCAAAAGGTAATAACCGTATAACGGGAACAGCATCTGGATCAGGATAAAAGCTGCTACAGCGATATTGCATGCAGTATCAGAGAGCATCGTCTCTTTGTCGGCCGGCAAAGCGCTTTTTCTCTTTCCCGGGAAAACGATGATGCAAAGGATTCCTATTCCGCCTAATATCCACAATAACACGGACAGCATAACCGGTCCTCCTGTATATGGAAATAATAAACTATGACGGGTTATAAGGACTACGGATAGAATCTATGCTTCTACGTGACAAATTCAAGCAATGCGGTTTATCCATTCAGAACAACATTGCAACGTGTTTAAGCCACACTTTTCTTCTTTATGTGTTCGTTAATATAATCGATGTCCCTTCTCATCTTGAAAGCATCGATCACATAGGCAAGTACAAGCACAACGCCGACATAGATAAATGCCATCCAGAAATTACTCGGGAAAAACCATCCTGCTATGAAACCGAATAACATTACGATCCCGGAAAAAACAAAGTATTTAACTATATAGCTCAACATTATAGAGAGTGACAGGAATTCATCAAACAGATAGTTTACCAGCGTGATCATCAGCGCAAGACCGAAAAGCGACAGTACGAGCGAGATCTCTGCCGTTACTCCGGACCATATTATCGAGCAGGAAAAGACCACCAGTATCATCAGAGCTGCAAGTATACAGGTATCCCTAAGTATTCTGCGTATAGTCATTCCTTAAAATCTCCTCTTTATGTCGCGCAGATATTTCCGCGAGACTATGAGCTTCTCGCCGTTGTCTAGTTCAGCCTCAAGATGGCTGTTCTTGAGCTGACGGATGCCTGTAAGATGCAGCGTGTTCATTATGCATGTCCTTGAGATCCGGACGAGGTCTGAGTCCTCTGCGATACTCTGGATCTCCTGCATCGGTGCATTAAGACGGAAAACATCCTTTTCGGTATACAGGAACACTTTCCTGTCAACGATCTCGAGATAATAAACATCAGATTGTGCAATGCGCATCTGCCTGTCTTCAGAGGTCACGCTGAAACTGACATCAAGAGTCTCGATCCTCTTTATGAGGCCTTTGACCGATTCTGTGTATTCAGGATATTCGATCGTAACTGTGAGAGGTTTATCCGGGACTTGTCTTGTTATGATCTCCATTTAACCTTCTTATTCCTGCTCCCGTATTATTTCTATAACAGCCGCCGTTTCAGCCTTAAATCTGCGTGAGGATGCTGCATATATAATAACACCAAAGAAAAAGACCATGTTCACGTATCTTATCAACATGCTTATCTCTGTCGTATAAGAAGATAGTAATTGGCTTCCGATCAGATTGCTGAACATGTGCACCAGAGCACCTGCAAGAATGCTGCGCCCTGTCTTCACATATACGAAGGACACAAAGACGCTGAGCATCATAACACTTGGAATAAACATCAATGCGTGAAAGACAGAATCTTTAAGAAGGTTATACTGTGCCTGACCCGGCGTGAAGAACCATGGCAGATGCCATATTGCCCAGATAAACCCGAGTATCAGAGATCCTTTCAGAAAACCGAATCTCACCAGAAGTCTGTCAAGCGCATACCCTCTCCAGCCGAACTCCTCATTGAGAGGGCCGGATATGAGCGAGAGCAGTATGACAAGGAATATGATCAAAGGGTTGGCTGCTATAGCCTTTATGTAATCCATCGTCGGCATCTCAAACTTCAAAAGACCTACACCGATCACCAAACTCAACACAGACAGAGCCGAGAATACAAAGACAGTTATGAGCGGCCACTTCCATCCCGCCTGGCGGAAGCTGAAGCAACGCCGGAAATAGTCTTTCCTCTTGTCCTTAGGATATGTCAGGAATACAAGAAACAACGCTGTTACAGAAGGCGCACCGCCTCCGAAATAGAATACAAATGTACCTATACCGGTTCCCGTAAATCCGAATAAGACAGGAATAAACCCGCAGATCCAGGTCCATGCAAGAGTGAGAACTATGAACAGAACCAAGTATTTTGTTGACATCCATTTTTTCTTCACCGGAATACCTCCCGTTACGCCGAGTTTAACGGAGGAATCTGACTGCTACAACCGGCTCTGTCGGATGATGCAAAATAATATACGCGAAGTGCAATCTCTCCCTGCTTTTATCTGTGAATATACATACGTGTCATATCGGGTTCATCATCTCCCTGAACCATACAAAGGAATTCCCACCCATAACGTTCATAGAAACCTGTATGATCTGTAACCAGATACACCGGTGTTATCCCTTTAGAGCGCAGGTCTTCCACCGCCATATTCAAAAGGTTTCCGGCAATCCCTTGTTTGCGATAAGCTTCATCCGTGTATACAGCGCAGACATTGGGTGTCAAATCCTTCCTGTCATGGAAATCATTTTCGATCACGCCCAGGCCGCCGATAATCTGCTCATTATCCATGCAGAGATACCAGCCATACTCCGTCTTTTTATTCAGGTAATCTTCCATGCATTCCAAATATGCTTCCTGCGGTACTCCCCACTTGTTATGAAACCATTCAGCAGCAGTTGTTTCCAACTCCGGCATCTCTCGTAGTGTTATATATCTATACATGTATCTGCCTCCACAAATCCGGATTTGTCTTTTCCGGTTATCTTAAATCATTATTGACAAAGGTCAATCTTTCAACTTTTTAATCTTACCCCGGTCTTAGACTTCAAAGCATATAATCCATATACACCTAAAAGTACAAAAGAGATCAAGGACACAATTAACGCTATAGCAGGATACTCAAAGGATGATGTGAAGCAGACCGGGCTCCCGCAAAGATCGATCAATGTGTGCAGGATGATCGGGACCCACAGATTACGCGTCTTAACATAAACCGCACCGAAATACACACCAAGAGCTGCAGCCCATATCGTTTTGCATAAGATAGTTAACGGAGGCTGGCCAAGAGCGCCAAATATGTGTCCGGCTCCAAAGAGAACAGAAGTTATCAGGACGGCATATAGTGAAGCATGTTTTCCTGACCCGAACAATTTCTCTATAACGTTTTGCAGGAGACCGCGAAGATAAAGCTCTTCCATTATTCCGACTCCGATGTAATACCGTCATTTCCATAAACGTCATTACCAAAGCAAGTGTTGTGGCGACTATAAGATTCTTTGTTCTATACATTGCGCATATCTCAGGACTGTCAGCTTATAAAGTTTATCGTCTGGCGCCTACATTATACCAATTAAGCATTTTTAGAAGACTTGTTTTTTGTCTTATTGATCAGCAGGAAAACTATCAATAAGACAATAAAACCACTTGCAAATGTAAGCAGCTTCGTTCCTTCCATGGGATTAGCGTCAGGCAGCGGCACTTCCCGTTCAAGCTTAATAATGTAGATGTGCCCGAACTCTTCGGATTCGATGATCCTGTTATATGTACTGCAGGTAAATGAGGAACCGCTGTGCGAATAACCATCCTGTTTCTTCATCAATCCGCAGCAGTAGCCGTTCTCATCCTTAAGCATGATCTCCATTGAATCCTTGTTAAGGAGCTTGCCTGCAAAGAGAGCCCTGTCGAACTTGACCATGTCAGTAAGGCAGGAATGAATGCCGCTGTCGCCTCTGTAATTGTTCGGGCCTGCAGGATATCCGTCCTTGTCGGTAAAGCCGTATTTCACGAGTTCATCAAAACCTGCCGGCACATACGTCATGTCACCTACAGCCATTGAAGTGGTCTTCGTCATGCCGCATTTGTCGAAGATGTTATTCTTGACGTAATCGCAATACTTCATGCCTGACGCTTTTTCGATTATGAATGCGAGAAGATGGTAATTGGTATTGCTGTATTCAAACCTGGTTCCGGGCTCGAAATCCAGGGGTGCCTTATACAATGCCTGCAGGAATTCCTCATCTGTGATCTTATCAAGAAACATATCGCTTAATTTCTGATTCACAGCATCAGCACCTGAAATGTTCCAGAACGGTTCGGGATTGTTGCAGTAATCCGCAATTCCTGAAGTCATGTGGAGCAGATTGTTTATTGTAATCTTCTTCCCTGCCTCATACTCGGGGAAATACTTGTCAATCGTGTCATCAAGACTGAGCTTGTTCTCTTCTTTCAGCTGCAGAACAGCAACAGCGGTAAAAGTCTTACTGACTGAAGCCATATCGAAAACGGTATCCTGAGATTCAAGAGTCGTCCCGTCTTTCTCAAACTCCTTCTCAGCATAGAGGTATATGGTGTCATTATCCGTAGCAACGACTAATGTACCGTGACAGGTCTCCTCTCCATACCGCTTAACAAGCTCAGCATACTTTGTCTCAGGATTCTTCCAGGATCTTTCAGACTCTGTCAGTTTGATATCTGAAAGAGAATTCTTTTCGCTTTGGCTGAATGATGCAAGCGAAATGCACATTGTAAAAGCCATTATAGCCGCGAAAACATTCTTCATAACGAGCTTTC
>CAMZBB010000052.1 GCA_947304405.1 uncultured Clostridia bacterium
AAAAAACGCACTTACGAAATAGGGATTTTTGCAAAAACAGTAAGTCATCCGTCTTTTCCGGATTTTCAAAGCGAAAAACGATGCGAAAAGTTACATCATTCGATTTTGGACAATCCGATTTTATAATGTAAAACAAGGTGTTATACTTAAAAGGATATTGATTGCAGCCCCCCGATCTGACGGTCTGTCCTAATGAATAAAACTTTTACGTATATAAATCTTGCAATAGTATCAATAGCCGCAGTGTTGCTGTGTCTGCTGTTCGTGTTCAGGATTCCCGACGGCAATGTTTACACGCCTAACCGTCCGGTCAATGACAACTGGGAATACAACGGCGGAGCCAGTCCGAATGTCAGGCAGGGTGAGAAGGCCGATCCGGAGAAACCCGTTTTCGATCCCGTCAATACGATATCGATGTCACGTAAGATCGATCAGGCTACCTTCAACGGTTCCGATCTGTGCTTCTCCACATGCAATCTGTACTTCAAGGTCTATCTGGACGATAAGCTGATCTACGATTTCAAGCCCGCCATTCTTCCGATCTACGGAAATTATTACGGCGAGTACATGCATGTAGTTAACATTCCCGAGTTCGAAGGATCGCGCACGCTGACTATCGAATACGATTCTCTCGTCAAAGGCGACTGGACCGCATTCATGAACATTCATGCGGAAAGCGGCGCTTCTTACATCATGAGCGTTCTTCAGAACAATTTCTGGAAATTCATCTTAAGCTACTCGGCTGCATTCCTCGGACTGATGCTCGTCATTATCGGTCTTTTCCAGACCAGGCGTCCGACAAAGATGCTGGAGACGATCGCTCTCGGTACGATGACCATCATCCTGGCACTCTATACGCATTCGGGCACGCAT
This sequence comes from uncultured Clostridia bacterium, assembly GCA_947304405.1. GTDB lineage: Bacteria > Bacillota > Clostridia > Saccharofermentanales > Saccharofermentanaceae > Saccharofermentans. The sequence goes on from CAMZBB010000052.1 coordinate 874, forward strand.
ATCATGTTCCTCGTGACCGGCAACCCCGCGATAATCAGGCTCACGGAGCACATATGCCTCGCGCTCATTCCTGCGCCTGCGATGCTGTTTTTCGCCGCCATTACGGAGAACCTCAACTCGCATCTGGTCAAGATCATACTCTGGCTCGTATCAGGCAACTTCATTCTCTGCCTGATATGTCTGGTCTTCGGTATAACGGATTTCGCAAATCTCCTTATCCTGTCCCACGCGATTATCGCGATCGGAATAGGGTTCATGATCTTCATGTTCGTCAGGGAAGTCAAGATGGACAATATAAAGGATATCCGTTACCGGTACATCCTGATCGCATTCAGCATTCTTTTCTTTACGGGTCTCATAGACATTCTCCGCTACTATCTGCCCGGCCGCGCGGATGATGCCGCTGCCGCAACGAGAATAGGACTGACGATCTTCTTCATCGTCCTCCTTGTTTATGAGACGACATCACTCATCGATACGAACCGCAGAAGTCTCGAATCAGACATCCAGGCGCGCCTCGCAAGAGTCGACGGGCTTACAGGACTTTCCAACCGTCTCGCGTTCAACGAGTGCGAAGAGGTGCTCCAGAACGGTGATTCAGGCAAGTGCTTACTGGTCCAGTTCGATGTAAATGACCTTAAGAAAGTCAACGACAAATACGGCCATCAGGAGGGTGACAGGCGCATCCTTGCGGCCGCCGATGCGATCAAATCAACATTCGGAACCTTCTCGGGCACTTGGTGCTTCAGAACTGGCGGCGACGAGTTTATGGCCATCATGACCGGACACGACGTTGAAAAAGAATACGAAGAAGCCCTAAAACAGTTCGAAAAATACATCGCAGAATACAACAATACCGAAAAGCCCGAATTCCCGCTCTCCATACCATGCGGAATGGCCGTCTATGAAAGCGGGAAAGGCGCGAGCCTCGTGGTTGCGGAACGCCTCGCAGACGACCGCATGTATCAGCGCAAAGTCGAGATCAAAGAGAATAAACAAAAGAAATCCTGATCAAGCAGAAGGCCCGGTATCATTCCGTTCTCAATGCAGTAACGGGATCCTGCCTCGATGCTTTCTTTGAAGGGATTATGCCTCCGATGAGCGTCAGGATGACGCTTAAGATCACCAGTGCCACGCCGGCGAGCGGCGGCAGCGAGGCATTGACCGCTTCGGTCTCGCCTATCTTATGTATCAGATAGTTTGCAGGGATCAGGAGCAATAAAGATATTCCGACACCCAGCAGTCCTGCCAGAAAACCTGTTATGACGGTCTCGGCGTTGAACACCTGCGCAACGTTGCGCTTTGATGCGCCCATTGCCCTTAAGATGCCTATCTCCTTGCGGCGTTCGAGCACGCTGATATACGTGATGACGCCGATCATGATGGACGACACTACGAGCGATATCGCAACGAAAGCGATGAGGACATAAGATATCGTATTGATTATCTTCGTAACCGATTTCATCAGCGCTCCGACGATGTCGGTATAGGTTATCGACTTGTCATCGTCCTTGGCATCCTCGACCATTTTGTTATAGTCTTCGATGATCTTTACGATCTTGTCTTTGCTCTCAAAGTCCTTGGGATAGATGGTTATCGAGCTTAATTTGTCAGCGTCGCAGTATCCGAATGCGGCGAGGTTCGTTTCTGCGGAAGTCATGTTTCCGCCCATCATCTCGGCCAGGAATGACTCGAGCTGTGATTGGTCCATATTCATCTTGAAAGCGCCGGCTATTGCGTCCTTATCGACTATCAGGGCATCTCCCACGTTAGAGAAAGTCTTCTTCAGTTCCTTTGTGACATTGCTTCCGATCTGAAGGGCCACTTTCTTGAATATCTTTTCGAGCGCCTTGCCGATCTGGGTTCCCATGCTCTTGGTATAGGAATTCATGTTCTTGGTGATCTGCTTCGTGATGCCGTCCACGTTCACGGCCTTCATGGCGCCTTCGGTAATGAGCTTTGAGCCTTCTTTGGAATTGGCGTAAGAAGTAAATGACTTCGCAAGTTTCTTCGGGTCGGGAAGGTTATGTTTCTCGGCATATTTCTGATAACCGTTCATCAGCGCTTTTACAAAAGCGGACATCTGCTTGTCGGTAACCTTCACATTGCCGATGAGCTCATTGGTAATGACATCCATCTGCTTGTTTACGAGTTTCCTGCCTTCATCGGTGGAAAGATAATCCGACATATAACGGCTCAGATTGCCCGATGAAATGTCGATGTTGTGGTCTGCGGCATATTTCGCAAAACCGTCCGTTATGGCCGTCTCGACTTTCTTTATGGTCTTCTGGGATACGTCTCCTATACTGTCTTGGATTATCTTCATTATCTGCTCGCGGATCAGGGCCTTGCCTTCGGAAGAATTCATGTAAGACCTGAACGCTTCGGGCATATCTGCATAGTTCGTCGAGGGATCCTTCGCGGCATATGCGAGGTATCCGTTCATGACATTGGTCATGAGCTTTCCCAGCTCGTCTTGATTAACGGACAGCTTTACGTTCCGGAGTAACGAGGTGATGTCCTTGGAAGACATCTTGGGCATCGCATTCTTGAGTTCTTTTGTGAAATCGATCCCGTTGAGATTGGTGAGTTTTTTCTTGTCGAACTTGAGTTTATCCTCATTGAACTTGAAAGCATCCTTCATCGCATCCTGATCGATGTCGAACATATCTTCCATGTCAAAATCACTGTTCTCGTCATCGAATCTGACGCCGGTAAGAACGTTCGTGTCACGGTCTTTGAGCTGGGCCTTTACGATATCGGCTTTTTCGGCTTCGGCTCTGAGCTCTTCAACGAGATTCTTTCCGTAATACACGCCCGATTCGAGCATCCTTATGTCCTCGCCGTCCTTCGGCTGGACTATGCCTACGAGCTTTAAGTCTTTGCCCTCGCGGATCACGGACTTCATGAATGCGGTATCGTTTCTCATGTCGGAATAGATATCGTGAGTCTTGTCATATTTATAGAAACGGAACGCCGGAACGACCTTGAAGACTTTGTCCATGAAGTCGGAATACTTCCACGTGTAATCCTTCTGTTCGGATGAAACGGTCTTTCCGTTCGCGAAATCGTCGATCATGCGGTCTAATTCTTTCCTGTCCCTGAGCCCGAAAACATAAGCCATGTAGTCGCTGACGCTTCCTTTCGAGGTAAGGACAAGGACCGCCTCTTCTGACGTTTCCGGCCATTTTCCGCACTTCACGTCATACTGGTTTAAATAGAGTTCTTCATTCTCGGGAAGCTCGAAAAACACGTTCATCGAATATGCGGAAGTAAAAACGCTCGAGGACGTCAGACCCATCGATTTGAAGTCGTCATTGGGGTTGACCTTCCTGTAATCGCCGTTATTGCTGTTGTAGTCATAGATCTGCGGCTGTACCGAATACTTATACTCGATGCCGTTGGAAAGATCGTAGATCTCGGGCGTCTTTGTATCGAAATGGTTCTTGAGCGCGATCAGGTCGTTCGTCTTGATCGTCGAGAGCAGCTGGTTAACGCTCGGAACCTCCGTAATGGTACCAGGCTCGGAAGGTTTCCAGCCTTCGGTATTGACCATCATCATCTGTAATATCGATACGGAGGAACTGTCTATCTGCAGAGGATACTGCGAGAGGGTCTTTTTCTCGGTGTCATCGATATATTTCTGGACGCCGTTCGAAAGGGACATTATCAGGGCGATCCCTATGATCCCTATGGAGCCTGCGAAAGAGACCAGGATCGTTCTGGTCTTCTTGGTAAGAAGGTTATTGAAGCTTAATGAAAGAGCCGTCAGAAAACCCATCGAAGCTTTGCCGATGCGCTTGTGGACCGGTGCTTTGAGCATGGAATCTCCGGGCTTGAACGGATTACTGTCATCTATTATCTTTCCGTCCTTGACCCTGACTATCCTGGTCGCGTATTCCTCCGCGAGTTCGGGATTGTGGGTGACCATTACGACGAGCCTGTCTTTTGCGACGTCTTTAAGAAGATCCATTACCTGGACGCTGGTATCCGAATCGAGGGCTCCCGTAGGCTCGTCGGCGAGAAGTATATCAGGGTCATTGACGAGCGCCCTGGCGATGGCCACTCGCTGCATCTGGCCGCCGGACATCTGGCCCGGCTTCTTGTGCGCCTGGTCCTTAAGTCCGACCTGTTCGAGCGCCGCCAATGCTTTCGCTCTTCTTTCTTTCCTGCTGATCCCGGAGATCGTGAGCGCGAGCTCTACGTTTGCGAGGACCGTCTGGTGCGGGATCAGGTTATAGCTCTGGAAAACGAATCCTATCGTGTGATTTCTGTATGCGTCCCAGTCCCTGTCCTTGTATTTCTTTGTCGAAATGCCGTTGATAATGACATCGCCGGAATCGTAACGGTCAAGGCCGCCTATTATGTTGAGGAGCGTGGTCTTGCCTGAACCTGAGGGACCCAGTATCGCGACAAATTCATTGTCGCGCAGATTCAAAGACACTCCGTCGAGTGCCTTTTGGATCAGGTTGCCTGTTTTGTATTCCTTGCGGATGTCTTTGATCTGAAGCATTGTCCATCCTCAAATAAACGCAAATATAGATCTATCCCGGGCATAATTGTAGCACGCGCGGAAAAGCTATTCTTTATTGAAGATGTTAATTATTCGTTGAATCTTTGTTGCCTTTGGCAGTTTTGTTGATGGTCCTCGAATGGACGCGCCTGACAGAAGGCTTTGAAGAAGACTTGTCTTCCTGCTTAACGGCCTTTTTCGCGGGCTGCTCGTTCTTAGGTTGTTCGCTCTTTGGCTGCTCGGCCTTGGGCTTGGGTTCTTCAGCCTTCTTGCCGGTGTTTTTCGGTGCCTGTTTTTGAGGCTTGCTTCCCTGCTGGCTCGCACAGAAATTGCCGTTCTCGGCTTCTTTTATCGACACCGCCCTGAAAACATTATTGATCCCGCGCTTCTTCATCTGCACGATCGCGGGATCATAGCCGTGATCGGCGGCAATTATCACGAATTTCGGAGCAGGCGACATTCCGGCTCTTTTCACGCAGTCGACCATAAGATCGGTAAGGAGCTGGAAGTCCAGAGCGTTTTTCGTTCCGGTCACGACATCCTCTATCCCGACGGTTGCCTTGGCCGCCATCAGGTTGCGGATGTCATTGAACTTCATCTGGTCAGATCCGCCCTTTGCGAAGATCTTCACGGTATCGACCTGGGGCAGATTCTCAATGCCCTTCAGTCCCGCTGTCTTCACGTTCTCAAAATCGATGTAGTAGTAATTCATTCCTGCCTCATAAAGCAAGCTTGTTGTAAGTCCAGGGATAAGTGCGGAAGAAATCGTCATTAAACTTCTCCCTGTCATACGGACGGAACTGGACTTTCCTGATGGTGCGGAGATACGGCCTTACCGCATTCTCTAAGGCTTTGCAGTTCATGTCGAACTTTTCCTTCGGGCAATCCACAATGCATACGTAAGATTTCTCGTTCGGGTCATCCCTTGCGATTATCACGACCACGCAGATCCTGGAGATGTCGGCGTGCGTATCGCCAAACTTCTTGACGGCATCTTCGATGTAATTGTATTCACCGCCGGGTACGGGTCTGGTGACGTTATATTCCCTGAGTCTGGGCTCCTGCTGTTCAGATTTGCCTTCGGCAGGAACGAACTTGTCCGCTAACTTGCCCTCACCGAAAAGCGAGTGGAACTGAACGGTCTTTACGCTGGTATCAAGAAGCGATTTGGGAAGACCGAAGACTACGGGGCCCAAAGGATTGACCACGGCGCCGCCGTGAAGGTCATCTCTCGCTATGCCGCAGAGCTGTGCAAAATCCATCTGTATCGCGCTGTTGAAGCCGCCGCCCTTTGCAATGACGTCTTTGTGCTTTTCGAAAGCCTTAAGGCCTGCAAATGCAGGCAGCATGGGCAGTCCGCCTTCCTTATCGGGACGAAGGCCCGCGAAAGACACTTTCCTGTTGCTGCCGCTTCCTCCGGAGATCTTGGCCGGGACGGCGTATTCCGTTGTGAGCGCGGCATTCATGAGCTGGCCGAAAAACTGCTGGTCGCCCTGATATCTTGAGAATTCGCAGAGCATTGCAGGAAGACGTATTCCCTCCGATCTGCCTTCTTCCGCAGGAAGGTTGGTCAGGACTGAGAAGTTCATGACTCTTGATTCGTTCTGCTGGTCCGGCGAATCAGGATCTGAGAAATCGCCTTTGGAAAGTTCTAACTCGACTCTTTCATTGGAAGCCTCATCAACGATCTCGCGGCTGTCATTACGGATAACGTTTACCGTTACGCGGTTCAGGGAATCGAGTCCGGAAAGAACCTGTATCTCCTGGCCCTTCTTAAGTTTACCGCGGAGGTAACCCGTTACGATCTCATCGCCTTTGTTGACGGGCTCTGTGTAAACATTGCCTTCAACGAGCATGAAGAAACGGTCTTCGCCTTCTCTTGCCGGATAAAGCTCTATGATATCGGCAGCTGCGGAAGCGGATTTCTCCAGTTCCTCCTGTTTCTCGCTCCTGATCTTTTCCTGTTCAGCTTCGCGGGCGGCTATCTTCGCCTTGCGTTCATCCTCTTCCTCCTGGCGGGCTTGGAGGATTATATCCAATTCCTTATTCTTTGAGCCGGACTCCAGATTCTTGTCGTCAGCTTCTTCGTTCTGCTTTTTCTTACCGAAAAGTCCCATTCATCAGGTCCCCTTTATTTTAAAATCAATAGAGATTATAGCACGGCAACCTGATTTTGACCGCATCTGCCTGAAAATCCCCGTCAGCGTCTGATCAGCTGCTCCCAAACCGGGCCATATTCCGCATAAGTTCCGTAGAACAGGAATACCGCAAGAACAAAGGCTGAGACGGCTGAGAACAGCACTATCCTCACAGGGCTCTTTTTCCGGAATCCCTCCGATGCCATGCCGATGAAGACGCCTGCCGCGGGAAGGACCGGCGCTATGTATCTGAAGCTCTGCGTGCACACCACCGGATATCCGAAACAGAATCTGACGTAGCACAATAGCAGCACTGCGCAAAGTATCAGAAGGGATATGAATCCTGCCGTCATTTTATTCTGTCTTATAAGCCTTGCCGTAACATAAACGGCGGATATCACGCCAAGAAGCGCCATGACCGCGGCAAGAACGAGAAGTATCTTCCCTGCTGCGGTAAGATACCCCGAATCAAAGCTTCTCTCGTCGAAAACTGAAGTCTTCATCAAGGCAAGGAACATGTTGTAATCCGTGCCGGGCTTGGAAGAAGACATGGTCAGGAACGGCGTTCTCAGGGACTCTCCTGACGGCGCGAAAAGCCTCTGCCATGCGGAATACATCCAAACGTCCTGCCCGCCTGTTGAATCGATCGCAAAAACATATGTAAACGGGGTGCCGTGCTCGATCAGGTTCTTTACGGGGAACCACATTCCGAGCGGCACGGAGAGCAGACCGAACAAAACAAACTGTTTAATAAGTTCTCCGGCCTTCACGCTGCCTTTTTCGGCTTTTTCCCTCAGCGCTTTTACGAGTCTGCTGATAAACAGGAACCCGACGGGGAATGCCGCAAAACCCATCGAAAGCTTCGTCATCATGGCGCACCCGATCGCAAGTGCGGTAAAAAGGATCGTCGTAAGTTCGGGTTTGTCGTACCATTTGAGGGCAAGATATACCGAAGCGGCAAACAGCATCAGGGCAAGTGCGTCGTTGTTGACCTGGATCGCCAGGAAAACGGTCTGCGGGTGAAAGCAGATAAATCCCAGCATAAAGACGAGTGCGGTTCCTTTGATCCTGAAATGTTTAAGTATCTTAAGGCCGAACAGGACAAGACCGTTGCTCCAAATAAACGGCAGCGTCTTAAGGCTGTCGATGACGCCTGATCTTCCCGGGAAGATCACTGAATTGAGCTTGAAAAATACAGCGCTGAGCACGTAATGGAGCGGCGGATGATAAAGCTGCCCGAGGTCCCTTACGTCGCCGTCCGGGAGTGCCCAGTTCTCATAGATGTACATGATGTAGTCGTCGTGAAAACCCTCAAAACCCTCTCCGAATCCCGAGACGTCGTGCTGCCAGAAATTAAGCGGCGTAAAGAGCACCATTACGGCACGGAGCACAAATCCCGCGGAGAGTACGATGAATACCGCATCTTCCGTCTTGAAACGCTTTGCAGCGATAAGCAGGGCAAAAGACAGCACAAGGCAGGCAAGGCATCCCCACAATAAAAGGCGCATCATGATCCCGAAGCACAAGATGGTCTGACGGTTTACGGAATTGAATCCGCTCTCAAGCGCAAGATAAGCTATAAAGCCGGCAGGGATGCCTGAAACAAGTCCGATAAGTCCGGTCTTTATCCCCTTTATCCTGCTCACCGTATAAAACGCAATAAAGGAAACGAATGTCGCGAAAAGAACGGCAGTCTTAACCGCATTCATCCTGGCGGCAGTCATGCCCGTCAGAAGGTAAATGAAAAGCACCGCCGCGGTCATCAGCAGAAATGAAGAGCCGATCGAACTTATGTCCTTCTTTCCCGCTGTCATGCAGTTTTCGCTCATCAGTACACCCTTCTTGAAAGTAGTAATCAAATGATAGACTTGACCTGTTCTGTTTTCAATATGCCCCAAAAACAGGCTCATTTCTGATATAATTTCGTTGGGTTATAAGGAATTTTTGAGCGGGGGAGAAAAAGATGAAAAAGAAGACCGTCATAGCATTAGCTGTCACTGCCGGTTTGATCCTGTGCATAATCATCATGGCCATAAGCGCCGCCAATAATCCCAAGAGACTTGTGGCAGATGCGCTCTATAACACGTCAAACGACGTGAAGGGAATGTACCTTGTCGATTATGCTAACCGCCTCATAAACGGAGGTTCCGTGTCGGTATCCGGCAGCCTCAAACCCGTTTCCGGGAAGGACGCGGATGCACAGTTGAAGGTCTATACGGACTTTTCGCGCATGCGCTTTGCGGCTTTGGGAAAGATCAGCGAAGGCAAAACGGTCCATTTCGACATCAGAAGCGCGTTCAACGGCAATGACTTCAGCGTTGAGTGCCCCCAGATCGTCAAAAAGCCTTATGGCGTATCTTTGAAGCAGCTCCCTTCCAACCTTCCCAAGTCGATCTTCAATCCCGACAGGGACGGTGACAAAGTCGAGATCAACAAAAACTACTACGATTACCTGACAAGGCTCTACAAGACGGTCTCGAACGATAAGACGCTCACAAACGAAGCAAAGAGACTTAACAGAGACTACCAAAAGCGCCTGGTCACGGCCCTTTTGAACAACGCCCGCATTACCAAGGGTTCGGACAAGATCTCCGTAAGCGGACAGCAGCTCTCCTGCACGGTGGTTACTCTTGATTTTGACAGGAAAACGCTCTCCGACGCCGTTTCCGAATTCGTAACATCAGCCAAGCACGACAAGAAGCTCGAATCATTCCTGCTTAAATGCTATTCAAACTACGATTTCGGCATAAAGGACGCTGATGATCTGGTCGATGATTTCTATGCAAGACTCGACAACTTCAAGCGTGACGTCAAGTTTTACGACGGTGACCTGACCATTTGGATCTACATAACCAAGTCCGGCAAGAGGATCGCCAGGGTCAACATCGACACCGACGGCAAGAACGAAGAGGGCAAGCGCGTATCCTATGAGATGTCCTTAGAACTCGGCAAGAACGTCAAGACAACTGAAGAGATATCCTTCGGATTCGATTCATCCGAGGGTGATTCCGTCAATGTCACTTACTCCGTAAGGCAGAATGACAGGAAGGCCTACAAGGCATCGGTCGGCGTTAAATACGACTTTGCACATGGCAGAGAGGGTTCTTCGGGAATCTCGTTCAAGTGGGACAAGAAGGCCGGCGGATACACCCTCTCCTTCGATTCGAACAAGAAGATCACAAATATCGAGGGCAAGCTCTCCGTCAAGGGAGATGCCTATACCTTCTCGGTCGAGAACATAGTCACGTCAAAAGGAAGTGTCACTGACAAAGACGGTAATAAGATATCCGACTACGGCATCAGGGTAACTTTTGACAAGTCAGACAGATCATTCAATCCCGCCAGATATGTCGAGGTAACCAAGCTGTCCTACGAAGACTATCAGACCCTCAAAGGCAATTTCAAAAAGGGCTTCGCGGACATCAAAGATACCTGGTTCAAGAAGAACTGAGGTCCGTTTCCCGATAAAAACAGCAGTCTTTCAGCGGTTTGCAACACCCGGTGTTCAAACCGTTGTTTAATCAACAAAAGGCACATCGATTGTTTATGGCATGCCTCTTTTCCAGATGCTTAAATGTGGCTGAAGCACATTAAGGCACAACAACACGGTATATAAAATTACGAAAAGAGGAACAAACAATGAGCAGAAAATTTGTTATAGGGATCGCAGCTGCTATGCTTTTGGCAACATCTGTCACGACAATTGCCGGCTGTTCGGCCGTAAGATCTGAATCAAGCCTCCTGATTCCGGCAACAATTTCTATGGGAGCATCCCTGACAGTTGCGGAAGAGCCGGTACAAACGGTTCCTTATGAAGAAGAAAAAACAGTATCCGTTAATCCGATCTACAAATATACGGAAGCAGCAGAGACCATACAGCTGGTAACAGCTTAATGAAGAATCAGAAAAACCGCCGGTAAAAGATACAGAAAGTAAATCCACCCGGGCCGGATCGGCAGTAAGCCGTTCCGGTCCTTTTCTTCTGCCGCGGCCGGAAAAATCCATAAATAAATAATTGCAGTTCACAATTGCAAGGCGATGTTTTATAATTTATTCGCCTAAAGAGGAGAATTTATTATTTAGGCTATTTTATAAACAGAGGGGTATTCAAATGAAGAAAGTTTTGGTGTGCAAGGAAACCCTGCCTGCCGAGACCCGTGTCGCCCTCATACCGGATGACATCAAAAAACTCTCCGGAATGGGTTTTGAGTTCACGGTCGTAAGCGGTGCCGGTGTCAAAAGCGGTTTTGACGACGCAGCATACGAGGCTGTCGGCGCAAAGATCGCAAAAAGCGAAGCAGAAGCTTTGGGCGACGCAGAGATCGTCGTCAGGATCCTGAAGCCTGAGTCTGCAAAGGGCCTTAAGGAAGGCGCTCTCCACGTCAGCTTCCTCGATCCCTTCAACGAGAAAACCCTCCTCCATGAATTTGCTGATAACAAGATCCAGGCAGTTTCCCTCGAGATGATCCCGAGAACGACCCTGGCACAGAAGATGGACGTTCAGTCTTCCCAGACATCACTCGCAGGCTATGTCGCAGTTCTCAATGCGGCTGCCAGGATGCCTAAGATCCTCCCGATGATGGTCACCCCCGCAGGTACCATCAACCCGGCAAGAGTCTTCGTCATCGGCGTAGGCGTTGCGGGACTCCAGGCCATCGCAACCGCTAAGCGTTTGGGTGCAAGGGTTGACGCTTTCGATACCCGTCCGGTAGTCGAGGAGCAGGTCAAGTCGTTAGGCGCCAATTTCGTAAAGATCGACCTTGGCGAGATGGGCCAGACAGCTCAAGGTTACGCAAAAGAACTTACCCCCGAGCAGATCGCAAAGCAGCAGGAAGCCCAGGCTAAGGTCTGCGAGAAATCCAACATCGTCATCACGACCGCAAAGGTCTTCGGCCGCAAGGCTCCCGTCCTCATCAAAAAGGACGTTTTAGACCGTATGCAGCCCGGCACGATCGTCGTCGACATGGCTGTTTCCACGGGCGGTAACGTTGAAGGAAGCGATCCGACAAAGGAAGTCGTTACAGATAACGGCGTAATAATCCTTCCCGGTGACGAACTCCAGCGCCAGGTACCCTGGGATGCATCCAAGATGCTCTCAGGCAACATCTCCGCATTCCTCACTCACTTCTACAACAAAGAGAGCAAGGAATTTGAGGTCAACCTGGGCGACGAGATCATGAAAGGGTGCCTCCTGACCAAAGACGGCGCCATCATCCACGAAAGATTCAAGGAGGCGTAATAATGGATTCCAAGACCATAATGCTGCTGATATTCGTATTCATAATATCGGCTTACCTCGGAGTCGAACTGATCTCAAAGGTCCCTTCGCAGCTCCACACCCCGCTCATGAGCGGTACTAACGCAATCTCCGGCATCACGATCGTAGGCGCCATCGCAGCCTGCGCTATCTGTGCCGATCACCACATCCTCGGCATGATCCTTGGCGGCATCGCGATCTTCTTCGCAACGATCAACGTCATCGGCGGTTATTTCGTAACCGACAGAATGCTCGCGATGTTCAAGAAAAAGGAGGGTAAGAAGAAGTAATGGATTTCCTCGCTATCAAGGACGAATACATCTGCATCATCCTCTACATGATCTCCGCGGTGTTCTTCATCATGGGCATCAAGAAGCTCGGTAAAGCTGACACCGCAAGGAAAGGTAATTTTCTCTCATCCATCGGTATGGCTACTGCAGTCATCTCCGTACTCATCTCACAGGACGTCATCGAGGGCGGTATCCTCGGTTACGGGATCATCGCCGGCGCTATAGTTGCCGGTACAGTCGTAGGCTTCATCTGGGCCAAGAAGGTCGAAATGACCGGCATGCCCCAGCTCGTTGCTCTCTTTAACGGTTTCGGCGGTCTTTCTTCAATGCTCGTTGCAGTTGCGCAGTACTGCGCCCTCCGCGGAGCTACAGGCAAGATCTCTACCGATGCTTTCACATCCATCACGCTTGGCCTCACGATCGTCATCGGTGCCGTAGCATTCACCGGATCCCTGATCGCATGGGCTAAGCTCGCAGGCCTCAAGATCTTCAAGAAGAACATCGTCATCCCCGGCAAGAACATCATCAACTCGCTCATCGCGCTCGTTGCAGTAGCCGGAATCGTTCTCTACTGCATCGCTCCCGAAGGTGTTCTCGGTCTGGTCGGCATCCTTGTCACCGTCATCGCTTCACTCGTTCTGGGCGTTACGCTGGTCATCACGATCGGCGGCGGCGACATGCCTGTCATCATATCGTTCCTCAATGCCCTCTCCGGCCTCGCTGCCGCATTTGCGGGCTTCCCTATCAGCAATACGGTCCTCATCGTTTCCGGATGCCTTGTCGGCGCTTCCGGCGTCATCCTCACGCTCATCATGTGCAAGGCCATGAACAAGACTTTTGCTTCGCTCCTTTTCAAGACGGCGAAAAAGAAGGCCTCAACAGCAACCGGCGAGCACAAGGAACCCAAGTCAATGTCCGTCGAGGATGCTTATCTCATCCTTGAGGCTGCAAAGAACGTCGTTATCATCCCCGGTTACGGTATGGCTGTTGCACAGGCTCAGCATGCCGTAAAGGAACTCACTGACGTTCTCATGGACAACGGATGCGAAGTCAATTTCGCGATCCACCCCGTTGCAGGACGTATGCCGGGTCACATGAACGTTCTCCTCGCAGAGGCTAACGTTCCTTACGAGCAGCTCAAGACTTCAGACGAGATGAATCCTCAGATGAGCAACGTCGACGTCGCGATCGTCATCGGTGCAAACGACGTTGTTAACCCTGCGGCAATCAACGACGAGTCTTCTCCTCTGTACGGAATGCCTATCGTAAACGCTTACGAGGCAAGAACGGTATTCGTCCTCAAGAGAGGTCAGGGTACGGGCTTCTCCGGCATCGAGAACCCTCTGTTCACGATGGACAACACCGTAATGATCTACGGCGACGCAAAGCAGACGGTATCCCAGCTCGTTGTCGAATACGAGAACGACTGATAAGCCGCCAGAACAAACAAAGCAAAAGGGGCTGTCTCAAAACATAATGAGACAGCCTCTATTTTTATACAGTTTTTGCAATGACCTATAAGAAACA
>CAMZBB010000053.1 GCA_947304405.1 uncultured Clostridia bacterium
TAAATCAGGATAAAGCTCGATTTTGTCGGTAATTGTTGGGGACGGAAGCAGTTTTTACGAAGAATATTACCGACAAAAACGAAGAGATGTTGGTTTTTGTCGGTATTCCGAACATCTTCAAAACTTTAGAAAGACCTGATAGCAAAAGGGCTGCCGCTTTAGCTTGCGACAGCCCCGTTGTTGTTTGCATTTAGTCTGTAATATCAGCGTCTTCCACCTGCTGCGGCGATAGCTAATATAATTACCGCGACGTAGATAAGCAAAAGCACGGTCATGAAGATGCCCATTGCCAGTCCGCCGATCGAACAATACTTTCCGACACGGATCTTAGACGTATAGACATTGTACTTGGCAACGTAGGCTTTGGCTTTGACCATGCCGATAATCCCGAATATGATTCCCATGAAACTTGCGACAAAAGTGCACGAAAATGCTGCGGCAAGTATTCCCATTGTCATGCAGCTCTTGGCTTCTGCGGGATTGCCGAGGGGAGCTGTGTTTACTGCCTGCTGGAGCTCGGGCTGGGGAGCATATCCGTATGAGGGAGCAACAGGTACGACGGCTGCCGTCTGGGGCAGGGAGCTTCCGCAGTTGGGGCAGAATTTAGCGTTGTCATCAAACTGGGTTCCACAATTAGTGCAAATCATATGTATTCCTCCATATTCTGATTTTTTAAAGGTTTTTCTTATCCCTTAACAACGTATTTTATCATTGAAAAAATAATATTTATATATAAAATTATTTAAGTATGCGTTCATAATGCGTACAGAATAAGAGGTTTAGATGAAAACTGCTGTCCTGATACCGGTATATAATCCTGATATCAAGTTTCCTGCGCTTGTCAGAGAGCTGAAATCAAAGGGTTATGTCGTCGTGGTATGTAATGACGGCAGCGATCCCAAATACGATTCTGTTTTCGATCAGGTCAAAGACGACGTCTGCTATGTCTCCTATGAGAAGAACAAGGGCAAAGGCTATGCCTTAAAGCGCGGCTTTGAGTATATCGGCAATAATCTCATTGATACAGTCTCATATATTGTTACTGCTGATGCTGACGGACAGCATGCTGTTGAGGATATCGACAGGGTATCGAGGCTCCTTCATAAATCAAGCGGCATCGTGTTAGGCATGAGAGACCTGTCAGAACACATTCCGCTCAAATCCAGGATCGGAAACGATCTTTCCAAGACCGTTTATACGATAATCACGGGAGTTTATCTTCGTGATAACCAGTCAGGGCTTCGCGGTTTCCCGATCAGCATGACCGACTGGCTTCAGGACATCCCCGGAACAAAATACGATTATGAGCTGAACGTACTCGCAACGGCGCATAAAGAAGGCATCCCGATCGTAGGGATCGACATCAAGACGATCTATGAGAATAACAACAAGAATTCCCACTTCAAGCCGATAATGGATACTGTTAAGATCCAGGGATCACTCTTGTCTTACGGACTGATATCGACTCTTGTATATACGCTTTATGTCGTTGCGCTCTCGCTGATCTCGTGGTTCAACATTCCGCATTTTTACCAGTGGACCCTGGCAATGTTCATCTGGGTGACCGGAATGCACGTTGTGTTGAACCTCTTTTCTGCAGGCATCAGGCACAGGCAGAAGATCAGCGTCATCTATTATGTTACGAGTGCCATCAAATACAGCATTGCTACGCTAATTATCCTGCTCTTTGATTTTCAGGGGTGGTTCATAGTGCTCGGCGCGATAATCGCGCTGATCGTAGTCGTGATACTGTCATACGTTTTCGGCAGATCGGGGATCATGGGAAAGGTTTGATTTATGATCAGATGTGATGAAGAACTGGTAAAGAAAATAGTCGAAGAAGGCGAGAACATCACCGTTGACGGTCTTGACATGGAGATCAAGAACCTGCCTGACGATGACCGAACCGGCGTTTTGGACAAGCGTGAATTCTTCATAAGAAACGCAATCTACGCTTTTCAGAAGATGACCCCGTTCAAGTTCTCCGTGGAAGGCATGAGGCTTGCCACCAAGACCCAGTGCCTTGATATATGCAAGGACGAAGTGACGACAAGATCTTTTGAGATCGATTCAGACGGCCGCAAGGTTACCTGCTACAGGTATGAGAGAGCAGACTCCGCAGATACAGTCAGACCGGTCCTGATCTACATTCACGGCGGATCTTTTATGGCCAGTGCGGCAAGCTACTATGAGCAGCCCTGCCGTTTTGCATCTGAGCAGACGGGATCTGTAGTGCTCAACATCGAATACGGCTTAGCGCCCGAAAACCGTTATCCAGCCGCGATCCACGACGTCCTTAACCTGATCTCTTACGTTTACGAAAATGCTGACGCTTTGGGTATTGATAAGACCAGGATAGGCCTTTTCGGCGACAGTGCGGGAGCAAATCTTGCGCTCGCGGCAGTAATTGATAACGAGAGTGAAGCCAGGATATCTTATCTCGGGCTGTTCTATCCCTGTGTCGATCTTTATGCTTTCGACGGCCTTTATGAATGGAATGAATCCGATTACCAGATAAATGACGAGGAGAAGGAACTGATCCTGTCGAGGCTCCAGCTCGGGCGCTGTGACGGGAAAGGCAATGATTCCCTCATGGCCGGGATCCTTTTGAACTACACGGGTGACCGTTACGAGGAAGTAAAGAGAGCTCCTGACGTAAGTCCCATCTATGCTGATCTTTCCGCAATGCCTTTTACCGGTATCTTTTCTGCCGAATATGACGGCCTTCGAATCCAGACCGAATATTATGCAAGGCTCCTCAAGAAGGCGGGAGTTCCTTTTAAATTCACGCGTTACAGGGGAGTTACCCATGCTTTCCTTGATTATTTCGGCATAGTTCCCCAGGGCGAAGCCGCGATCCTTCAGATGTGCGGTCAGATAAAAGAGATCTGGGGGCTTGAAAGATAATGATCTCAAAGACCGTTACAAGGAACATTGAAGAGCTTAAAGGCTCCGACCAGACATTCGAATCGATCTACCGGATAATCAGGGAAAACTTTTCCGGAGAGCTTTTCGCAGAGTGTCTTGGCGAAGGAGATATTTCCAAGGTTACATATTCTGAGTTCTTCATAAGGACAGATCTTTTCGCTTTTTCTTTTCTGGATAAATACGGTGAGCCCGCTGACGGAAAGGGAAGACTTGCCGGAATCTACATGGAAAATTCCGTTGACTGGGTGTGCTGTTTCTGGGCACTTTTGAGATCAGGCTTTAAGCCCGTACTGCTTAACACCAGGCACAGCATTTCGATTACCAATGACATAATCAAAGAATTAAGCCCTGAATTCGTAATATCACTTGATGAAAGGGTGGAAAAGGCCGTTAATCCTGAGACGATCCTTGAAGGTGTCCCTGAATATTCCGCTCCTGCAAAAGATTTCTGGGAAGACGAGATAATCCTGGTTACGAGCGGCTCAACTTCAAAGCCAAAGATCATTTCCCACTGCGGAAGGACAATCTGCAAACAAGTCGAATTAAGTGCCGATATCGTTAAGATGAATCCTTCGATCCAGTACAACAGGAAGCTTGAGATCAAGAATCTTGCTTTCCTGCCGTTCTATCACATCTTCGGACTTGTGGCGCTTCTCCTGTGGTTCACGTTCTTCGGAAGATGCCTTGTTTTCCTGCCGAGATATGATGCTGACACTATCAGGTTCGTCTGCAGAAGGATTGGGGTTACTCATTTCTTTTCGATACCTCTCGTCTGGAACAGGACCGTTGCTGCCTTGGAAGCTGAAGTTGCCAAAGAGAACAAGACAAATGCATTCAATAAGCTTATAAGGTTCTCGAACAAGCTCCAGGACATCTTTCCCCATCTCGGTCCGAAGATCGTAAGAGGCATTATCTTCAAGAAGGTCAGAAGACAGCTTTTGGGCGAGAAGATGACGTTCCTCATATCAGGAGGCGGATTCATATCTCCCAGGACCCTGGAAGTTTTGAACGGCCTCGGGTATTCGATACATAACGGTTACGGGCTTACGGAGTGCGGCATTCTCGCAGTCGAGCTTTCGAGAAAGCCTAAGTTCCGTAATAACGCAAAATGCGGCAAGATCTTCTCCAATATCAGCTATAAGCTCTCTTCAGAGGGTGAGCTGCTGATACCTGCCGATCACTCGATGAACGGCATGTATATTGACGGCGTTTTCGCAAAGAACGAACAGGATTACTATCCTACGAACGATTACGTCAAGATCGACGATACCGGAAGACTTTTCATCGTCGGCAGAAAAGACGATGTCATAATTGGACCCAACGGCGAGAATATCTCGCCCGAAGAAATAGAATCAAGGATAAGCAAGGGAAGCTATTCTAAGATCTCTTTGGTCAATGCCAAGCTTCCGGGATCAGAGTCAAAAGCAATGATCCTTGTCCTTTCTGATGACGGCGATCTCGGTGCGCTTGAGCTT
This sequence comes from uncultured Clostridia bacterium, assembly GCA_947304405.1. Lineage (GTDB taxonomy): Bacteria > Bacillota > Clostridia > Saccharofermentanales > Saccharofermentanaceae > Saccharofermentans. Next base: position 4,404 of record CAMZBB010000053.1, read on the forward strand.
TCGACTTCGCTCAAAGGCGTTTATTCTTCGATCAATTCACTCTCCATGATAGAGAGACCTGCTAAAGTCATAAGTCTCATGGGAAAGATGCCCGAGAACCTGAAAGGCGTTGACAGAAAAGCCCTTACGGCAGGGCTTGAGCAGGGAAGCCTTTACTTTACCGAGTGCAAGGATCCGACAGACGAAGACATAAAAAGGATCAGGTCAGACGAGTATGTCAAGTTGATCGACGTCATCTGCGGCGTTTTTGCCGAAGTATTAGGCAAAGACAGAAGAGAGATATCCGAGACGTCCAATTTCATCACTTTGGGTGGGGACAGCATGCAGTATGTCGAGCTCCTCAGCAAAACGGGTGAGAAGACCGGCAGGCAGATTACAATGTCTGAGACACCTTTGATCACGCCGATGGCTATTGCCGATCACATAATGGACGGCAACTATGGGAAAGACGGGGACAAAGGCTGATGTTCCTACTCAGGTGGTTTCTGTATCTGACGGGCCTGATCCCTGCAATCCTCTTTTTCACGCCGAAAAGGTATTTCCTGCGGGCCAAGAAAAAGACCGGATACAAGGGTCCTGTCATAGTTGCCCTTAATCATACGTCTTTCCTTGATTACGTTTGTGCTCTTCTGGCTTTCCCGTTCAGGAGGCTTTACGTCCTCGTATCCGCTCAGTTCTATGATTTCAATCCGTTCCTTACGTTGATGGTCAGAGCCATGGGCGTCATCAGGGTGGATGCGGTAAGCGGAAACATGGATGCCGTCAACAAGGCGATCAAGCTTCTCAATAAAGGCAAATCGATAATGATATTCCCTGAAGGTCATATCGAGACCGAAGGAAAGCTCCTGGAATTCGGCCAGGCGGCCGCTCTTATGAGCCTCGGATCCGGAGCTCCAATAGTGCCCGTTTACCATAACGGCAAGATTGGCCCTGGAAAGAAAGACAAGATGTTCATAGGCGAGCTGATCTTTCCCGACAGTTATCTGATCAAAGAGGATAATCTTCAGGAACAGTCAAAGAGCCTGACAAAAGACCTTCGCGATACAATTGAGAAATACAGGCAGTTCTACCTTGACAATTTCCTGGAAGCAGAGGGCAGAAGGCTTAAAAAGCCTGAACATGCCAACTTTGCATATAATCTCATCAAGCTCACGGCTCACCCTTTGGTGAACCTTCTCATGCACCCGAAATTCGTTTTCGAGAACGGAATGGCCAGGGGGACCTTATACAGGCAAAAAGGCATGGTGCTGGTCGGCAACCACTCATGGTGGATGGATGCCCCCTTGATGTATTACATCTTTTTCAAGCTGTCGCCCAAATGCATTGCCGCAAGCGATGTGGCCAAGATCAATAAGATGTGGGGATACTTTGAAGGTAAGATGGGCTGCATTATGCTGGACCGCTCCGGTTTTGACTGGGGAGCCATAAGGACCTGCGCCGACTGCCTCAAAAACGGCACCCCGCTCGTTGTGTTCCCAGAAGGCCACATGAACTACGATGACAAGTTCCTGCCGTTTATGAGCGGAGCGGTCATGCTGTCGCTCATGACACACACTCCGATAGCGCCTGTTTACATGCATACGACGTACAAGCCGTTCAACAGGCAAGTGTTCGTAATAGGCGAACTTATTAGATTTGACAGGACTTATCAAATGACTGATAATAACTCAGTTAATCTTGCAAATGAACTCTTGATGAAGAAAATGTACGAATTGAGGCAGATCGCGATGCGCGAGTCTTCACCGAAATTCAACAGGAAAGTCAGCGAGAGAAGAAAGCAGATGAAGGCCAATCTCGAACGCGCAAACGCTTCGAAAAAGGAAGCTGAGGAGAAAGAGGCCTTAAAAGATTCCGGAGAGGAGATAAGGGACGATGCTTGAAGAACTTTATTCGGTAATCTTAGACAGTTACAAGGCGATGAACCGCGAGTTTACAACGCCGCTTTCCGAAATAACCGAAGACACGCTGCTTAAGGATCTGGATATGGATTCGGTTTCTTTCGTCGTTATCATGATGAACATTGAAGACAAGATGAATGTCAGGCTGAACGTCAGCGGTTCTTCCGCTTTTCAGACGGTTGGCGACATCATGAGATCTATTGAAGAATCAAGAAAAGCAAATTAATCATAAAGGAGACTTGAAATGGGCGATTTTGTTATCGTTACGGACAGTTCTACGGATCTGACCAAGGACTTGAGAGAAAGGTTTGGCGTAGCCGATTATCTTCCGGGTATCGTCGTTTTCCCAGACGGAAGGAAAGAGTATTCGACTCTTGACTGGGAGCTTATGAGTCCTGATGAATTCTACGGAAGCATGACAAAGGATGCGCTCTATACAACCGGTATCAACAGCAGGGAGCTCCAGACCGAGTTTTTCGAGAAGTTCCTCAAGCAGGGCTTGGATGTCTTGAACATCTCGCTTTCTTCAGCTCTGAGCGGTACATACGGCCAGTGCAAGTCTGTTGCTGAAGAGCTTAAGGAGAAATATCCCGACAGAAAGATCATCGTAGTCGACTCTATAAGATATTCGGGCGGCCTTGGACTTCTTGTCACTTATGCCTGCGACATGAAGAAAGAGGGCAAGTCTATCGAAGAGATCGCAGACTGGCTCAACGAGAATAAATACAGATGCCACCAGTGCGGAACCGTTGATGACTTGAACTTCCTTAAGAGATCCGGCCGTGTATCCAACGTTGCCGCATTCATGGGAAATCTCATCAACATTAAGCCCATAGCAGAGTGCGACCGTACCGGCATGAACCAGATCATCTGCAAGGTCACCGGCTACAAGAAGCTTTTTGCTGCAAATTTAGAGTACATGAAGAGAACGATGGAACCCAATCCCAAGAGGATCTTCGTTTCACATACATTCCGTAAAGCACAGTGGATCCAGATGCAGGAGCTCATAAAGGAGAATTTCCATCCCGAAGAGATCATCGCAACCCGCGTTAACATGGCTAACGGAACGTCCATTGGTCCCGGAATGGTTATCGCTTTCTATCTCGGAACAGAGCTTTCAGAAGGCCTTACCGAAGAGACCAAGATCTATGAAGAGATCAAAGCCAAATTATGACACCGGGACTGATAGCGCTTCTCATTGTCGCGATCATTGTCTTTATTGCGCTCAGCGGCTTCATATTCATGTGGTTCTACGTATTGGGTATTGCTAAAAAGCAGTACTTTGATATGTTTGTGCGCGAGACTGACGATAAGTGGGCAAGAGGCAATAGCTGTCCGGAAGATGCCGATCATTCGGTAATGTACGACAAAGGCATCAGATGGGGCGAAGAGAACGCTTCATATAAAGAAGAAATCGAGATCACCAGCAAGGACGGCCTTAAGCTTAAAGGCGAGTATTTCAATTTCGGTTTCGATAAAGCTGCAATAATCCTGATCGGAAGGGCGGAAACCCTTCTTTACAGCTACTATTTCGGCGACCTTTTCCAGAAGGCCGGATGCAACGTCGTCGTTATCGATCCGAGAGCATGCGGCGACAGTGAAGGCAAATACACGACTGCCGGCATTAAGGAAGGCGAAGATGCCTCGCTCTGGATCGATTACATCCATAAGACTTACGGCATCGAGAAGTTCTATATCCACGGCATCTGTGTAGGTTCTGCCGAGGCTGTCTTCGTCGCGGCATCCGATTCGTCCTGTCTCGGCGGCATTATACTTGAAGGACCCTACAGCACTTTCTATGAAGTCCTCAAGATGAGAACAAAACAGAAGGGCAAGCCGACATTTCCCATCTGCCTGCAGATGTCCATGCTATACAAGAAGTATGCTAACGTCAGCATTTTCGAATCCACGCCGATCGAGAAGATCAAGGGAGTCAAAGTTCCTACGCTTTTTCTCTGCGGCAGGGAGGATAAGAGCAACAATCCGGATGATTTCACCAAGATATACGATGCATGTGGCAGCAAAGACAAGAAGTTCGTTTGGTTCGATCACGGGGCGCATTCTCACCTGAGGATCGTAAATGCGGAAAAATACGATTCAGAAGTAGTCAGTTTCATAAACAATTAGAACAGGAGGTACGTTATGAGCACATTTGATATCATTACGGATTCAACGAGCGATCTTTCACTTGAACTAAGAAGCAAGTTCGATATCGATTACTGCAAGATGGAGTTCTCGGCTGAAGACAAGACTTACCACGCTTCTTTGGACTGGGATGAGATCTCTTATAAGACCTTCTACGATTCAATGAGACAGGGCAAAAGGTATAAGACCGTCCAGGTTCCCGTCAAGACGTTCGATGACGTGTTCAGAAAGCACCTGGAAAACGGAAACGACATACTCTACATTGCCTGTTCTTCCGGCCTTTCGGGTTCTTATAACGCCGCAAAGGTATATGTTGAAGAACTGAAATCTGACTTCCCGGGCAGAAAGATCGTCTGTATTGATTCCCTTATCAGCGGCATGGGTCAGGGTTCAATGGCTATACTGGCTGCACAGATGAAAGCTGAAGGCAAATCACTTGATGAGACAGCCGCCTGGATCGAGGAAAACAAGCTTTTCTTCAATCAGTACGGATCAACAGAATCTTTGGAATACCTCAAGGCCGCAGGCAGAGTAACTGCATCTTCGGCTTTTTTCGGCAACCTTTTCTCGGTCAAGCCGATTCTTATCTCAGATCTTGAAGGTCATAACCTCGCAGTCAAGAAGGTAAAGGGAAGGGCGTCTTCTCTTAATGAGCTTGCTGCCATGACCGCAAAATACATAACAACCCCGCTTGAACAAACGATCTACATCGGTCATGCAGACGATGAAGCAGCTGCCAATACAGTCGCCGACAAGATCAAGGAATTGATCCCCGGAGCATCTACGGAGCTTTATGTTATCGGACCGATCGTCGGAGCCTCTGTAGGCCCCGGCACGATCATCGTGTTCTACCGCGGTAAGAACAAAAAGGAACAGTTGAATGGAAATTAACATAATCAAGAGCATGCTTCTTGCCGGAAGCAAGAATATCCTCGAAAACAAGAAGACCTTAAACGACATGAACGTATTCCCGATCCCTGACGGCGATACGGGCACGAACATGGACAAGACCATGACAGGCATAGTAAAGGTCCTCATGGATATAGGCGACAGGGACTTGACTCCCGAAGACTTTGACGAGCTTTACAAGAGCGCTCTTATGAATTCGCAGGGCAACTCCGGAGTTATCCTGTCACAGTGGCTCAAAGGCTTTTTGAGGGCACTCAGGACTGAGACGGAGCTTAATCCGGGCAACCTCGATGCGGCTTTTATCTCCGGTACGGAATCAGCTTACGCTTCTGTCGCAGATCCGGTCGAAGGCACTTTCCTTACTGTCTGCAGGGAAGCGCAGGAAGATGCGGAAGATCTTTTCGATGAGGATACGACCGTAAAAGACTTCATGAAGAATGTAGTTGAGGGAGCCTCCGAATCCTTAAAGCACACGCCGGACAAGCTCGCTGTCCTTAAGGAATATGACGTGCTTGACAGCGGCGGAATGGGTTTTCTCTGCCTCGTTACAGGCATGCTATCAGCATTAGATGACGGTTTCGTCTATGATTTCACCGAATTTGAATCACTGAAGCCCTCATTTTCCAGTAACGGTACGCTTACAACTTCCTCTGATGGAGAGGAATTCGGCTACTGCACCGAACTGGTCGTCAAGATCGAGGAGAATAAGCTTGCCAATTTCAATTCTGATACCGTAAGGATCGACATGAACAGCTTCGGCAATTCTCTCGTTCTGGTCCAGGACGGAAGCGACCTTAAGATCCACATCCATACCTTAAAGCCTGAAGATGTTCTTTCTTATTTCCATAAGTACGGCGAGTTCATGAAGCTCAAGATAGAGAACATGACTCTGCAGCATCACGAGAATTTCCTTACCGCCGTCCGTGACTGCGCCATCGTTGCGGTAGCAGACGGTGACGGAATGGAAGAACTCTACAGATCTTTGGGCGTAAAAGAAGTCGTAAAAGGCGGACAGTCTGACAATGTGTCAGTCCAGAATCTTTTAAATGCATGCAAGAGCGTACGTGCAAATCATGTGATACTTCTTCCAAACAACAAGAACATCATCATGACGGCTGAAAAAGTACGTGAGCTCTGCACTGATTCGGTAGTTCATATCGTTCCCACGAAGTCGATGGCAGAAGGCTACTGCGCGCTTTCACTGATCGATGCGGAAGCTCCCTATGACGAGATAGAGAAGACCATGCTCGAATCTCTGGAAGGCGTACATTCAGGCTTCGTGTCAGTTGCCGACAAGTCGGGCGTTTACAACGGAATAACGGTCAATGCAGGTGATTACATCGGCGTCGTTGACGATGATGTGATCGTATCTTCGTCAAAGAATAAGAAGACTGCTTTGAAGGCGCTCACAGCCGCGATTCCCGGCATCGGTGACGTTGAAGCCGTGACGATCTTCTGCAGTTCCTACGATAATATTTCGGACATTGAGATATCAAAGGCTGAGGTCAGCGTTTTCTGTCCAAATGCCGAGATATCCGTAGCATACGGCGGCCAGGAAATCTACGATATGGTCATCCTTTTCCAGTGATATGAAGAAACTTATACTTGATCTCTCAGGCGGCGACAATCACGCATCAGTAATCTGTGAAGGAGCTTTCAAGGCTCTTAACAAGATGCCTGATCTTTACGTTACTTTCGTCGGCCCGAAGAGTGAGTATGAGGGAGTAGAAGAAAAGCACAAAGACCTGAAGGACAGATTTGAGATAGTCTCGTGTGATTCCGTCCTTACAAATGAAGACAATCCGATGTTTGCGGCTAAACCCAACGCAGGTTATTCAATGTCCGTGGCATTGGATCTCCTCTCAAAATCAGACGTGCCTGCCGCAGCAGTCAGCGTAGGCAATACCGGTGCTTTGATAGTCGCATCCGTCCTGAAGATCGGGCTTGAGTCCGGCTGCAAGAGACCCGTGCTTGCTGCGCTCCTTCCATACAGCATTGAAGGCCGCGTCTGTCTGGTCGATTGCGGTTCGTCGCTTGAACCGACTCCCGAGGAAATGCTCAGTTTCGGCATTCTGGGTTCAAAACTCATGGAATCCCGCGGAATAGACAATCCCAAAGTAGCCTTGATCAATGTGGGCAGGGAAGACTGCAAGGGCACGGAAAACCTTGTCGGAGCTAATAAGCTCTTAAAAGGATCCGGCCTTAATTTCGTCGGAAACATAGAACCCGACAACCTTCTTACAGGTGAGGTTGACGTAGCCGTTTCAACGGGGCTTGTCGGAAATGCGCTGCTTAAGGGCAATGAGAGCGCCGGAACGCTTGTTGCAGACAATGTCTGCAGACTATTGAAGGAACGACTATCAGGCGAGAGCCTGAAGGCAGCAATGGAAGTGCTTGATGAGTCCAAAATACTGTATCAGTACAACGAGTACGGCGGAGCCGTTATCCTGGGCATCAGGAAGCATGTGGTCAAGGCTCACGGCAAAGCAGACGCCAATACTATCGAAAGCTGCATCTTTCAGGCAATAAAGTCGATTTGATATCGGCTTTATTTGATTTACAAATCTTTTCTTAAAAGTTATAATTTATCGATTCTTTATTTTGTGAGGTGGTTTTATGAAAACTTGTTTTTCAACACTTGCCTGCCCTGACTTCACTTGGCAGGAAATCTACTCGATGGCAAAGGATTTCGGTTTCGACGGAATCGAGATCAGAGGACTGGGACAGGACATCTTCTCAGTCAAAGCTGCACCTTTCACAGATAAAGAACTACCTAAGACCATCGCAAAACTAAAGGACCTAAAGCTAACCATTCCTTGCCTTTCGTCAGGCGAGCCCGTAAACAACCTTGAGACCAAGGACAAGGCAATCGCAGAGATCAGGGCATACATTGAGCTTGCCAATAAGCTTGGCACGTCTTTCATCCGTGTCCTTGGCGACAGGAATCCCGCTCCCGAAAAGGAAATCGACGACAATGTAGTCATTTCAATAATGAAAGAGCTCATTCCTTACGCTGAAGAGATGAACGTAACGCTCCTCATCGAGACGAACGGCGTTTACGCAGACACTAAGAGGCTCAAGAAGGTCTTAGACGAGATCAACAACCGTAAGGTTGCAGCTCTCTGGGACATGCATCATCCTTACCGCTTCATGGGTGAATCTCCCGCCGAGACTGTCGCTAACCTTGGCGAATACATCAAGCACGTTCACGTAAAGGACTCCGTCATGAAAGACGGCAAGGTCTCATATAAGCTCATGGGCGCAGGCGACATGCCTCTCAAAGAGATGTTCGATTCGCTCCAGGCGATCGATTACATCGGTTACATCTCGCTCGAGTGGGTATACAGATGGTCCCAGTACCTTGAAGGTGCGGGAATCGTCGTTCCCCAGTTCGCGTCCTACATGGAGTCTTACCGTCCGAAGGAGAGAAAGACCGATCTCCAGGTCGACAAAAGGGGAACGGGCTACTATCCCTGGCCCAAGGAGACCCTGATCGACCTGACTTTCCCGGACGTTCTCGACAAGATCTGCGAGCTTTTCCCTAATCAGTATGCCTTCCGTTATACGGAGCTTGACTATACCAGAACATATCCCGAGTTCAGGAACGACGTCGACAACCTCGCACGCGCATTCCTTGCAATGGGCTGCAAGAAGGGCGACCACATTGCCATCTGGGCTACCAATGTTCCCCAGTGGTACCTGACTTTCTGGGCTGCTACAAAGATCGGCTGTGTCCTCGTAACAGTCAACACCGCTTACAAGATCCACGAGATCGAGTATCTGCTCCGCCAGTCCGACACGTGCACGCTCGTCATGATCGACAAGTACAAGGACTGCGACTATCTGCAGATAATCAACGAGATCTGCCCCGAGCTCAAGGACAGTGAGCCCGGTAAGCTTGAAGCGGCAAGACTTCCCGTATTGAAGAACGTCATCACCTGCGAGTCCCGTGTTCCCGGATGCTTCCACTGGGATGATCTGCCGGCTCTTGCTGAAACCGTCCTTTACAGTGACGTTGAGAAGATCCGCCGCACTATCGACAAGCACGACGTCTGCAACATGCAGTACACGTCAGGCACGACCGGTTTCCCAAAGGGCGTTATGCTCACGCACTACAATGTCGTTAACAACGGTAAGGCGATAGGCGACTGCATGGATCTGTCGTCCTTTGACCGCATGATGATCCAGGTGCCTATGTTCCACTGCTTCGGCATGGTACTCGCAATGACCGCATCCGTTACCCACGCGGTAACAATGTCTCCTATCACTGCTTTTTCGCCGCGCAAAGGCCTGCACTGCATCAATCAGGAGAAGATCACATGCTTCCACGGCGTTCCCACGATGTTCATCGCAATGCTCGGACATGAGAACTTCGCTTCCACAGACTTCTCACACATGAGAACGGGCATCATGGCGGGTTCGCCTTGTCCGATCAAGACCATGGAAGAGGTCATCGAGAAGATGCACATGCCCGAGATCGTTATCACTTACGGTCAGACAGAAGCATCTCCGGCTACCACGATGAGCAAGACCACCGACACGATCGAGCAGAGAGTAAATACCGTCGGACCTTCTATTTTCGGCGTTGAGACCAAGATCGTCGATCCCGAGACCGGTGTTGAACTTCCCGACGGCGTACCCGGCGAGTTCTGCGCACGCGGCTACAACATTATGAAGGGCTACTACAAGATGCCCGAGGCTACCGCTGCTGCAATCGACGAAGACGGTTGGCTCCATTCCGGAGACCTCGCTCTGCGTCGTCCCGAGGACGGATACTACAAGATCACCGGCCGAATCAAGGATATGATCATTAGAGGCGGCGAGAACATCTACCCCAAGGAGATCGAAGACTTCCTTTATACGCATCCCAAGATCCAGGACGTCCAGGTCATAGGCGTTCCGGACGCTGACTACGGTGAAGAGATCCTCGCGGCAGTTATCCTCAAGCCCGGCGAAGAGTCCTCCGAGGACGAGATCAAGAAGTACGTCATGGACCACATGGCCAAGCACAAGGTTCCCAGATACGTTGACTTCGTCGACAGCTTCCCGATGAACGCGGCAGGGAAGATCCTCAAGTACAAGATGAGGCAGGAAGCCGTCGAGAGGCACTCCCTCGAGAACGCGAACAAGATCGTTACGGCGTAAATGAAAAAAGGAACATCCAATCGGGTGTTCCTTTTCTTTTAAGTCGGCTTATTACCTG
>CAMZBB010000054.1 GCA_947304405.1 uncultured Clostridia bacterium
CCATCCCGGACAAGCAAGAAAAAAGGCCGACCATGCGGCCGGCCCCTAAAACTCAATAATATCAGTTTTTCGACAGATATTCGTCAATGCCCTTGGCGGCGGACTTGCCTGCGCCCATGGCGAGGATGACGGTCGCAGCGCCCGTTACGGCGTCGCCGCCTGCGAAGACGCCGTCGCGCGTGGTCATCTCAGATTCGTTAACAATTATGCCGCCGCGCTTGTTGGTATCAAGACCGGCCGTTGTCTTCTTAATGAGCGGGTTGGGCGAAGTTCCGAGCGACATGATTACGGCATCGCAATCGATCGTGAATTCCGAACCGGGAACTTCGACCGGAGACCTTCTTCCGGAAGCATCGGGTTCGCCGAGCTCCATGCGGATGCACTTGCAGCCCGTAACCCAGCCATTTTCGTCTGCGAGGATCTCAACAGGGTTGGTGAGCAGGTCAAATATGATGCCTTCTTCTTTGGCATGATGGACTTCTTCGGCACGTGCGGGAAGTTCAGCTTCAGAACGGCGGTAAACAATGTGGACTTCAGCGCCGAGACGCTTTGCGGTGCGGGCAGCATCCATGGCAACGTTGCCGCCGCCTACGATGACTGCCTTTTTTGCACGCAATATGGGCGTCCTCGAATCCTCGGAGAAAGCTCCCATCAGATTGGATCTGGTCAGATATTCATTGGCTGAGAAAACGCCCAAAGACTGCTCGCCGGGGATGTTCATGAATCTGGGAAGACCGGCGCCGGAACCGATGAACACAGCAGAGAACCCTTCCTTTTCGAAAAGATCATCGATCGTTAAAGCGCGGCCTATAACTGCATCAGTTACGATCTCAACGCCCAAAGCTTTAATGTTCTCGACTTCCTTGGCAACGACCTTCTCCTTGGGGAGACGGAACTCGGGGATGCCGTAGACCAAAACGCCGCCGGCCTTGTGGAGAGCCTCGAAGATAGTCACGTCATAACCGAGCTTTGCGAGGTCACCTGCGCAGGTAAGTCCTGAAGGGCCTGCACCGATTATGGCTACTTTCTTTCCCTTTTTGACCATGTCAGAAGGGAGCTGGGGCTTGATGCCCATTTCCTTTGCGGTGTCAGCGACGAATCTTTCGAGGCGGCCGATCGAGACGGCTTCACCTTTGATGCCTCTGATACACTGAGCTTCGCACTGCGTCTCCTGAGGGCAGACGCGTCCGCAGACCGCAGGCAGGGCGGAGGATTCTGAGATGATATCGTAAGCGCCTTTAACATCGCCGTCCTTGACCTTGGCAATGAAAGCAGGAATATTGATGTTGACGGGGCAGCCGCTGATGCAGCGGGCATTCTTGCAGTTAAGGCAGCGCGTGGCTTCAGCCATGGCTTCGTCTTTTGTATAACCGAGATTAACTTCATCGAAGTTGGCCGCGCGGACCTTTGGATCCTGCTCGGAAACCGGGACTTTCTTTAATACGTCTACTTCCATTTTCATTCTCCTTATACCTGCTTAAAGATCAGGAACAGACGCCGCATCCGCCGTGATGCGTGTCGCCCTCTTTGAGCTTTAGCATCAGCTTGCCTTCTTCAGTCTTGTAGAGGCGGGAACGCTGCATTGCCTGATCGAAATCAACTTCCCAGCCGTCGAACTCGGGGCCGTCGACACAGGCGAACCTGACCTGGCCGCCGACTAAGAGTCTGCAGGCGCCGCACATTCCGGTGCCGTCGACCATTATCGTGTTCATTGAGATCACGGTGGGAATGCCGAGCTTTTTGGTGAGCTGGCATGCAAACTTCATCATGATGACAGGTCCGATGACGACGCAGTGATCGTAGCGTATGCCTTCGTCCCAGAGCTGCTGGAGAGCTACGCAGACGTTGCCGTGGATTCCGTAGGAGCCGTCGTCGGTCGCGAAATAAAGATTTTTGGTGACTGACTTCATCTCATCTTCCAAAATGAGGAGATCCTTTGTCCTGGCGCCTTGGATGCAGTCGACATCAACACCGTTGTCATGGAGCCACTTGAGCTGGTTGTAAACCGGAGCGGTTCCAACGCCGCCGGCGATGAAGAGGATCTTTTTCTTTTTGAGTTCTTCGATCGGAGTATCGCAAAGATCGGAAGGATTTCCCAAAGGGCCTACCACATCCGCAAATCTGTCGCCGACGTTAAGACGGGACATGCGCTCAGTCTCGGCTCCGACGGTCGCGAAAACGATCGTAACGATGCCTTTTTCGCGGTCGTAATCGCAAACGGTAAGGGGGATCCGCTCACCCTCGTCATCAACACGGACGATCAGGAACTGTCCCGGCATTGCCTTGCCGGCAACAAGGGGTGCAACAACTTCCATATACCAGACATTGGTTCCGAGCTGCTTTTTGGCTGTGATCTCAAACATGAAAAGCGGCCTCCTTAATGAAAGAACTTATTGACATTTATTATATATATTTATCTCAAAATAATTATCAATTTATATAAGCAATTTTGAATGCCGGCTCCGGGATGATAGAATTGCATAGTATAAAAGGAAGATATGAGATGGGCCTTGATTTCGAGAAAGTGATATTTGATGCGGCGAACGGGAACGGTGCGAAGATCGCCGGCCGTTACTATCCTTCAAACGCAGGTAACATAAAGGGCGTTGTCCAGATCTGCCACGGAATGGCGGAACACCTGGGGCGCTACGAGGAATTAATCTCTTATCTGAACAATGCCGGATACCATGTATGCGGAATTGACATGCCCGGTCACGGCGATACTTATGAACTCAATAAAGACAAAGGATATCCCAAGGGCTATTTCGGAAAAGGAAAAACAGATGCGGAGGACCTGATAAAGGATGTCATGGAGCTGCACAGGCTCGCCCTCGTAAGATTCGGGAAAGTCCCGCACTATCTTTACGGCCACTCGATGGGATCGGCGGTGGTGCGCACGATCTTTTCGAGACCCGAATATTCATGTGAGTTTTCGAAATTCATTTTCTCATCGACGATGGGACCTAATCACGCAATTGGGATCGCGAGGTTTTTGACGGGCTGCGGGTGCTTTTTCGGAGGCGCACGCAAGGGAAATGCGTTGATCGACAAACTGGCTTTCGGAAGTTACTGCAAACGTATAAAGGATCCGAAGACGCCAAAGGACTGGCTCTCCACGGACCCCGAAGAGATCAGGAAATATAATGAAGACCCGATGTGCGGCTTCTCTTTCACAAATGAAGGCTACGGTGTCCTTTTCAAACTGATCAGCTTCATACAGAGTTCCAAAGCTTATCAGAACCAGTCCGGAAAACCCTGCCTGTTTACGTATGGGAACAATGATCCGGTCGGAAACTATGGCAAAGGCGTCAGGGAAGCCATCCGGAAGACGAATCAGCATGGTGCCAACACATATGTAAAGTGCTACGGGCCGTACCGTCATGAGATACAGCATGAACCGGTGCGGAAAGATTATTTCCGCGACATCGTAAATTTCCTTGAATTGTAAAGGATCAGCCGAGTCCTATTATCAGTTCGTTTCCCGAGAATTCGATCATTGTGCCGAACTGCGTCTGTTCGGGCATTGATTCGGATACGCTGACAACATTGACGATGTCCGCGAGAACGAGCCTCTTGTTGCGGCCGAATCCCGTTGTCTTTACGGTTATCTTGGATCCGCTGCATGAGACCTTGATAATTCCTGAGGCATTGCCGTCTTCACCGAACACCTCGCATGCGGTGGATGAACCGGGAGCCAGCTCAAAGCAGGTGAACGTAAGACCGTCAAGGATCCCGGTCTCGCGTGTGAGATCAGAACTCCTTGTGACAAGGATCGAGTTGGGACGGACAAAGACCGGAATGGTATCCGCATCGATAGTTCTCACAAGATATTTCGGGCCGCGGATCTTCTCCCTCGTCATGAAATCGGTCCATGTTCCGGCCGGGATGTAAGCGGTGATCTGATTGTTTCTCGAAAGAACCGGGCAGACCAGAAGAGAGGAACCGAGCATGTACTGGTTCTCGGAATTCATTGCCGCCAGATCGCTGTGGAATTCCATTATCATCGCGCGTATCGCGGGAATGCCGTATTTGATGCCCTCGCAGATCGTCGAGTAGAGGTAAGGCGCAAGACCGTTTCGTAATTCGGTCAGATTCTTGAGAGTCGCGAAAGACTCTGATTTGCCGCCCGCGATCGTTCCGTTGGAACGGAGCCTGAAGTGAGGCGCGAATGAAGCGAACTGGAGCCAGCGCGCGAAAAGGAGCGGATCGGAAGCCGCGATATCAGGAACGTCGATGTTGACTGAAGTGAGTCCCGACATGCCGTATGAGATAGAGTTCCTTACTGCCGCGGCAAGTGCGGGGAATCCCGGATAGCTGTTGGGGCTGATGTTGCGGAAAATGGTCTTCCTGTCGCCAGCGCTTACTGAATCCGCGATGACGAAAGAACCATAGCGGCCTCTCTGTCTGATCATGGTGTCAGCCGCAGCGGAGTTGAGGACTTCTGCAAATGAAGCAACATAAACGTCTCCGCCATCACCGACCGCCTTTGCGAAAATATCGCTATATGCACCTGAATAGTCTGATTCGAATCTGTCGCAGCCCATCTTGAAAAGCTCGTCGAACCGGTTCGTCAGCCAGTTGCGTGCGGGAAGTTTGCGCAGATCGATGAGGCCAACGCTTCCGAGAGGCGTGTCGCAGAGTACCGCACAGCCGTTTTTGTCTGAGATGAGATAGCCTGAATCAAGGACCTCGACATATTCCGGCGAGTTCTCCGAGATGTAGGGATTGACCGATAAGCAAAGGAGCGTGCCGAGATCGTGAAGACTGCGGGCGAACTGAACGGGATCCGGAAATCTGGTCCTGTCCCAGCCGAATCCGAAGGGATCTGACTTAGGATGCCATGAGCTTCCAAGCCATACTTCACTTATGTTGAGTCCCACGTCTTTTGTCTTCTCGACGAAGCTTAAGATGGAATCCGCCGTGGAACTAAAGTTCCCGTCCAGGATGATCGGAGCTCCCTGAACGCAGGTGTCGGGAGCCGGATTGGAATAGCCGGTGATCGCTGCGTAGCCGCCGTAAATGGCACTCATGTCATCGCCTGCGATGAGATCGTATTCAAGAGTCTCGCCCTTGGTGGAGAACGTTGTGGATAATCCGTCCGTGCCGATGCCGAATTCAGTGCTGCCTGCCGAATTGACCACGAGACCGTAGCCGGAGGTTGAAATATAGAAAGGGATCGCTTCGGTGCCGGTCTGCATTCCGTAGCGGTTTGTCCTGACGGAAGAACCGTTCTTGATTATCGTTCCGGCCGCACCGCCCAGGCCGTAGATCTTTTCGTTATGGTACATTGCGATCGAAGCGCCCGTAACGGATGAGAACACGTCGACCAGGTAATCGCTGGCTGCACCGGATTCCGTTTTGTAGTAGAAGCCGCCGTCGGGATTGGATGTGGTGAGAAGGACGCCGCAATAGAAGAACCTTATGCTGAAATTGCCGGCCTTGGGGATCCTTGCTTCGAGCTGGCCCGTCTTGAATATTATCTCGTTATCGTTCTGCTCGACTTCGCCGTATGCCGGGTCCCTCAAATCGAACAATGTCGAGATCCTGGATCGCGGGGTCACGTTGTGATTCTTTATCCTGACGGAAACTATGTTGGCCACGGGCGAGAAAAGCTCGATCGTCATTCTTCCCGGAACGGAAACCTGTCTTCGCTGATTGGAGGAAATGCTGCGGTCAAAAGTTCTGCAGCTGCATTTGATCTTGAGAACGTTTTCTTCGAATAAGACGGACTCGATGCCGGCAGGTTCCTTGATTAGATACATATAGCCCCCCTAAAAATAAAAAATCTATTATAATTCTATCCAAACACTTAATTTGAAAATATTACGATTTGATATAATTTCTGCATGGTTCCCGAAATGACAGAAACAGTAGGATATAAGGACAGGATACCCGGCTATGTCTCAATGATCTTAGGCCTTTTGGAGGCCTCGGGCTACGAGGCCTATATTGCGGGCGGCGCTGTAAGGGACATTCTCTCAGGGCTGGAACCGCATGATTTTGACATATCCTCGTCATGTTCGCCCGATGAGACCGCGGCGGTACTTACCGGTGCAGAGATCAGACATCTTGATAACGCCAGCGTTCATGGAACGGTGACTGCGGTCTTGGAAGAAGGCAACATTGAGATCACGACGTTCAGAGTGGACGGCAAATATACTGACCTGAGGCGCCCCGACTCGGTGGAGTTTGCAGGCAGCATCGAAGAAGACGTGAGGCGCAGGGATTTTACCGTTAACTCGCTCTACATGGACAAAAACGGCAAGGTAAGCGACATCACGGGCGGGATCAGCGATCTCAAGGCCGGTCTCATAAGGACCGTCGGCGATCCCGAAGAGCGTTTCGGAGAAGATGCCCTACGCATACTCCGTGCAATGAGGTTTGCTTCCCGCTATGGTTTTCAAATAGAGGACAAGACTTTTGAGGCAATGGAGAAATGCGCCGGGGAGCTTAAGCAGATCTCTGCCGAAAGGATAGCAACAGAGCTTACCGGGATCATTTGCGGAAAGAATGCATCGGCAGTCATAAGGCGCTGCTGGAGGATACTGGGAGTGATCATTCCCGAGATAGCCACATGTCACGGCTTTGACCAGAAGAGCAAGTACCATGACAAAGATGTCCTCGAGCACACGCTTGCGGTGTTGGACGGACTGCCTTGCCCGGAAACAGCAGGTTCTCTGCCTTCAAGAGATCCGCTGCTTTCGATGGCCGCCCTCCTTCACGATCTTGGCAAACCGGAATGCTTCAGGCTCAACGAGGACGGCGTCGGCCACATGAAAGGCCACCCGGAAGCCGGCAGGCGGATCGCCGAACGGGTGCTGACAGAACTCAGATATCCTCAGCGCTTCACCCGTGACTGCTGTATCCTCATTGCTCTCCATGATGTTTATACACAGCCGGTTACTTCAGAGGTTCACAGGTTACTCTGTATCTGCGGGCCGGAACTTTACAGCAAGCTTGCATCTCTTCAGAAAGCGGATATCCTTGCGCATTCCGAACTTGGGAAAGCAAGACTTCTAAAACTCGAATACATGACGGAGATCGCGGATGAACTTATAAGAAGCGGTGCCGCATTTGCAGTTAAGGACCTGAAAGTGACCGGTGATGACATAATGGATCTGGGCTGCCCGAAGGGGCCGGAGGTCGGAAGAGTCCTGGATGAACTTTTCGAAAAGCATGTTTCGGGAGAGATTATGAACAGCAGGGAAGAGCTGCTCAAAGCCGCTGCCGATATAATTTCGTAACATTTCCGTTATTGTTTATTCTTTGATACTTTATCGAAATGTGAAGAATTGTGATTGAATATTAAACATTGCATTTCTATAATCTAGGTATGTGGGATGTTATTCTAATCGAAAGAGAGAAGGTGTGATCATTATGAAAAACAACAAAAAAGGTTTTACACTAGCTGAAATGCTGATGGTCGTCGGCATTGTCGTCATCCTTTCGGGAGCTACGGTGATCGGAGTAGTTTCCTGGCTCCACAGTGCAAAGGATACTGCAGCCAAGCTTGAGCAGGAAAATGGTGACAACTTCGAGAATGATGCCCGCAAAGCGGTCGAATCGGTCAAGGGTACGGCTCCTTCTCATGTAGTCAACCAGACAAATCTGAATACACCTGCGCCTACGGCTAAGCCTACAGAGAAGCCTACTGAGGCACCCAAGCCTACGAGCAAGCCGAACGATCCGACTCCTACAACCAAGCCGGACGATCCGACACCTACACCCGCTCCGGATGATCCGACTCCTACACCTGCAGGCGGAAACGGCGGAAGTTCCGGTGGAAATAGCGCAAATTTCGGAACGGCGACAAATGGCTTTACGGGTTATGCTAACAATGGAAATCCGGGATTGATGAGCCTTACAGCTTCCGGATCAAACGGAATTTCGATAAAGGTTACTGATGGTTGGGATAACGGAAACCCGAGTAATGATACCTGTACTATTACGATTACAAAAAACAGTAACGGGAAATATACTATGTCAGTTACTTCAGGCAATGGCTGGGTAGCCACTCTGATAACAGGTTACAACTATCAGGGATCTTACGAACTGACCAGCAGTGATATATCCAACCTCCAGACTAAGTTAGGTTTGAAACTGTCTTAAGCGAAAATGTAAACCTTATGGGCTATGCCCTCTCTTATAAGCGCTCCGGTTATCAGCCGGAGCGCTTTGTAATTGGATCGGGCACAAAGAACCTCTTAACCCATAGTTAATAATTTTGTCGAAATTTGTCTTCATATTCGTGAAGAACTTAACAATTTATATGAGTACAATAAGGCTAATATAAAGTGAATGCTTTATATAGATCACCCTTAAGAACGGCTGCTTCTCCTGAGGCAGCCGTCCTTAATTTTGTAGAAGTTTTTTTGAGGGATCAGGCGCCGTGAAGTTTTGTCTCGGCATCCAAAAGCCTGATCGTCGCAGGAGCTTTCGGATTGCTCAGGACTTCCGAGGTTAGACCGGATTCACAGATCTTCCCGCCGTCCATTACGACAACGCGTGGTGCGATCTGCCTGATGATATGGATGTTGTGCGTGACGAGCAGGAATGAGGTTCCGCGCTCACGGTTAATGTCAGTAAGGAGCTTTAAGATCTCTGCGGCCGAGCTTGCATCAAGCGATGAGAACGGCTCATCGGCAATGATGAGTCCGGGGTTCATAATGAGGCACATCGCGATGGCTACACGCTGTCTCTGTCCTCCTGAAAGCTGATGGGGCTTTCTTAATAAGAACCCGGAATCCAGGCCTGCCTCTTCAAGCGCTGCTGTTATCTTTGCCATGCGTTCACTGCGGGGAAGCTTCTTTTCGTAGACCCTGAGGGCCTCGTTCAAATGCCATTTAATGGTGTGTGAAGGGTTGAGGCATGAGACGGGATCCTGGAAGACCGCTCCGGTCCTTCTTCCCACGACTGAAGCTGTACCAGAATGAGGAAGGAGTCCCAGCAAAGCCCTGATGAGGGTTGTCTTGCCGCAGCCTGAGCTACCGATCAGTCCTAAGATCTCATGCGGGTAGATCTCGAGGTCAACACCCTTGAGGACCTTGTTCGAAGATCCTTTCCCAAACATCGTATCGCTGTAGCCGGCTTCGATGCCTTTCGCCGTGAGTACCGGGCTGGATGAATAATCCACGTGTGCACGTTCGATGCCCAGCATTCTCGTATCGAGCCTGGCGTTTGTCAGAAGCTCTGCGGTATAGGCGTTTTTAGGATTGGTCAGGATATCTGACGTTGTATCTTTATCAATGATCTTTCCGTCTTTCATTACCATGACCCTGTCGCAGAAATTACTTACCGCGGAGAGGTCGTGCGAAATGAAGAGGATCGTCATCTGAAGCTTTCTGCAGAGGCCTTTGAGGAGATCGAGGATCTGTACCGTCGTAACCGTATCAAGTGATGATGTAGGTTCGTCGCAGATCAAAAGCTTCGGGGCAAGGAGTGCCGCACCCGCTATAAGGATCCTCTGGCGCTGGCCGCCGGAGAGCTGGTGAGGGTAGCGTTCATATATCGCTGCGGCATCGTCAAAGCCGACCATTGCCATCATGTTAAGTATCTTTTCACGACGTTCCTTCGGATCCTTAACGCCGTGCGCTACCAATACCTCATCAAGGTTTTTGCCGATCTTCATGAGCGGATCAAGAGCTGTAGAGGGCTCCTGGAAGATCATGCCGATGTCCTTGCCGAGCATGTTTCTGCGTTCGCGCGGCTTCATTGTCAGGAGGTCTTCTCCTCGGAACTTGATCGAGCCGCCGGTGATCTGTGCGCCTTCGGGGAGAAGGCCCGCTATGGCAAGCGAGGTCATAGTCTTGCCGCTTCCGGAGTTGCCTATGAGCCCCAATATCTCGCCGTCCCTGATTCCGAAATCAACGTCGTCCAATATCGGCTTCGGGTTGGGGTCTTTTCGCGTGGGGAAAGACAAAGTGAGGTGGTGAACCTTGAGAACGTGAATATGTCTTGCCATCAGGTGCCGCCTCCTTTTGTCAGCGATACACGCATTCCTTCGGAAACAAAGTAAAGACCGAGGATATAGAAGACGAGCATCAGCGAAGGGAAGATGACGAGCCAGGGCGCGACTCTTATGTAAGCCTGGCTCTCGGCGAGCATCTTGCCGAAAGAAGCGTCAGGCGGCTGGACGCCTAAGCCCAGATAACTCATGCCCGACTCGAAAAGAGTCATGTTCGCAAGACCGATGACCGTTGCCGGCAGCAGCTGGGGCACAAGGTTTGGAAGGATATGAAGAAGCATTATCCTGACCGGACGGACTCCCATGACGCGTGCATGCGTGATGTAGTCGTACTCTTTGATCTCAAGCGTTCCCGCTCTGTACACCCTCGCAAACGTCGGCGCGAAAACAAGCCCCAAAGCCCAGACCACGTTGTACATGGAAGCTCCGAAGACCGCTACCGCCACCAGAGCCAAAAGGATGCCCGGGAAGCACATTATGCTGTTGTTGACGAGCATGATGGACTTGTCGGTAAAACCGCCGAAGTATCCCGCAGGAAGGCCCGTCAGAGTTCCCAGGATGAGAGCTATCGTTACTCCGGCTACGGAAATGAATACGGTGAATTTGGCGGCGCTCATTACCCTCGACAAGACATCCCTTCCGAAGTTGTCCGTTCCGAAAGGATGCGCGGAGGACGGCGGCAGGAGTTTGGCGGCCGCATCCGTAGCATACGGATCGTAAGGCGTCCAAAATAATGAGATCAGGAAACAGATGACGACCACCGACAGCAATAAGATGCCGACGGTATAGAATCTTTTCGCGCGCGATGTATCTACGTTCCCGTTCAAGTTCCGACCTCCTTCTTACCTGATCCTGATCCTCGGATCCGACAGACTTGAAAAGATGTCTGCCGCAAAATACAAGAGCACCGTAACGAGTGCCAGGTAGAAGACGATCCCCGAAAGAAGAGGGAAATCGCGCTGGGAAATGGCCGACAGTAAAAGCCTGCCGAGACCGGGAAGGTTAAAGACCTGCTCGACTATAAGACTTCCACCGAGGATGTCTGATAAGACCAGCGAAATGACCGTGATGGAAGAGACGTTTGAATTCGGCAGGATGTGCTTGAACATTATCTTGAGATCCGAGAGGCCGTGGCTTTTCGCCGTGGCAACATGGTCGGAGGCTTTCTGCTCGATCATAGATGACCTTAAGAACTTGAAGGTCATGGCGATCTTAGGCAGCGCGATCGCAAACGCAGGCAGCAGGAGACTCTGCAGATATATGCCGAAATCCACGTTGGGCGCGACATAATTGCCTATGGTGAAGTTTTTCAGGATGCTGCCGAAGATCAGTATGAGCAAGAGCGACAGCACGAACGGGGGGATCGCGAAAAGGATGTGCCCCAGGACGGAACAAACCTGATCTGCGAATTTTCCCGGTTTTCTGCTGGAGAGTATCGCAAGCGGATATGAGATGGCGATTATCATGACAAATGCGAGAATGCTCATGCCCAGAGTTACCGGAAGACGGTTTGCGATGAGCTTTGCAACATCGGTCCTGTATTGAGTCGAGTTACCGAGGTTGCCCGTGAATGCGCCGCCGAGCCAGGAAAGATAACGCACCGGCAGCGGACGGTTGAGGCCGAGCTCTTCACGGAGGACTTCAACCTGTTCCTGTGTGGCATTTGCGCCCAGCATGACACGCGCGGTGTCGCCCGGTATTACCGAGAATGCGAGAAAAGTCAGCAGAGATACAAGAAGAAGAGTTGCCAGAAGTTCGGCAACTTTCCTTATGATGTACAGAACTGTCTGTTTCCCCGTCACCCCCGGATTCTCCCGTTAACCGATCGTTTCGACCTTGATGGTGTTGGTGTTGCCGGCTGTGCCGTTGATGAGTCCGCCGGTCATGACGACGTTGTCACCCGTTTCGAGCGAGAGAACTTCCTTGGCAACGTTGAGACCGTGATAGAACATTACGTCAGTTGAATTGAATTCTTCGTTGAGGATCGGGATGACGCCCCAGCTGAGGTTCAATCTTCTCCAGATCCTCTCTGAAGTAGTCATACCGATAATGTCGATAGGGCATCTGAAACGGGATACCATCCTTGCGGTAACGCCGCTCCTTGAGTGGACGACGATCGCCTTTGCACCTACGTCGATGGCCATCTGGCAGGTCGCGTGGGAGATGGCGTCAAGGTTGTTTCTGATCTTGAAATCCTGTCTTGAGAAACGGTCCTTGTAGTTGATGTGCTTCTCGGTGTATTCGGCAACCTGAGCCATGGTCTTGACTGCTTCAACAGGATACTTGCCTGCAGCGGATTCGCCTGAGAGCATGATGGCTGAAGAACCGTCATAGACTGCATTTGCGACGTCGGAGATCTCCGCTCTCGTCGGACGCGGATTGTTGATCATGGATTCGAGCATCTCGGTTGCGGTGATGACGCGGCGGCCGAGGAGACGGCAGCGCTTGATGAGCTGCTTCTGAACGCTCGGTACTTCGACGAACGGGATCTCAACGCCTAGATCGCCTCTCGCGATCATGATGCCTGCGCAGTATTCGGAGATCTCATCGATGTTGTCGACACCGGCGCGGTTCTCGATCTTTGCAATAACTTCGATGTCCTGTCCGCCGTTGGCATCAAGGAATTCACGCATTTCGATCATGTCTTCCTTGCGCGAAACGAATGATGCAGCAACAAAATCGATATCGTTCTTTATGCCGAAAAGGAGGTCCTTCTTGTCCTGCTCGCTTAAGAAGTCTCCGGTCATTACCTTGTTGGGGAAGTTCATCGACTTCTGGTCGGAGAGCGTTCCGCCTACTACGATGTCGCAGATGACGTCATTGCCTGATATCTCGCGGACTTCGAGGATGACCAGTCCGTTGTTCACGAGGACACGGTCACCGGGCCTCAGCTGTGAAGGAAGCTCCTTGTAGGTTACGGATACCTTTGTCTCATCACCTTCGACTTCGTCAGCAGTCAGAATGAACGTTCCGCCGTCCTTTAATTCGACCTTGTGGTCCTTGAATGTCTTGATTCTGTACTCGGGACCTTTTGTATCGAGCATGATCGCAATCGGGAGATTCATCTTCTCCCTGACCCTCTTGATCAGATCGATCTTCTCCTGATGCTGTTCGTGTGTGCCGTGCGAAAAGTTGAGCCTTGCAACATTCATCCCGGCTTCGAACATCTTTGACAATGTTTCCTCATTGTCGGATGCGGGGCCTATCGTGCATATGATCTTTGTTTTGCGCATATATATATTATTCTCCTTGTAATCAATAAAAGGTTTGTATGATTTTATCATTTGTAACCCTAAACTTCTGCACAATATTGTAAAATGGTTTAGTCTATTATTTCTACACTGGAGGCTTTACATATGGCAGACGTAAGACCCGCATCCCTTAAAAGAATCACAACAAAAGCCCTTGCTGACGCATTCATCGAAGATCAGCTCAAGGCCATCAAAGAGCAGGTAGGCGATAAGAAGGTTCTCCTGGCACTTTCCGGCGGCGTAGATTCATCGGTAGTTGCAGCACTCCTCATCAAGGCTATCGGCAGCAACCTCGTTTGCGTTCACGTCAACCACGGCCTCCTTAGAAAAGGCGAGCCCGAGATGGTCTGCAAAGTCTTCAGGGACGAGCTCGGAGCTAACCTTATCTATGTTGACGCAGTCGACAGATTCTTAGACCTTCTCGCAGGAGTTACGGATCCTGAGAAGAAGCGCCACATCATCGGCGAAGAGTTCATCAAGGTTTTCGCGGAAGAAGCTGCAAAACTCGACGGCATCGCTTTCCTCGCACAGGGTACGATCTATCCTGACATTTTAGAGAGCGAGCAGGGAATCAAGGCTCACCACAACGTCGGAGGCCTTCCTCCGGAACTCGATTTCGAGCTCGTTGAGCCCGTTAAATATCTCTACAAGGATGAGGTCCGCGTAGTAGGTTCTGCTCTTGGACTTCCCGACAAGATGGTCTACCGTCAGCCTTTCCCGGGTCCGGGTTTGGGCGTAAGATGTCCCGGCGCGATCACCAGAGACAGGCTCGAAGCAGTCAGAGAATCTGATGCGATCCTCCGTGAAGAGTTCGAAAAGGCAGGTCTTGCAGGTAAGGTCTGGCAGTATTTCACAGTCGTTCCTGACTTCAAGTCCACCGGCATCAAGAACGAAAAGAGAGCGTTCGAGTGGCTCTGCATCGTCCGTGCGATCAACACTACCGACGTTGTTAAGTGCACTGTTGAACCCATTGATTATGATCTCATGTGCAGGATCACCGACCGTATCACGCACGAAGTTCCGGGCATCAACAGAGTGCTGTACGATTACACGCCGAAGCCGACAGCTACGGTCGAGTACGAGTAAGCTCGCAACACGCTAATTGCTACGGTCCTCCGCGCTCACTTCGTTCGCTTGTGCGGAAGTCCGCAATCAGCGTGTTGCTCGCTTTGTATATGCGGAAGTCCGCTCGGAGTAAGTGCTCGCTTTGATTTATCGGAAAACCCCTTTG
>CAMZBB010000055.1 GCA_947304405.1 uncultured Clostridia bacterium
TCAACATCCTTTGAACGGATGCAGAGAGGGAAAGCGTCAACGTCACCGAAAGCCTTGAAAAGTGCGCACTTACCTTCCATAACCGGCATGCCTGCCTCAGGTCCGATGTCACCAAGACCCAAAACGGCTGTACCGTCTGTGATAACAGCTACAAGGTTATGTCTTCTTGTGTACTTGTATGAGAGGTCAACGTCCTTCTGAATTGCAAGACACGGTTCTGCAACACCAGGTGTGTAAGCGATTGCGAGTTCTTCTTTTGTGCCTACGGGAGCGGTTGCGATAACTTCGATCTTACCTGCCCACTGCTCATGCATCTGCATAGCCTTTTCTTTGACGTCCATAATAATACCTCCGTGTCAACTTCGTGGAACTATTGATTCAAGCGTAATTATATTATTTTATCGACCCGTGAAATACAATCACGCGGAGTGAATAAAACTTATCCTATTTTGCTCTCTTTTTCGGTGTTTGTGACGGGGCGTTCATGCGCATCTCTCATTGCGCAGTATGCCATGCCGGCATATCTTCCGAACGCAAATGTTATCCAGGCCGAAAAAGCCGCGGACAGGATATAAAAAGCCGTCACGGAAACAAACGAGATGAGTCCTGCAATAGCATCGACGAAAAAGAACGTAAGGACAAGTATTATCAGGCTTCTGACATGAGCCAGATAAAAGCCCCTGGTAATCCTTACGACGTAAGGAAGTGAGCTGAACATGCCCTTATCACCGGAAAGATAGCAGCACGGCGCAGTGAAAATCATCGGAAATCCGATAACAAAGAACAAAAGAAGATTCGAGCTGATGAGCATAAACGGTATGGAGACCGCCAGATAGAACAACGCGAGCAAAATCAGCCTTTTAAAGATCTTGCCGGTGGAAAGAGGCTTATCCTGAAACAAAACATCCGGTCCCTCTTTCTCTATCCTCTTAATGCGGAATGCCTTTACAAAAAGGCCGGAATACAAGATCCCCATCATAAGCGTGAAAAACAGTGCCGAAAAGAGCATGACGAGGAATACAATGTTGCCGGTCGTAAGAGGCACAGAGACGATCCCCTGATCGTTAATATTTGATTCCAGATTGTTCATCCAGGTGTAGAGCCCGGAAAAATCAGTATCTGAGTACGGATTCAGGAAAGCTGCGCAGCGGAGGATGACACAGAAGAAAAACATGAACCTGACGCACCATTTATATCTGATGTCGTCTATATTCAGCAGTCTTTCGAACAGTTTAAGGATCACCATAGTCTCCGCTCCCGATACTTATGCCCGATATAATACGACAAAATAAAGTAAAAATAAATCTGATAGAAGTCTCGGGTTGTGATAGAATCTAACTTGATTTTTTATATCAAGGACGGCGCAAAATGATAGATTTCCATGTAATACCCGATCTGTTATACGTAATCCCGACAGATAAGCATTCGGCAAGTGATGTAAAATCGATCCTTGTCAGCCACCCGGAGATCAGATTCGTATCTCTGGCAGCAGTTGACCTCATGGGTAACGATACCGACGAGAAGATACCGATCTCGGACTTTTACAACAATCTAGAAGACTATCTCGACGGAAAGGCTGTCCAGACCGACGGTTCATCGGTTGTTTTGCCCGGGATTGCCACTTTGAATGACGGTAAGGTCGACCTTATCCCCGACCCTGAAGTCATCTGGTATATCGATTACAACTACGAGCACATAGATCAGAAGACGGGAAAGCCAGTCGGAACATTAAGGATCCCTTCATTTCTGCTTCATAACGATGAGCCTGTCTGCTCAAGATCCATCCTCAAGAGAAGTACAGAAAATTACGAAGAAAAAGTAAAAGATCTCTTCCTTGGAAATCCGGAGCTTTGCTCAAGTTACGGATTTGCTCCCGATGACCTCGACAGAATTACCCTGATCACGGCCACAGAGCTTGAATTCTGGGTCAATTCGCCCGACGAGATCATAAGCACCGAACAGCTCTCGATCTCACAGGAACTCAAGGAATCCTACTGGAAGCGCACAAAGGGTGTTGTCAGGACCGCTCTCGAGCAGGTCATCATGATCCTCGAGAAATACGGTTTCGGACCCGAGATGGGCCACAAGGAAGTCGGCGGCGTTAAGGCATCACTGAACTCTTCCGGCGAATTCCACTTCATCATGGAGCAGCTGGAAGTAGACTGGAAATATTCCGGAGCAAGACAGGGCGCTGACTATGAACTCATCGCCAGGATCATAATCAAGGAGATCTTCCGTCTCCACGGCCTTGATGTCAGCTTTAATGCCAAGCCCCTCCCCGGAGTCGCAGGTTCCGGCGAGCATACCCATGTAAACGCTGTCGCTTACCTCAACGACGGCACAAAGATCAATCTCTTCTCACCCGAAGATCCGGACAAGGATTATCTCAGCGTTTTCGGTTGGGGCTGCCTTTTCGGCATAATGAAAAACTATTCCCGCGCCATTAATCCGTTCGTATCAGCCACAACGGATGCATTTGAGCGTCTTACTCCCGGATTCGAAGCCCCAACGCACTGCGTAGCTTCCATCGGCCAGGATGTAAAGACTCCTTCAAGGAACAGGTCAGTCCTGTTGGGCCTTGTAAGGAGCGAAGACAATAAATATGCGACAAGATTTGAGCTTCGTGCACCGAATCCGCACACAAATACATATCTGTGCCTTTCAGCCGTATATCAAGCTATGCTCGACGGCATCGATTATGCGATCAACTCAGGCAAGAGCACGACAGAACTCGAGTCTGAATTCACGAAGCCTTACGGAACGCCGAGCGATTATCTGCTCGCCGACAGGCTTTACAGATGTGAAGATGATATTTTCGAGGATATGGACTCCAACGAGAGAGACAGGCTTTTCGGCACTCCCGTTGCAACGGTTTACGATTCGATAAGTTCTCTTAAGCAGCCCGATGTAGCCGAGCTTCTCGGAAAAGACGGCATCTTCAGCCCTACCCTGCTTGATTCCTACTATCAGGCAATGCTGGTACGCTGGGAAATGGAACTCTTACAGAAGATCATACCCGCCAACCTCTCGACACTGAGGAGCGTTACCAGAAAAGAATCTGGCGGATGCTCATACGACGAACGTCTCTGGAAGGACATCACCGATCTCAAGAACCTTCTGGGCAAGGATACGGATGAGAAGCAATCCATCTTCACGCGCATCAAGGGCGCAGTAAAGGCCAACGACTGGGCAAAGACTTCCGAATACCAGCTTGCCATGAAGAACGCAATGAACGAGCTGAGATCAAAGTACAAGACATACTGCGAGAACCAGATCTGATCTTCGATATCAAAGCAAAATATAGGGGGTGCGAAATCGCACCCCCTTTTCATATATCAATCCGGTCGGGGATCAAAAATGACTTGTTTTATGCCTTCTTTCCGGCAAGGAACTTGTAGATGAAAGCTGCGAGAGCTGCACCGATGAAAGGTCCTACGATGAATACCCAGAGGTCTGTAAGAGCAGCACCGCCTGCGAAGATTGCAGGTCCGATGGATCTTGCAGGGTTAACGGATGTTCCGGTAAGGCCGATGCCGAGAACGTGTACCATAACGAGCGAGAAGCCGATAACGACTCCGCCGAAGGAACCATGCTTATACTTATCATCAGTTACGCCGAGGATAACGAGTACAAAGATAAATGTGAGAAGGATCTCAACGAGAAGGCCTGCAGCACTGCTGCCGTTTACACCGGCAAGACCGTTGGAGCCGTAGCCGCCTGTAGCGTCCTTAACGCTGCCGAGATTGAAGATTCCCATAAGAGTTCCTGCAGCAGCAATAGCGCCGAGCGTCTGGGAAATGAAATATACGAAGAAATCCTTAACGTTCATTTTGCCTGAGATAAGGCAAGCAAGTGAAACAGCCGGATTGATATGGCATCCGGAAATGTTACCAACGCAGTATGCCATTCCGACAATAACAAGACCAAACGCAAATGCAGTGGTCAGATATCCGCCCCAATGCTCACAACCAGTGACCATAGCGGTACCGCATCCTACAAGTACGAGCGTAAATGTTCCGATAAACTCGGCAACATATTTCCTTAAATCATCCATTAGATTCACCGTCCTCCGTCAGAATATTCGGGACGGCATCTAACGACCATCCCTGCCTTAATTATATACGAATTCTTCGCCCTGGGATATTATTATGACTTCATTTGTATTACTGTTTGAAGACTTTTCGACATGGCCGACGATCTTCGATTCGATATTGAATGACGAAGCGATGTCCATAATGCTCTGAGCTTCCTTCTCATCAACATAGAACTCGATCCTGTGGCCGCAGTTGAATACCTGGAACATCTCTTTCATCGGGATCTCGCCGGAATCATAGATAGCAGCAAAGAGCGGAGGAAGCTCGAAAAGATTGTCCTTAACATATCTGACGCCGGATCCGAAGTCCCTGCACTTAGCCTGGCCGCCGCCTGTGCAGTGGATTATGCCGTGGATCCTTTCCCTGCCGCCCTCGAGCACTTTGTTGATTACGGGCAGGAATGTCCTTGTAGGCGCAAGGATAGCCTCTCCTACCGTAACGTCAGCTCCGGGGAGCTTGTCTGTAAGACGGTACTTGCCGCAGTATGCCTTATCGGCAGGAACCGTATCAGAGAAAGACTCCTTGAAGTTCTCGTAGTAATACTTTGAAAGGAGCATATGACGAGCTGCCGTAAGGCCGTTGGAAGACATTCCTGAATTGTAGGATGTCTCATAAGACGCCTGACCGGACGAGCTTAATCCGACAATGACATCACCGGGCCTGATATTGGCCGCATTTATGACATCAGATCTCTTGGCGCGTGCGACGATAGTTGAATCAACGATGAGCGTTCTTACGAGGTCGCCTACGTCAGCGGTCTCTCCGCCGCACATGGTGATGCCGATACCAAGATCAGCAAGCTTTGCGATTATCTCATCGTAGCCCTCGATAACCTTGGCTATGGCCTTACCGTCAACGAGGTGGGCATTACGGCCGATGGTATTTGAAAGCATAAGATTTGAAGTAAGACCTACGCATGCCAGGTCATCCGTATTCATGACGAGCGAATCCTGCGCAAGGCCTTTAAACCAATCGTAGCTTCCCGTCTCCTTATACATAAGATATGCAACTGAAGATTTTGTGCCCGCACCGTCAGCATGGATTGCCGTGCAGTAATCGGGATCTCCTGCTATGTCATCGATCAGTTTGCAGAATGCTCCGGGGAAAGCTCCCTTTGACTGGTTCTTTACAGCTGCCTTTACCTCATCCTTAGTGGGTGAAACGCCTCTGCTCAAATAAGATTCTGCTGACATGATGCATACCTCCAAATATGTTAAACAAATATGTTTTCACGCAGACCGGTAAGCCGGGTTCTGTATTAGACAATCATCTATCTAGGCCATGCATTTCTGCAGGGCTCAAGCCGTCTCCTCAGGCCCGCGGACCACGGTTAAGCCTGTTTCCTCGACGTTGCTCCGGATGGGGTTTACAAGGCCGCCATGTCTCCATAGCGCCGGTGAGCTCTTACCTCGCCTTTTCATCCTTACCCTTGCGGGCGGTTTTCTTTTCTGTTGCACTTTCCTTAAAGTTGCCTTCACCGGGAGTTACCCGGCATCCTGTCCTGCGGAGCCCGGACTTTCCTCATGCGCCGGACTTTCGCCCGATGGCGCCCGCGATTGTCTCGGTCTGCGGGAAAACATGACTATTATACTCAAAACCCCTGTTAAATTACAGAAGCCTTTTCGTTATTGTAGTTCACTATGAAGTTAAGGCTCGGAAACCTTAAGGAAAGCTTATCCCTGAGCTTTTGCAGATAGATCTGCTCCGTGGCGGAATGGCCTGCGATCACTGTGTTGATCCCCGATTCCTCAAGCTCGACACAGATATGGTGCTTGATCTCGCCTGAGAGCACGGTATCCACTCCGGCAGCAACGATTGCAGGAATGCTCTCCTCATCGAAAGCCCCGCCCTGGGCAAAGATCTTTTTCACCTTGTTGTCAGGATCATTGATCGTAATAATCCCGCTCGCGCCCAAAGCCGCCCTGGTCTTGGCGACAAAATCTTTAAGAGTACCTTCCTCCTGCTCGAAAACGACACCGCAGTCCGTTCCTTCAAGATGAACAGCCTCTTCAAAACCGAGAGCGGAAGTGATCGCCAGGTTGCCGAACTCATCTGTCATGTCAAGATTCGTATGACAAGCATAGCAGGATATTCCGCTCCTGATCAGATTTGTAAGCAGACGGCCTTTGTATGTCTCAGTACTGAGTGTCTTTATCCCGCTGAAAATGATCGGGTGATGTGTGATTATCAGATCAGCTCCGTTCTGTCTGGCACATTCGACAGCCTTGCCGGTAAGATCGAGCGAAAGAACACATGCGGTCACTGCTCTGTCCGGTTCTCCGGTCATATAGCCGACATTGTCATAGTCGGTCGCATTCTCTTTTGGAAAACACTCATCCAAATAGCTGATCACATCACTTATCTTCATATCTTTCCCTTTCCTTCAAGGCTTGCCGGACGACCATGTCGCTCCTCGATCTTATACCGAAGACCTTATCAAGGTGTGCGAAGTACTCTTTTACGAGCGCATCTCCCGAGGATTCCTTATCCGGGAGCAGCACTCCGTAGCATTCCCTATATGCTCCGAGCTCGTACGGCCTGCCACTGTAATTCAATCGCATTATACTATAAAAGATCTCTCTGTCAGTGCAAACGGTCTCATCGTCAAATACAAATCCCCGTTCAGCAAAGAACTTCCTGACGAGATTGACTGATTTCTGAGGCTGGATGACAAATCTAACCTGTTTAAGGATATCTTCCGGAGTATTACCGATACACCTTGTAACGATATCGATGATATTGAGACCTCCCATGCCGGCAATGACCACGATATCACCATTCACAAGGCTTATTCCGTCCGTCCCGTCAGTTACAAACACGCCGGAACGGTCTTCAAAACCGGCATCTTTCAGAGCCTGTCTTGAGCGGCTTGCAGGTCCTTCATGGATATCCGTGCAGATGACCTCGTCGGCTATACCGTTCTCAAGGCAAGATACAGCCAGTTGTCCGTGATCCGAACCGACATCGATAACTCTTCCCGGGCCCAATCCTGCCCTTGCAAGACGCACCTGGTCAAATACAGCTGAAAGCCTTGAAGAAAGATTAAGCATCAGAGACCCTCTATCTTGGTTCTGATCTTAAGCTTGTATTCACTGAGATTACTGAGCTTACCATCTATCTCATCGCGTTCTTCCTGTGAAGAAGCGTACATTCTGCGGGTGATCAGGGCTTCCTCGATCGCTTTCACGCGGATGATCCTAATCTTATAGAGATATCCGAGATAGTAATCGCGCTTGACCTTCACATCTTCAGCGAGATCGGCTTTCGTGCACTCTCTGTATAAGATATCTTCTGCAGCACTGCCGTTTATGGTGACACGGCTGAAGAAATCGCTCATTCTCGCATAAGAGACGCCTCTTTTTGCATCAAACACGGAGAGGAAGCTCTTCACCAGAGCTTTCATTGAATCTCCGGAGAAATCGTCAGGCCTTAATACGTCCTCGATCGCTATCTGCTTCTGATCCGCGAGGACAGGACCGAGCGACATTGCATAGGCGAAAAGCTTTATCTCATCTTCAGTAGCCGTATCATTGACCGCATATGTTTTCTCAGATTCAACTGAAGACTCATCTGCGTGTTCGGCATTGAGATCTTCATCAGGCCGGACGCTTGCTGCGGCATTACGGTTCCTGAGGTCATTCTCCTTCTGCCTTGCGATCTCTCTCGCCTGCATGAGATTATCTCTTGCGCCCTCACTGTCGGCAAGGCTGTTCATACGGTTTAGAACAGCTCCAGGAGTTGCTCCAAGCACTTTCGCTGCTTCATTGGCCATCGTGGATCTTTTTATCTCGTCAGGCACCCATGAACCGTAGAGACAAACGTCATCCTGATATCTTCCCTTGTCTATTCCCTTAACTTCGTCAAAGTTGTCGTTATATGCCCGCTCAAGAAGGTAATCCTCAACATAAAGAGCATTTCTAACGACTTCGGCGAACTTCTCCGCACCGTTGGCTCGTATGTACTCGTCCGGATCCTTGCCGTCCGGCACCTTGGCAATCTTTATCCTGATCTTGATCCCGGAAAGCTTTGAAAGATACTCGAGCATCATCTTGATTGCCCTGATCGCGGCCTTTTGACCCGCGCCGTCCGCATCAAAGAAGAACACGACCTCTTCACAGTACCTGGCACAAAGTTTCAGCTGGCTGTCCGTAAACGATGTTCCAAGGGCAGCTACGGTATTGCGGAAACCAGCTCTGTGCATCGCGATGGCATCCATATAGCCTTCAACGACTATAAGCTGCTTCGACTGCTCTTTCTTTGCGAAATTCAGAGCATAGAGATGATTCTGCTTGTTATACACGAGCGAATCGGATGAATTAAGATATTTCGGTGATTCATCACCCAAAGCTCTTCCGCCGAAAGCGATGATATTGCCGAACGAATCAAAAATCGGGAACATAAGTCTGCCCCTGAAACGGTCAAATATCTTTCCGTTCTTCTCAGACTTCTTGAAATTGCCTGAATCGACCATCTCTTGTTCGGTATATCCCTTTTCTTCAAGGTATTCCCTTAAAGCATCCCAGTCTAAAGGCGAATAACCGATCCCGAAATGATCTAAAGTCTGCTTATCCAAAGCACGCTTCTCAGCATATTTACGGGCAGGAACTCCAATCTCGGGATCATTGAACTGTTTATAGTAGAACTTTGCGGTCTCAGTAAGGAGCGATTTGACGCGTTTTATCTTCTCCCTGCCTGAATCTCCATTTGAATCGCCTCTTGTATCAGGCACTTCAACGCCATATAGATCGCCGAGGAATCTTATCGCCTCGGGATAATTCATGTGCTCCATCTCCATTATAAAATTAATGGCATTGCCTCCTTTGTGGCAGCCGAAGCACATATAGATGTTCTTTGAAGGATTAACGGAAAAAGACGGAGTCTTCTCGTGATGGAACGGACAAAGGCCCCAGAGATTGGCACCTTTGCGTTTGAGAGAAACATATCTTCCTACGACTGATTCAATATCAGCCTTGAGGAGTATCTCATCTATTACGTTCTCGGGGATCAGTCCCAAAGTCCTTCTCTCCTTTAATCAAAATCGGCCCGGTAATGCCGGGCCGAATAATTCCTGATTCGGATAACAGGTCTGCCTTATGGCTCCTGAATCACTCTTCTTCCTTTTTCTTCTTGCTTCCGAAGAGGCCCTTCTTCTCAGAAGCAGGTTCCTTCTTAACGCTTCCGTCAGGATTGAGTCTGTCACGCTTGGTAACTGACTGGATAGCGCTCTTGGTAAAGGTTACGAGCGTATTAGCGGCAGAAGTGGAGATCGTGATCTCGTTGTCCTTGATATTAGCAACAAATCCGACAAGTCCGCCGATGGTAACTACTCTGTCACCTACCGACATCTTGCTTACTTCTTCCCTGAGCTCCTTGTCACGTTTACGCTGTGGTCTTATCAGTATAAAGTAAAATACGACGAACATGAGGACAAGAAGTCCGACAGACATGAGCGAGCCGTATGCGGTTCCCGCCATTTCTTCGCTGGTCATGCCGTTTCCGGTTCCCGCATTACCGGCAGTCTCTCCTGCCCTGAGGATCAAATCAAACATTTAAACAAACCTCCTGTAACAAGTTGTACTTGTTATTCTTTTATAGCATCCGCGATAACATCGGACATTGTGTAATATCCGGCTTCCTTACCACACATAAAGCCGGCAGCGGTCAGAGCGCCCTTTGCGAAAACATCCCTGGTCATGGCACGGTGGCTTACCGTAAGGATCTCTTCGTCACTGATAAACATTGCATCGTGATCGCCGACGATATTTCCGCCCCTGATGGATGAGATACCGATCTCAGTCTTCTTGCGGGCCTGGTTTCTGCTCTGTCTGTCATAGACATAATCAACCTCTTCGGGAATCTCCTGAGAGATCGCATTGGCGATCATCATGGCAGTTCCTGATGGAGCATCAAGCTTGCGGTTGTGATGTGCTTCGACTATCTCGATATCGAACTCGGGATAGAGAGTCTTGGTGCACTTCTTGACCAGTTCAAGCATAAGGTTGATGCCTACGCTCATATTGGCAGACTTGAATACCGGAATCGTCTCGGAAGCCTTGAGAATATCTGCAACGGTATCGTCTGAAAGAGCCGTCGTGCAGCAGATGAAAGGCTTCTTAACGGTAAGAGCGTAATTGAGGATCGCAGGAACAGCCATAGCGTTCGAGAAATCGATGATCACGTCGAATTCTTCAGCACAGTCATTCGGATTGCTGTAGATCGGGAAGTTGAGATCGTCGCTCGTCGTAACGTCGCAACCAGCAACGACCTTGTATTCAGCATCACGCTGGCACATCTTCGCAATGGTGTGGCCCATTCTTCCACAGCATCCGTTTAAGAATATTCTAACCATATGACTTCTCCCGATTACTTGGCAAGGAATTTAGCCGTAGCGGACGTATCGTACTTTGCAAGAACCTCGACCATCTTCTTGTGGTTCGCTTCGCTCATCTCGCAAAGAGGCAGTCTGCAGGGACCTGCGTTCCATCCGAGGATGTTCATAGCCTCTTTGACGGGGATCGGGTTAACTTCGCAGAAGAGTGCTTTTACAAGCGGGATCATGCTGATCTGCATATCTCTTGCCTTCTGGATATCACCATCGATGTACGAATGGATCATCTGACTCATCTCACGGGGCAGGATGTTTGCAACAACGGAGATAACGCCCTTAGCGCCAAGGGAAACCATAGGTACTGCAAGTCCGTCTTCACCGGAATACAGAGCATATCTGTCACCGCAGAGGCTGTAGATCTCAGGAACCTGACCGAAATTGCACTCCTTGACGCCGATGATGTTCTCGCAGTCAGAGAGCCTGTACAAAAGCTCAGGAGTAATGTTAACGTTCGTTCTTGAAGGAACGTTGTAAAGGATTATCGGGCAGTTAACTGCTTCAGCAACTGTCTTATAGTTTCTGTAAAGTCCTTCCTGTGTGCACTTATTGTAGTAAGGCGTGACCAAAAGGAGCGCATCAGCGCCAAGCTTCTCAGCGCGCTTGGAGAGGTCTAAACAATAAGCGGTATCATTTGAACCGGTTCCTGCGATAACGGGAACGCGGCCTGCAACAGTATCAATAGCGCACTTGATGGCAGCCTCGTGTTCTGCATCAGTCATAGTGGCAGCCTCACCGGTTGATCCACAGATAATGATGGAATCGATTCCGTTCTCGATCTCGAACTCGATCATCCTCTCAAGTTCCTTGAAATTTACGTCGCCGTTCTCGAAAAAAGGTGTAACGATTGCAACTCCGGCGCCGACAAAAACAGGCTTGGACATGGGAATGCCTCCTTATAATATTAATTCAACAATGAATTCTCTACGGAATTTTATCAACGAAAAAGCATATAGTCAATTATGCCCAGAGGGTGCACATTTGTATTTCAGACGCGTACAATCTGGGGCTTTTTGGCACTTGTCTCACCCTGACGGATCATTGTCAAAGGAGAGCGGGTACCTGACATGGTCAAAATCGTCCATAACATGCCTAAAAACAGCATTTATGGCCGATCTGTTGGAAGCCTTAATGATATAGCTCAGCCTGAACTTCCCCCTGAGCTCATAAATTACGTGCGGAACCGGTCCGTAGAGTTCAAAACCGTATGTTTTGTCCTGATATGAAAGAAAATCAGACAGGTAATGATAAAGATCCCTGCCTCGTTCCTGAAGAGCCGATTCGTCCTCAAGAGAGAGAACTATCTCGCCTATCGCCTTGAAAGGCGGCAGACAGAGTTTCTCTCTGTAAGCGATCTCCGTCTCATAAAAGGCCCTGTAATCCTGGGTGCATGCGTATTTGAACAGTGGATTCTCCGGATTATAGCTCTGTATGAACACCTTGCCGGGATCATCTCCCCTTCCCGCTCTTCCCGCGGCCTGCGTGATAAGCTGGAATGCGCGTTCCGATGCCCTGTAGGATGAAGCGGCGATCATAAGGTCCGCGCCCAATATGCCGACGACGGTACAATCAGGGAAATCCAGTCCTTTGGCTATCATCTGCGTACCGATCAGTATCGATGCTTCCTTGCGCGAGAACCTTTCAATGATCTCTCTGTGCGCTCCGGGCGATACGGTCGTATCCTGATCCATTCTCAGGACTTTTTCGTGAGGAAAAACCGTGCCCAGCAGGTCTTCCAACTGCTGCGTGCCGAATCCGGCTTTGGTGAAATGCCTGCATCCGCAGAAGGAGCACAGGGCCTCCGAGGAAGGTATCATGTATCCGCAATAATGGCATATAAGGCTTTGCGAGCCTGTCCTTCTGTTGTTATGAAGCGTCATGCCTACGGAACAGTTCACACAGCTTACCGGCTTCCCGCAATCCTCGCAAACAAGGGTTCTTGCGTAGCCTCTTCTGTTTAGGAATAAAAGCACCTGTTTCTTCTGCGAGAAAGCAACAGCCATAGCCTGCCTGAGCGGTATCGAAAGAATATCGCCCGCCCCGAGCTTAACCTGTTCCTTCATGTCTACGGGAACGATCTCGGGGAGCTTTGCAGCCGTCCTTGCGCGTGACTTCAGTTCAATAAGGTCATAGACTTTCTTGTTTGCCGCATAGAAGCTCTCGATCGAAGGCGTAGCCGAACCCAGCACCAAAGCCGCACTGTTCTTGTTTGCCCTCATCCTCGCGATGTCCTTCGCTGAATACCTCGGATGAGATTCGGACTTATAAGAACCGTCATGTTCCTCATCTACGATTATCAGCCTGATATTCTCGGCAGGCGCAAAAATGCCACTTCTCGGAGCTACGACGACCTTGGCCTTTCCCGTACGGATCATCTCCCACTGCGAAAACCTCTGCCTGTCGGTAAGTTTGCTGTGAAGTACAGCGACCACTCCTCCGAGGCGCCCCTTGATCCAGCTTATGGTCTGAGGCGTCAGCGATATCTCAGGAACCAGATAAAGAACAGTCCCACCGGCATCGATCACTTTCTGCGCACACTTGAGATAGACCTCGGTCTTGCCGCTGCCGGTTATGCCAAAGAGAAGATGCGTTCCCGGAACTATCTGTCCGTTCTCTTCAACAATCTTTTTGACTGCATCTTCCTGCTCGTCATTTAGTTCATACGTCTCAGAAAACTTTCCGTCCACCGGAACGTCTTCCAAAAGATCGCTTTTCTCAGCAACTGCTTCGCTCAGTTCCTTGGTAAACCTGATAAGACCTTTTTCCTCTACAGCCTTAACTTGGGCCGGAGATGCCGAGACAGCCGCCTGCAGTTCTTTCCTGCTGCACTTTCCGCATTTTAGAAGATATTCGAGTATGTTCGCATGGACTGCAGATCTGAGGCTTCCGGAAGAAAGGACTTTCTCTGCGGCATCCCTGTCAGCAATCGAGACAAAGACCTCCGTCGGGATCTTGTGATTCTCAACGCATGTGGGAACCATCAGTTCGATGACGTCACCCTTGGTACAGTTAAATCTTTCCGAAACAGTATCGACCAGAGAAATAAGATCAGGCGTCAACACAGGATAATCAAGGATCAGATCCTTTATTTCTTTAATTCCCTTTATCCCGTCACCCGCATTTTCGAAAACGGACATAACGACTGCAGTCCTTGTCTTGTTTCCGAATCCGAAAGGCACATTGCA
>CAMZBB010000056.1 GCA_947304405.1 uncultured Clostridia bacterium
GCAGGCGCAAGGATCATCGAGTGCGGATGCGGACCCTGCATCGGCATGGGCCAGTCGCCTAAGACAAATGCGGTTTCACTGCGTACGAATAACAGAAACTTCTATGGAAGATCCGGAACGAAGTCCGCTTCCATCTATCTCGTAAGCCCTGAGGTTGCTGCAGTTGCGGCTATCACAGGTGTTGTTACCGATCCGGCTGATTTCGGTGAACCTCCGGTAGTCGAGATGCCCGAGAACTTCATGGTCAACGACAACATGGTCATCATGCCCGCTGAATCCAGCAATGACGTTGAGGTCGTAAGAGGCCCGAACATCAAGCCTTTCCCGGTCAACACAAAGCTCGGCGAAGAGGTAGACGGCAAGGTTCTTATCAAGCTCGAGGACAACATCACGACAGACCACATCATGCCTTCAAATTCCAAGCTCCTGCCTTACAGGAGTAACGTTCCTTATCTCGCAGACTTCTGCCTCACGCCTTGTGATGAGGAGTTCCCCAAGAGAGCAAAGGAGAACAACGGCGGATTCATCATCGGCGGCGAGAACTACGGTCAGGGATCTTCGCGTGAGCATGCTGCTCTTGCACCTCTCCAGCTCGGTGTTAAGGGCGTTATCGCACTCTCGTTTGCAAGAATTCACATGGCTAACCTCATCAACAACGGAATCCTTCCGCTCGTTTTCAATGACAAGGCTGATTACGACAAGCTCGGCATGCTTGACGAACTCGTTATCAAGGATGCAAGGAGTCAGGTTGAATCTGCAAAAGAAGGAAAGCCCGTCATCGTTACCAACAAGACTCAGGGTTACGATTTCGCAACAACGCTTTCCATTTCCGACAGACAGTGCGGAATGCTCCTTGCAGGCGGCCTTCTGAACTTCACGAGAGAGCAGCACTCATAAGCATTAACGGAGAAAGCACCACCGGCATTGCCGGATAAGAGGGTGATCATATGGATCAGGAACAGAAAGAAAAGCTTATAAACAGGATCGCGGATATTGCTTGTGTTAAATCGCACATCAATCCGGAGCTTTACACCAAATACAACGTTAAGCGCGGACTCCGCAATAACGACGGAACCGGTGTTCTCGTAGGGCTCACCGAGGTCGGTGAAGTCATGAGCTACATCGTAGACGATGCTGACCGTATTCCTGTCGAAGGTAAGCTTTTCTATCAGGGTTATGAAGTAACGGAACTGGTAAACGGATTCTTCCCCCAGAAGAGATTCGGTTTTGAGGAGATAGCATTCCTTTTGCTTACCGGAGACCTTCCCACAAAGGAAGGTCTGGAAAGCTTCAATGCTCTTCTTTCCAGTGTCAGGAGCTTGCCTGAGAACTTCACTGAAGACATGATCATGAAGGCACCGTCCCCGGACATAATGAACAAGCTTGCCAGGTCTGTTCTCGCGCTTTATTCATACGATGACAATCCTGATGCAACTGACATTCCGAACGTCGTCAGACAGTGCACGGAGCTTATCGCAAGATTCCCCGTCCTGATCTCTTATGCTTATATGGCAAGAAGGCACTACATAGAGCACCACAGCCTCTATATCCACGACCCGAAGCCTGAATACAATACGGCACAGAACATCCTTTATCTGATGCGTCCTGACGGAAAGTTTACCGATCTTGAGGCAAGGATCCTTGATCTCATGCTCGTGCTCCATGCCGAGCACGGCGGTGGTAATAATTCCACGTTCGTTACCCATGCCGTATCTTCCACGGGTTCTGATACTTATGCAGTCATGGCGGCCGCTGTAGGCTCACTGAAGGGCCCTCAGCACGGCGGTGCATCCGGCAAGGCTTACGGCATGATGAAGGACCTCAGAGAGCATGTGAGCAACTGGGAGGATGAAGACCAGATCAGAGCATATCTCACGTCTATCCTCAAGAGGGAGGCGTTCGATCATTCAGGTCTTATCTACGGTATAGGACATGCGGTTTACACGCTTTCCGACCCGAGAACGGTTACGATCAAGAAGTATGCGGAACTCCTTGCAAGAGAGACAGGCAACATGGATCTTTTCAATCTGTATCTCCGCGTCGAGAAGCTTGCACCTGACGTTTTCCATGAGGTCAAGAAGAATGACAAGATCGTCTGCGCGAACGTTGACTATTTCGCAGGACTTGTTTATTCGATGCTCGGGATCCCGCAGGAACTCTTTACGCCTCTGTTTGCATGCGGAAGGATCGCAGGCTGGAGCGCTCACAGGATCGAGGAGCTCGTAAGCGGCGGAAGGATCATGCGCCCTGCTTTCAAGTGCGTCAACAAGAGAAGACCTTACGTTCCGATGAACGAGAGAGGCCGTGTCCTCTGATAGATACTTGCGCCGGACTTGAACCTGTGGTAATATACACGGGCAAAAGTCAAACGGCCCCATGGTCAAGTGGTTAAGACGGCGCCCTCTCACGGCGCAATCAGCGGTTCGAATCCGCTTGGGGTCACCAATATAAGGAGTGCTTAAGGCACTCCTTTTTGTTTTTGCGGTATAATCAAAAACAATAATACCTGAAAGGCTTTTGATTATGACTGATACCCGCACGTTGGTCCCCGCAGCGATATTCGGCGATGGCATGATCCTTCAAAGAGACAAGGAATGCCGTGTTTTTGGAAAGGCTTCTGATGAGGTCACTGCCGTTCTGGAGAAAGACGGCAAAAGGGAAGAGTTCAAGGTTCCTGTTACTGATGGAAAATTCGTTTGCGCAATCGGTACGCACGAAGCAGGAACCGGTTATAAACTGACGATCAGCGCAGCCGGTGAATCGGTGTCTTATGAAGATGTCTGCTTCGGCGACGTTTACTATCTTTCGGGACAGTCTAACATGGAACTTCCCGTGTACAGGACGCTTGATGTGACGGAAGAGGAGGTCAGATCATCTGATTATCCTTATGTCAGGCAGTATCTTCTGATGCCGGAATACAGGCTCGATCCTTCAAAGGAAGCGGATCTCCCGAAAAATCCCTGGACGAAAGCACAGGGTGAAGATCTTATGCAGTTTAGTGCTGTCGGATTCTTCGCGGCGAAAAGACTCTATGACAAGCTTAAGATTCCCATCGGTCTTGTACATGCGGCTCAAGGCGGAGCTTCCATTGAGGCATGGATGCCTTTGGATCTTCTTGATTCATTCGGCGATTTCAGAGAAAAAGCAAAACCGTTTATGGAAGACGGTACTGTCCAGGAGTTCCTGAAAAACCAGGATATCACGCAGGCGGCGTGGGTAGACAAACTAGGCAGCGATCTGGGCAAAGGGTTTGAGAACGGGATACCTGAAGATGCGGAAGACATCAACGTGCCGTTCATCAGGAGCAGTCAGAATGACCGCTTTTTCGGAAGCATATGGTTTTACCGTGAATTTGAAATCGAAGATGAAATAAAGGGAGATGATGTCTTCCTTTATCTGGGCGAGATGATCGATTCGGATATCACTTATGTGAACGGCAGGGAAGTCGGAACGACGCCTTACTGCTATCCGTCGAGAAAGTATCATTTCCCGTCAGAAGTCCTGAAAAAAGGAAAGAATCTCATAGCTGTAAGGCTTGTAGTAGAGCACGGATGCCATGCATTCCTTCCCGATCATCCGTACTTTATCAGTATTGGCGGAAAGAAGACCGATCTTACGGGAAAATGGAAATATAAGACGGGCACGAGGACTAATATCGAGAAGGATCCTTTCTTTATGGCTCAGTGGATCCCGTCAGCGCTCTATCAGTCATCCGTTCTTCCTGTCAGGAATCTCGCAATGAAGGGGATCTGGTGGTATCAGGGTGAATCCAATGCCAATGATCCCGCCCGTTACGATGAGAAGTTCAAGGCGATGGTACTTAAATTCCGCGAAGTCTTTGGTGACGATCTGCCGGTCATTTGTACCGTCATGGCTGATTTCGATGATCCGTCAAACGGCAAGGCAGGCGACATCGCAGCAGGCTTCTCGGATAACGGCCTCACGATCCAGGAAGGCTGGAAGACCGTTCAGGAGATGCAGCTTAATGCACCTTCCATGGTTCCTTTATGTGAAGCGGTAAGCGCAAAAGATCTGTCAGAGCCGTTTGAACTTCATCCGCAGAACAAGAGCATATTGGGAGCAAGATTTGCCGAGAAGGCAATGAAATGGGTTTGAGAGGACACTGCTGTGACACGGATATTTGGTAAGGGATCAAGAGCGGCCATACTCGTAAGCGGGAATGACAAAGGCATTTTCAGGGTAGCTTCTTCGCTTGCGGAAGACATCAGGACGGTAACCGGTTGTCCAGTCAAATCAGTCAGGGTAGTGAGGTCTTTTGATGCCGGAAACGGCACCGTAAAGGGCTGCGGTCTTGTGATCGCGGCAGGCATCTTTAATGAGCCGGGATTTGATAAATTCGTTAAAGACAATGGGTTTGAAGTTCCTAAAGAGATAGAAAACGGAAGAGAACAGTTTGCCATAGACTACAAAGAGTGCGACGGAAAAGTATTTGTCATGATCGCGGGAAGCGACAAGCTTGGCACCGAGTACGGCCTTTTTCATATCTCAGAGATCTTCGGATTGTCGCCCTGGCATTATTTCGGTGATGCGGTAACAGAGCGGAAAGAATCTGTTGAAGCAGATGAGGCTAAGCTAAGGATCGTATCAAAAAAGCCTTCGGTCGAATACAGAGGCTTCTTCTTAAACGATGAATGGCCTTCGCTCGGAACGTGGGTCACCAATACTTTCGGTGATTTCAATGAGGAGTTTTATGAGAAGGTTTTCGATCTTCTCCTAAGGCTTAAGGGTAATTTTCTCTGGCCGGCGATGTGGAGCGCTGTGTTCAGCGAAGACGGCAAGGCATATCCGACGGCATCGGCAGAACTTGCAGATGAGTTAGGCATCTATATGGGAACATCCCACCACGAGCCGTTGTTCAGGGCGGGAGAAGAGTTCTCACATTATAAGAGTTCCGGCAATTCCGAAGGCTACGGAGCGGACTGGAACTTCAATTCAAATCCCGAAGGGCTAAAGAGATTCTGGGAGGATGCAGTTATCCGCAACAAAGATTACCGCTCGCTGATAACCATAGGGATGAGAGGTGAAAGAGACAGCAAGATCCTTGGCGAAAACGCAACGCTTAAGGATAACATCGATCTTATCAGGAACACGATAACCGTTCAGAAAGACATCCTTTCAAAGCACGGACTGGAAGATTCCGTAAAGGTCCTCGCCCTTTACAAGGAAGTCGAGGATTACTTCTACGGCGACAAGGACAATGAAGGCCTTGTCTCATGGGACGGCATCGATGACGTTACGCTCCTTTTGTCAGACGATAACTTTGGTAATTTGAGGACTGTGCCTGATGAGAAGCTTAAAGACCGTAAAGCAGGCTGGGGCATTTACTATCACTTCGACTATCACGGAGATCCGATCTCTTATGAATGGGTCAATTCGACTCCGCTCATCAAAGCATGGGAGCAGCTCACGACTGCTTACGCATACGGTATTAAGAAGATATGGATAGCCAATGTCGGAGACCTTCGTCCGCAGGAACTTCCGCTGAGTTATTTCATGTCTC
Source organism: uncultured Clostridia bacterium (assembly GCA_947304405.1). Taxonomy (GTDB): domain Bacteria; phylum Bacillota; class Clostridia; order Saccharofermentanales; family Saccharofermentanaceae; genus Saccharofermentans. The sequence continues at coordinate 5,522 of CAMZBB010000056.1, forward strand.
TGGCATACGACTATGAGAAGTGGAGCGAGCCTGATCTTACGGATGATTTCACCATTGAATGGATAGATCAACAGTTCGGTGAAACGCTCGATCTGGAAGAGAAATCGGAGGTCTTCAAGGTCCTTTTTGATTACACGAAAATGAACGGGGACAGGCGTCCGGAATCCGTTCATCCGGATACGTTCAAGTTTGCCGACAGCCTTGAAGCGTTTGAGGAATTAGGCCGCGCAGAACAGATAGAAAGTTTTGCCGAGAGCTTTGGCATTGGTTTTGAGAGTGAGCGCGGTAATGCGCTTTTCGGGCTTGTCCAGTTTCCGGCACTTGCCTCCGCGAACCTCAGGAAGATGATGATCTATGCGGGCTTCAACCGTCTTCTCGCAGGCTGGAACGTCTTTGCCGCGGGCTATATTGGAAACAAGCTCAAAGAGACGATAAAGAAGGATAAAGAACTTGTCAGGCAGTATAACGAAGAGTTGTCGGGCGGCAAGTGGAACGGCATGATGTCATCAAAGCACGTCGATTTCGTCAACTGGAACGATGAGGGTTCAGACTATCCCGAGCCTGTCTATATTGACAATGAGAAGTGCAAGGATCTTCTTATTTCCGTTAACTGCAATACTCCCGTTGTTATCGGAAAGAATGCCGGTGAACTGGTCTTCTCTTCGCTAGAGGATAATACCGAAGCGGTATTCATAATGAACCACAAGGACGGGATATCCGTCAGTTGTAACAAGAACTGGATCGATATAGATCCGGATGAGATCTTTCCTGGATTCATGTGCTGCAAACTGAGCATAAAATGGGATCTGTTATCTGCAGATTCAGATGCGGTCCTTACAGTCAGTTTTGGCGATGAAAAGACTGACATCAGTATAAAAGCCAGGGTTTTTGACGAGGGATCTTACAGCTCCGGAACGTTTGTAGAGACGCTCGGAAATATCGGTATCTCCGCAGGGTGCTTTGTCGATTCTTATTCGCCTGACGGCTCGGGATGGCTGATAATGCAAAACTACGGCAAGGCATTATCGGCGTGCAAGCCTTATCCGCTCGCAAAAGATTACGATGAAGGCGGTGCTCCGTCTCTTACTTACAGGTTTGTGATCAGTAACAAAGGAACATACAATGTCTCATTCTGTTTCCAGCCGAACAACAATCCCCGTAAGGGCTGCCGCGTGAAGTTCATCGCTGAACTCGACGGTGAGAAGAGGGAACTGTTTATGCTTCCCGAAAACTACAGCGTGGGAACCCCCAAGGACGAAGACTGGTGCAAAGCCGTACTCAATAACCAGCGCAAGATCGGTTTTGACATAGAGCTTGCCCAAGGAGAACATGAACTGGTCTTCAAGGCGCCGGAAGCAGGCGCGGTCATCCAGAAGATCGAGATATGTTCTTCATCAGGCGACAGCTTCTACGGATGTCCGTTCACATACATCAAAAAGTGACTTTTTCCATCCTTTGTTTTTTGGCGGCGGGACAGGTGATAAATTGTCCTCTTATTTGACACGAATATATTTATAATCCGTGTTATAATTCCTTGTTGAATTGGCGGACATTAATATGGAAAAGAATAAGTTCATCAGGATAAGAGGCGCCAGAGAGCACAACCTCAAAAATATCGATATCGATATTCCCAGACGGGAGATGGTCGTTATAACCGGACTTTCAGGTTCGGGCAAGTCTTCGTTGGCATTTGACACGATCTACGCCGAAGGACAGCGCCGCTATGTCGAGTCTTTGTCGTCATACGCGAGGATGTTCTTAGGCCAGCTCGAGAAGCCTGATCTTGACAGTATCGACGGCCTTTCGCCCGCCATCTCCATAGACCAGAAATCCACGGTGTCCAATCCCAGATCAACGGTCGGCACGGTTACCGAGATATACGATTACATGAGGCTTCTTTATGCACGCGTGGGCGAACCTTACTGTCCGAAGTGCGGAAAGCCCATAAGGACGCAGACGATCGACCAGATAATCGACAAGCTCAAGGAATACGAAGAAGGCACCCGCATGATCGTCTATGCTCCCATGGTCAGGGGCAAGAAGGGTGAATTCGGCAAGCTCTTTGACAGCTTCAGACGTTCGGGTTATGCGAGAGTCAAAGTCGACGGGATTATGTATGAGCTTGACGAGGAGATAAAGCTCAACAAGAACAACAAGCATGAGATCTATGTCGTTGTTGACCGTCTTGTTATCAAGGAATCTAATACCACAAGGCTTAACGATTCGTGCGAGACCGCTCTCAAGTTATCCGGCGGACTTCTTCTCGTTGAGACGCAGACAGCAAGGACAGGGAAGAACGGAGAGAAGGAATACGAGACGAATGAAGAGTTCTTTTCGCAGAACCTTGCATGTCCCGACTGCGGTATCTCTTTCGGAGAGATCACCACAAGGAGCTTCTCGTTCAACAGCCCTGAGGGTGCATGCCCCAATTGTTCGGGCATAGGCACGCTCATAAAGGTGGATCCCGAGCTCTGCATCACGAATCCGAAGCTCTCTATCAATGAGGGCGCGGTCCGTACGGCCGGCTGGAATTTTGACGATCCCAAGAGCTGGGGCAGAGGCTTCATTACCGCATTGTCCGAGAAGTACGGTTTCTCTTTGGATACCCCTTACTACAAGCTTCCCGACAGGATCAAGGACATTATCATGTACGGTAACGGCGGCGAGAAGCTGAAGATCGACACTACCAATTCCGTATATCCCAGAGAAGGTGATTACTATTCGGCCTGGGAGGGCATAGTCCCCAGCGTCAACAGGAGATGGAGAGAATCCATGTCTGAAGATGCGAAGGCTTCATACGAGCGCTACATGAGTATCGACGTATGCCCTGTATGTCAGGGCGCGAGGCTCAATCCCAACAGTCTTGCGGTCAAGATAGGCGGCAAGAACATAAGTGAGCTTACTAATCTTTCCGTAAGGAACATGATCTCGTTTTTTGACGGTCTGAAGTTCTCTTCCATGAAGTCGGAGATCGCAGCTCCTATCCTGCGTGAAGTATCCGCAAGGCTCCGGTTCCTTTATGACGTCGGCCTTGATTATATGACGCTTTCAAGATCGTCTTCGACACTTTCGGGCGGAGAAGCACAGAGGATCAGGCTGGCTACGCAGATCGGCGCAGGCCTCCAGGGTGTTCTTTATGTTCTTGACGAGCCTTCAATAGGACTTCATCAAAGAGACAACGACAAGCTTATCAAGACATTGTTCAAGCTCAGGGATCTTGGCAACTCGATCCTTGTCGTAGAGCATGACGAAGAGACCATGAGGGCTGCGGACCACCTGATCGATATAGGACCGGGAGCAGGCGTTTTCGGAGGAAGGGTAGTCGCCCAGGGTACGATAGATGATGTCATAAACACACCCGAATCGGTTACGGGAGATTACCTGTCCGGAAGGAAATTCATTCCGGTCCCGTCTGACAGAAGAAAGCCTGATCCGAAGAAGATGCTCTCGATCAAAGGCGCTTCGGTCAATAATCTTAAGGATATCGATGTTGATATTCCGATAGGGCTGTTTACGGTGATCACGGGAGTGTCGGGTTCCGGCAAATCTTCTCTTATCAATTCGACGCTTGTGCCTTATCTTTCACATGAGCTGAACGGCTCTCACAAGACGCGTGTGAAGTGTGAACGCATTACGGGGTATTCCAACCTCGACAAGATCATATGCATTGACCAGAGCCCCATAGGAAGGACGCCCAGGAGCAATCCTGCAACTTATATCGGTCTTTTCGATCTGATAAGAAAGCTCTTCTCGGAAACGCCAGATGCTAAAGCCAGGGGATTCGGTCCGGGCAGGTTCTCGTTTAATACGAAGGGCGGAAGATGCGAAGCTTGTTCTGGTGACGGCGTCAATAAGATCGAGATGCATTTCCTGCCTGACATATATGTAACCTGTGACGTCTGCAAGGGCAAGCGTTACAACAGGGAGACGCTCGAAGTAAGATACAACGGCAAGAACATTTCCGATGTGCTTGAGATGTCGGTGGATGAGGCTTGTGAGTTTTTCAAGAATCACAGTCCCATCTATAAGAAGGTCAGGACTCTTCAGGATGTCGGCCTCGGATATATCAAGCTCGGGCAGCCGTCGACCACGCTGTCGGGAGGAGAGGCCCAGAGGATCAAGCTCGCTTCTGAACTTTCGCGCCGTTCAACGGGAAAGACCATATATGTTCTTGACGAGCCTACAACAGGTCTTCATGTGGCCGATGTCCATAAACTTGTCGAGATACTCGAACGTTTGACCGAGAACAAGAACACGGTCGTGGTGATAGAGCATAATCTTGATGTCATTAAGACTGCTGACCATATAATAGATCTCGGACCGGAGAGCGGTGATGACGGAGGACAGGTTATAGCTGCCGGTACTCCCGAGGAGATCTGCAAGGTTAAGAAGTCATATACGGGACAGTTCCTCAAGCCCGTGCTCGAGAAAGCCCGCAAAAACGGCCAGTATGCTGACATTTCAGCCTTTATCGACACCGCAAGGCTCGAAGAAGAACAATATGATATAATTACAGGTCCGAGAGTAAGGCGGAAGATAAAGGAACAAGGGATAGAAAATAACGACGGAGAGTAGAGTTAATGGCACTTTGCAGCATTTGTAAGAAAAGACATGCAATAGTTTTTACGAGCCGTTATGAAGACGGCAACCGCATTGACGAGGGCTTCTGCCTCAAATGCGCATATGAATCCGGCATCGCCGGCGTTACCGACATGTTCAAAGCTACCGGTATCAATGCCGACAACATCGATGAGATGAGCGACAGGCTCGAAGAGATGATCGCCAATAATGGCATGTCCGTAGATCCCGGGGATTTTCTCAAGCAGCTTGCAGGCGGAGACCTTGATTTCGCAGGTGACGGAAACGAAGACGATGACGATACTTATGAATTTGACGAGGACAGTACACCGGTAGGCATTTCCGACCCGGAGAAGACTGATGACAAAGACGGGAAGGACAAAGACGATGGTGACCGCCGTCCTTCCATATTCGATAATCTTTTCGGAAGAAGACCCGGCTCGGAATCAGACAGCCGCGACGGAAGCGATACCGGTAAGGACAGCAGGCGTAAAGGCCGCTCGAGAATGAAGTATCTGAGTGAGTTTGGAACCAATCTTACCGAACGTGCTTCCCAGGGAAAGATCGACAGGATAATCGGACGCGACACAGAGATCGAGAGATGCATACAGATCCTCAACCGCAGGACTAAGAACAACCCTGTACTCATCGGTGCCCCCGGTGTAGGTAAGACGGCAGTTGCTCAGGGCCTCGCGGTAAAGATAGTTGAAGGCACTGTTCCGGAAAAGCTCCTCAACATGCAGGTCTGGCAGCTCGACCTTCCTGCAATGGTCGCGGGCACTCAGTTCAGAGGACAGTTTGAGAGCCGTATCAAGGGCGTTATCAATGAGGCTATCAAGGCAGAGAACATCATTCTCGTCATAGATGAGCTTCACACGATAATCGGTGCAGGTGACGCCGAAGGCTCTACCAATGCTGCAAACATCCTGAAGCCTGCGCTTGCGCGCGGTGAACTCCGCATACTGGGTTCCACAACGACGGCAGAGTATAAGAAGATCGAGAAGGATTCGGCTCTTGAGAGGCGTTTCCAGAAGGTCATGCTCGACGAGCCTTCGATAGAGACTTCGATAGAAATTCTCAAGGGCATCAAGGACTATTATGAGAAGCATCATAACGTAACCTATTCCGATGAAGTCATCGAGTTTGCGGTCAAAGCGTCAAAGAGATATATCACGGACAGATATCTGCCCGATAAGGCTATCGATCTTATTGATGAAGCCGGTTCTGCCGCCAATCTCAAGAACGTCAAGCTGGTGAAGCTTGCAAATACCAGGAAGGCTCTTGAACTTGCCAAGGCGGAGCATCAGCGCCAGATCGATTCCATGGAGAATTCTTCGCCTGAAGAGCGTGAGAATGACTACGAGAAAGCTGCCGAGCTCAAGGCAAAGGTTGACAAGCTTACGAACGAGCTTTCAGATCTCGAGAATGATCTCAAGCCGGATCCGATCCAGGTGGAAGACATCGCAAGAGTAGTGGAGATGTGGACAGGCATTCCGCTCAAGTCCATTTCTGAGACCGAGACGGAGAAGCTTACGCATCTTGAGGACAGGCTCCATAAGAGGGTTATAGGTCAGGAAGAGGCTGTGCATGCCGTTTCCAATGCGGTTAGACGCACGAGATCCGGCTTTACCAAAAAGCATAAGCCGACGTCATTTATATTCGTCGGACCTACCGGCGTAGGTAAGACCGAGCTGGTAAAAGCACTTGCTGAAGTAATGTTTGATTCTGAGGAAGCTCTTATCAGGATCGACATGTCGGAATATATGGAGCCTCATTCAGTAAGCAAACTGATCGGTTCCCCTCCGGGATATGTCGGATTTGACGATGCCGGACAGCTGACCGAACAGGTAAGGAGAAAGCCTTATTCGGTAATCCTTTTCGATGAGATCGAGAAGGCTCATCCGGATGTATTCAACCTGCTCCTTCAGATGCTTGACGACGGCGTGCTCACAGACAGCCACGGCCTGCACGTCAATTTCGAGAATACGATCATAATAATGACTTCCAATGCGGGAAGTTCTGCAAAGGCATCTACGATAGGATTCTTCTCGGGCACGCATGAGGCAATGGAACAGCACGTTCAGTCGGCTCTTAAGGAGACTTTCCGTCCGGAATTCCTCAACAGGGTTGATGACGTCATCATATTCAAGGCGCTCAAGCCCGAAGAGATCCGTTCTATCGTTGATATCATGATCAAGGACGTCTTCAGTTCTCTCGAAGACAAACACATCAAGGGCTCTATTACCAAGGCTGCAGGCGACAGACTTGCGGCGGTCGGTTATGACGAGAAATACGGCGCAAGGCCGCTTCGTAAAGCTATCAGGAAGTATATCGAAGATCCGCTCTCTGATATGTTCCTGTCAGGAGAACTCAAGGATGTCGAGTCCGTCAAGATCGATTATAAGAAGGACAAGTTTGTTTTCGATACTGTAAAGATCAAGGTCTGAAGATAAATAGATCGCAAAAACAATGGGCGCCCCGATTGGGACGCCCATATAAATTTGTTTACTTTATGGTCTTAACGCCACTTGAAGTTGACTTTTGTGTAACCGTAGTATTCTGATCTTCCGCTTGTGGTAGCGGTGACAGTAATGGTGAGCTTGCCGTGGCCCTTGACCAATGTATCCTTAGGAGAACCGACCCACCAGCCGTTGCTCTTCTTGAAAGATAAGTATCTGGATGAAAGCTTCTTGATCGCAACGTCACTCAAAAGCTGAACTTCGAAATTCTTGAGAGACTTCTTAAGGCTTGCAGTCTTTGAGGAAGGGTTGGTAAGAACGACGTCGAACTTGAAGCCGCTGGAAGAACGTCTGAAGTTTGTGACCTTGGTCTTGAACTTGACAGATACACCGGTAGGCTTGGAAGTAGTCTGATTTGTGGCTTTGGTTGTAGTCGCCTTGGTTGTTGCTTCAGTAGTAGCCTTGGTGGTAGCTTCCGTAGTTGCTTCAGTTGTTGATTCAGTAGTAGCCTCGGTTGTGGACTCGGTTGTAGCCTCTGTGGTAGCTTCCGTTGTAGCTTCAGTAGTCGATTCTGTTGTTACGACGGCTGTTGTAGTCTGAACGGTGGGCAGAGTCTCAACGGGCTTTCTCTTAAAAACACTGCCGATCTTATCAAGATTCTGAAGTAGCAAGAGAATACCTATGAATAAGAGGATGATAACAGCGAGAGTAATGATTCCGCCAACACCCGGATCCTTCACGGATTTGGGTTCCTTCTTCTTAGTCTTCTTAACCGTTGTTACAGGAGAGATGTTAGGTTTCTCGTGGTGAGAAGAAGATGATGCGTTCTGTGTTTTCTCAACCGCAAGAGCACGTCTCGGATCTTCCGGTCTGATGGAAGCGATCGCTGTTCCGGTAGGTGCAGGCCTGTTGAATGAAGGATTACGCTTTTTGGCAATCTCTCCGGGACGCTGAGCCTGCTCAGAGCCTGAAGAAGCAGAATCGTTTTTAGCTGATGCTTTTTCATCCTGTGCAGCTTTTGCGATGGCGGGAGCTGTATGAGTAGCAGCGGGAGCTGACTTCTCG
>CAMZBB010000057.1 GCA_947304405.1 uncultured Clostridia bacterium
ACACCTATAAGCTTTACAGTTCCCGTACCGTTAATTGCAGGCAACGTTACTTGATATTTGAGACCGCCAATAATCAGCACATCTTTATATGTGGGCTGTAATTCCGTAGAAGTCCCGAACTCGAATGCTGAAAGCGTTTTAGATTGTAAAGTTACCGGTAATACAATTTCCTTTAGTCCATTACTTCCTTCAATTGTCTGTGTTACAGATGTTGCCTTTGTTTCGTCAGCTACGACCGTAACCGGTGACATCACCATGGATGCACACATTAGAGCTGATAACAAAACCGTTGTGATCTTTAAATGTTTCATGTTTGATCCTCCAAAATGCTTTTATGAAGCCTCATATTTTTTCGCTTCTGCTCTATAGACACATAACCGGGAGGAATTATTGGGTGTTTTTGAAATTTTTTTCAAAAAAAGCCCCGGATTTCTCCGGGGCCTGAATTTATTGCTTTTAGAGCTTATTCGCTAAGGATCGGTATCTTGATATTAAACAATACCGAATCTTCGTTGCTGCCCCAGGACATCGATAACTTGAAAGCAACGCCATGTCCTTCGAATGTGACCAGACGGCCATGATATTCGTCACGCGGACCGAAATCATCGATTATCTCATAGCCTTCAGCCTTAAATCTTTCAATGAATTTCTCAAATACTTCTTTTGAGTACTCAAAATCCTGAAACTTCATTTGAGTCTCAGCAAAAGCACCTTTTCTTATTTCTGTTACTGCTGAAGTTTCCTTATCATGAGGCAGATTCAGAGAAAGTACAAGCATGTGGTTCTTTCCGGTGTCAATAAACTGCCAATAAAAATTGTCAACGACCGAATTAGTCCTGCCGTTCTTGCTCTTAAATACAAATCTCTCGGCATATTCCTGTTTTGTCATGCCGACTTTGACTCTGGTCGTTTTCCATACGTTATTTACGACCTCTTCAGCAGACATACCGTCCATATAAACATAGATGGAATCTTCCGTGATCTTTTTGGAGGGCTCTGTTTCCTTACTTGTTTCAGATTCCTCAGGTTCTGTCTCAGGCTCGGTATCGATACCGCGGTTTCTTTCGGTTCTTTCCGTGCGTTCGATGGTCGTCGTCTCTCTGGTCCTCTTAGGCTTAGTGTCACCGTTAGCGACGATAAGGCCTATAGCTATTCCTGCTGCGATGCCGGTAGCGACAACGCCGGCTACAACTGATCCGATAATTATCTTTGTTGTCATTGATACTGTCCCTTTCGTTACTGCTTCTGCCGAAGCATTAATACCTGCTCCACCAGACGGAGCCTTCGCTGATGCGGACAGATTCATAAGTGAAGCCGGCAGGGGCTTAAATACAACCTGCTCAGCTTCTTTCATAAACAGCTTGCTCAAGAACGGCAGAGCCATACCGTAAAGCTTCGTATTGTTTTCTTCTTCATACTTCTCGACCTCCTTTTTGATTCTTTTCTTGGCAAAATTCAGTCTCCACAAAACCGTTCCCTGAGGGATCCCTAAGACTTCTGCGATCTCTTTCGTGCTCATTTCGTCAAAGTAGAAGAGTACGAGCGTTCTTCTGATATCATCAGACAAAACATTGTCGATGATGTTCATGATGATCTTGCGCGTATCTTCTGACTCAACGATCGAATCAGGCAGGAAATCCTCAGGAACTGCTTCGATGGTTTCAAAGAACTCGTCAGAAGCGTTATCCGTCTTCGTCCTGGTAAGACGGTTCAAGCACTTGTTGGCAGCATTCTTCTTAAGCCAAGCGACAACCTTTGTCTTATCAATGATGGAATCGTAGGATTCGATCAGGGATACGAAAGTGTCCTGAACGATGTCTTCAGCGTCGGCCTCGTTCTTGAGGAGCTCCATTGCTGTCCAATACACCGCTTTGTAGGCTTCGTTGTAGATCTGCTCGAGTTCTCTGTCGGTCATGTATTTTGCCTCCTTTGTCCGCATCTATCCTTTAGACACACAAGGCAGGCGGATTATTGGGTGGTACGAGTAAATTTTTTCAACTTTTTTATCTTATCATTGATGATCCGTTTATAAGCATATGATTCCAAAATTAAAAGGCCCCGCAGTCTTTTTCCTGCGGGGCTCTGATTCATTCATTATTCTTTCTGACAGATCAATCGGTATGGAAAGAACCGTACTTATACTTGTGTTTTTTGTCTCTGTAAAGGCGGATCAAGATCTCACTGTAATCATGTTCTGCATCTTCATAATTATGTAGCGTTTCAGATGTCCAATAGAGCTTTATCCACTTGCCCTTATACCAGCCCTTCATGTTATCGGAATTGTTGTTGCTATAGATAACATAAAGCTTGCGTCCGTTTTGCTTTTTGCCCCAGCAATCAGTTTCCTTGCTCCATCCCTTAGGAATATAAGTCGGCTTAACAGGAACTTTCGTAGGCTTCTTTGTAGGCGCCTTTGTCGGCGTAGGAGCCGCTGTCGTTGTTTCTTCAGAAGTGGTTTCCTCCGAAGAAGTCTCCTCAGAAGTCTCTTGTGTGGTCTCTTCTGTAGTCGTCTCTTCAGTCGTCGTTGTTTCTTCAGCAGTGGTTGTAGCCTCACTGCTCTCTGCAGGCTTGTCAGTCTCGACTACGGTCGGTTTATTGACCAGGCCATTGAAAAGATCACACGCTGCAAACGAGAACAGGACAAAAACGGACATAGCCGCAGTTATCAAACGTCTCTTCACTTTGAACGCCTCCCCTAACAAAAATCAATAAATAAAGAAAAGAAACTTGATATTAGTCTACATCACTCCAATCGCTGTTCAAAGCTAACAATTATATAAATATCGTTTTGCTTTCTATATTGCTTACCGTGTTTTTGACTAAACCCAAAAACAAAAAAAGGCTGCCCGAAGGCAGCCTCATTATGCATTAATCGTTAACCGATCAGCCCTCAGAGATAGCTCCGAGAGGGCAAGCTGCAGCGCAAGCACCGCAGGAAACGCAAACGTCAGCATCGATCTGATACTGAGAATCACCCTGAGAAATAGCTCCAACAGGGCAGCCATCAGCACATGTTCCGCAAGAAGCGCATGCATCAGAAATTACATAAGCCATTGTAAGAATCCTCCTAATTAGATTTCCATTAGTGAAGCAAGCTTCACTTCTATTATTATATCGAAATCGTACCGTTCTGTCTAAAATATTTTATGTCAGCCTGTTCACAGAGAATATTGCGCTTAGCGAGCGTCTTCCGCACAAGCGCAGCGCGGAGGACCTAGCGAGCAAAACGCATTATTCGACTTTATTCTTCTGTATCTACGCCCGCCTCATCGATATCGTCGTCTTCACGGGCATCACTGTTCTTGCCGCGGCCTTTGCCCGGGCAGTTGGCACAGCGCTTTTCAGCTATCTCGGGATTGAGCGGCTCGATGTCTGCCCATGAATACCTCTCGATCTTCGTCTCGTTCTCGTTCGTGAACTTTACGGAGAGCTGTTCCTCGATGAAATTTACGTCAGACACGACGCCCATTCCGTCAGGCGTTCTGACGCGGTCACCGGTATCGGGAAGGCGCCTTCTTGCATCTTCATAAGCTTCCTTCTCGAATTGGAGGCAGCACATGAGCCTTCCGCAGGCACCGTTGAGCTTGCCGGGATTAAGTGACAGGCCCTGGCATCTTGCAAGCTTGAGGTTAACGGGTGCAAATCTGTCGAGGAAAGTACAGCAGCACAGTTCCCTGCCGCAGAGACCGATGCCTCCGACGAGCTTGGCCTGATCCCTCGAACCGATCTGCCTCAATTCGATCCTTGTCCTGAATGCATAAGCCAGATCCTTTACGAGTTCCCTGAAGTCGACTCTTCCTTCTGCCGTAAAGAAGAATGTAAGTTTCTTGCCGTCAAAGGAATATGCACAGTCAACGAGATTCATTTCGAGGCCTCGCATGTCAATGAGCTCGCGGCACTTGACGAAAGCTTCCTTCTCCTGGGCGCACTTCTCGTCATAACGGTCTATCTCAGCCTCGGTAGCTTTGTGCATGATCGGCGTGATGTCATTGTCTGGGTTTTCCATCTCGTAAGGCTCCTCGCAGACATGCGCAAGATCGACTCCGACCTGGGTCTCGACCATTACCGCATCACCGATGCTGAGATTCACGCCGTCGCAGCTGAATCTGTATGTTTTTCCCGCGTCACGAAAACGCACATTAACGATTCTTGTCATTTTGTTAACTCCTCATGTATCTTCAGCAGCATCGAGCACGAAGCCGCATCAAAATTCGCATTTACTTCAAGTGCCCTCAGGAAATCCTTTACGGCACCTGCGCACTTGCCGAGCCTGACTGAATCAGTTTTTGGCGATCCGGCAAGCTTCTCAAGTCCTGTCCTGTGTTCCGTGTAGTTTATCTTCTTATACCCGGGTATACCCTTGAGCCTCATCAGGTCGTCGATGATAAGAAGGATATCCGATGCTATGGTGACGGCATCTGCCTTATGTTCAGCCATGAATTCGGCATCGTCATTAAGGATCTTGCAGTAAGACGCCTCAGGCAGTTCAAGGAACATATCCGCAACCATTCTCTTAAGATCAATATCCTCGCCCTGTTTTGCTATCTCTATAGCCTTGCCGGGTATGCCGCCGCAGTTATCCGAAGCGATCTTTAAGGTCTGTTCCGGACAGTCGGGAACGTTCTTTTTAAGTATCTCAAGGATCTCACTGCCCGTATAAGGCTCGATCTTGATCTCGGTAGCTCTGGAGATAACGGTATCAAGGACCAAGTCCCTGTTCGAGCTGAGCAAAATGAAGACCACGTGCGAAGGCGGTTCTTCAAGTGATTTAAGGAGCGCATTCTGGCTATCCGTTCCGAGGTAATCCAGGTCGATGATGAACACCTTGGACTGAGAGAACTGCGGCTTCAATACCGCTTCCGGAACAACGCTGTCTTTTATGTAGCTGACCTTGATGTTTTTCGTATCGGCAGGCTTATATACCCTCATGATGTCAGGAGTGGTATTTGCATCGAAATACGTGCAGCACGGGCATTTCCCGCATGCTCCGTCACTGCCGGGATTCCCGCACATGAGCGCTTTGGCAAATTCTTCGGCAATGGTATGCCTGCCCGAGCCCACGGGACCCGTAAACATGAAAGTACCGCTCTGACGTTCCTTTACAGCCGTCATGAGCCTGGACTTGATATTCTTTTGTCCCGTAATCTCAGAAAATGCCATTATAGTAAAGCTTCTATCTTCTCTTGTATCCGGGCGAAGATCTCTTCGGGTGTGGCGGATGCATCTACCGTAACGATCCTCCCGTCTTCTGAAGCCGCAAGGACAAAGCCCTCTCTGACTTTCTCCTGGAACTTGTCTCCGGCCGATTCTATCCTGTCCTTTGCTTCTCCCCTGGTATTTCTTCTCTTGACCGCTTCTTCAACGCTGATGTCAAGAAAGAAAGTAATGTCAGGAGCAAGGCCTCCTGTCGCGTCCATGTTAAGGCGCTTGACCATGCCGGCTCCGAGACCTCTTGCGCAGCCCTGATAAGCTACCGAGGAATCAAAGAATCTGTCGCAGATAACGACCTTGCCTGAAGCCAGTGCGGGCTTTATCGTCTCCTCAACGATCTGTGCCCTGGCCGCTTCGAAAAGAAACAACTCGGCCATCGGCGCCATAGTGCCGTTTTCCTTGTCCAGAAGCAGAGTCCTGATCTTCTCGCCGATCTTCGTTCCGCCGGGTTCCCTGACTAACAGGACCTCTCTTCCGAGGTTCTCAAGCCAGGTCTTTACAAGCGAAGTCTGCGTGCTCTTGCCGCAGCCGTCTATACCTTCAAATGTTATGAAAAGTCCCTTCATGTCATTCAATGGTGATATCCTTCATGGATGCGATCACCTGGTAGATCTCCTTGGTGATCCTTGCGTTGTCGCTCCTGATATCGTCGACAGTCTCCACCTTCTTGAGTGTAGGTTCCTTCTCGCGCTCGTCCTCTGTGAATCTCTGACGCTTCTCGCGCTTGACCTGCTGATCGCGGCTGCCGCCGTCGACCGGTCTTCTGCGCTTCTGGCCCTGATCGCGCGCAGGCCTTATCTCGCGGCCTTCAGGCCTTTCCTTGGGCTGGCGGACGTCCTTTGCGCCCTTCTCACCGGGCTGGCGCTGACGGTTCTCATCACCCTGACGCTGGCGTTGGCCACTGTGTCTCCTGCGGTGATTACGGTTATTTTTGCGGATCTCGCCGCCCTGCTGGTCTTTTTGGATGTTGTCCTGCCTTGCTCCCTGCTGGGGTGCTGCGGGTGTACCGGCGGTATTGTCAGCCATGTTTGCCTCCAAATCTTTTTCTTATTTCCTTAAACGATTAATTATAAACTTTGATGCCGAATAACTCAAACTCTCGAAAGGAACAGACGAACATCGCTGCCTTCCGGGACAGGAACGTCAAGGTCCATGAGTTCCTTTGCCGGAACTATGACGAAAGCCCTTTCCTTCCACCTCGGATGAGGGATCGTCAGTCTCGGCGTATCGATCTGCTGATCTCCGTAGAAGATAATGTCGATATCGAGCGTTCTCGGGCCCCACCTGATGATCCTTTTGCGGTGGCATTCATTTTCGATGCCGCTCGTAAGGTCAAGCAGTTCATCAGGCGTAAGTGTCGTCATGAAGCTGACGCAGGTATTGAGGAAATCCGGTTGATCCGTATATCCCACGGGCTCGGTCTCATATAACGAGGCTTTCCTCAGCGAACTGATAAAGGGACATTCTTCAAGGCGTTTCTCGGCAAACTCGATATTTGCCTTTCTGTCGCCCATGTTGCTCCCTATCGAGAGCAGAACGGTTTTCTCATCTTGTCCGCTCAATCCTGACCTCCATCGTCTCGAATACGGCATCCACAGGCGCATCGGGCTTGCCTACCGTTACCGCGCAGGACAGAGCCTCTCCGGCAGAAGACAAGACCATATCGGCGATCTTTTGGGCAAGGCATTCGATCAGATTGCCTCTGTCGCTTTCAACTATCTCTTTTGCCTTTGCGCAGATATCGGCATAATCAACGGTATCTTCAAGCTCATCCGTTTCACAGCCTTTTATGCGGTCAAAATGGATCTCAATGGTAACGGTAAACTTCTGGCCGTTTTGCTTTTCTTTTTCGAGGCAGCCCGTATGCCCGAAGAAAACCATGTTCTTCAACACGATCGAATCCACAAGCATCCTCCGTCATTCACCGTAGAAGATCCCGTCAAATGCGTCGAGAGCCATTCTCGAGCAGGGAACGTTATGGACCCTTACCATGGCGGCTCCTGCCGCAGCAGCAGTAACGCTGAGGCCAGCCGTGATGTGATCGAGTTCTTCTTCGGAACACTCTTCTTTTCCGGAAAGTGATCTGACATATCTCTTGCGCGAAGCGGCATAGATGACGGGATGTCTTCCCTCAAATCCGAGTCTGAGCAGGCCTTCGGTGAGATTGCCGTCCTGGTCCCTGGTGGTACCGAATCCGATTCCGGGATCCGTGATGATCGAATCATTGGAAATGCCTGCGGCATTCGCGATGGAAATGCTCTTGGTGAGCTCTTTTTCCGCACGCGCAAGAATGTCCTGATCCGGATTGTTCTCTCCTGCGCCGAAAATACGCGAGTTGAACATCAGGATTACTCCGGCATTGTAAGAAGCGCATACCTTAGGCATTTCAGGGTCACCTAAGAATCCGGTTATGTCGTTGACTATATCGCATCCGCAGTCGAGTGCGGCCTTTGCTGTCTTGGCCTTGTAAGTATCCACGGACAAAGGGATATCGAATCTGTTCCGCAGAGCCCTGATTACGGGAAGGATCCTTCCGATCTCTTCTTCAGCGGTTATGGGCAGAGCCTTCGGGTTGGTCGCCTCGCCTCCGATGTCGATCACGTCGCATCCTGCGGATACCATATTCTCGGCCTGTCTGATGCAGGATTCGACATCGGTATATCTTCCGCCGTCGGAAAATGAATCCGGCGTGCAGTTAAGGATACCCATGACAAGGGTCTTTTTTCCTATTGCGATCTCTCTGTCGCGGCACTTGAAGATGCCGGTAAATCTGTTGTCTGAAGTAATCATGGATCAAACCCCCGATCGTTGCCTGTTGATCAGCGCAAGTGCCTCGTTTCTCGTCCTCAGATCCGTTCTGCAGCCGCCTCTCATAGCGGAGGTTACTGTTTTCGAACCGGGCTTTCTTATTCCGCGCATCGTCATGCAAAGGTGTTCGGCTTCAAGTACGACGCATACTGATCTGGCATCTACTGCGTGCTCAATTGCATCTGCGATCTCTGATGTGAGCCTTTCCTGAAGCTGGGGCTTCCGAGAAAGCGTATCTACGATCCTAGCAACCTTTGAAAGGCCGAAGATCTTGCCGTCTCTCGGGATATAAACCACATGTGCCTTTCCGTGGAAAGGAAGAAGGTGATGTTCACACATCGAATAGAACGGAATATCGCCGATCAGGATCATCTCGTCATTGCCTTCACCGTGGAAGACCTTGATGTCTTTCGAAATATCCCTGTGAAGTCCGGCAAAGACTTCCGCATACATTCTCGCAACACGCTGCGGCGTCTCCTGGAGGCCTTCCCTGTCAGGATCTTCACCGACAGCTTCGAGGATCTCTCTTACGGCCTTCTCGACCTTCGGGAGATCCATATTCTTGCGGCTCTCCTCGGGGATCTGGTTATCGTTTGCGTAATCGTACATTGATACAAGTCCTTCCTTACTTAAGATGACGTTTCCTGTATTCCATCGGAGTCATTCCCATGAGTTTTCTGAATGCAACGTTGAAACGCTGCGGAGATGAGAATCCGGACTGCAAAGAGATCGCAGAGACCTTGATCTCATTATTCTCAAGAAGCATGCATGAACGCTCTATCCTCTTTTTCATCAGGTAATTCATCGGGCTCGTTCCGGTCTCGTCCTTGAAAGCCCTTGTGAAGTAACCCTGGCTCAGGAATACGTATGAAGCAGCCTGTGCGACGGTTATGCCCTGATCGAAATTGTCATCCATATACTGTCTTGCGATAGCGACCAGTTCTTTTGCCTTGCCGGTCTTGACCCTGATATTCTCTTCCCATTCGTTGCGCATCGCCCTGGAAAGATTGATCATGAGTTCAACAGTCAGAGTCTGTATCATAAGGTCTTTCGAGAATCTTTCATCGCCCATCTCGGAAACGATGCGTTCCGCCAGCATGCTTATCTCGGCCTTCTCATTGCCCGTTACGACAAAGCAGGGCTGACTGGTCATCTCGTTGTCCTCTGTGAGGCCGAGATCCGCGAACTTAAGAAAGCTCTCGAGCGATATCTGCGCCATCGAGCCGGGGATCGCCACAGAAGGGCCCGCGCTGTTGTTCTTGGCTTCCTTCTTTTGCTTTACCGGGGCTTCTCCTCTGCCTTCCCTGGCCTGTGAGAGTTCCTTGGTGTCGTGAATGAATCCGAAATACAGGTTCAGTATGTCTGCCCTGTTCGACTTGATTATCAGCCTGTGCTTGACCAAAGGCCTGATAACGATCGTGGAGCCTTTTCCGAGAGATATCTTTCCGCCGCCATCGACCGAGACCTCTATCTTGCCGTCACGGAGATACAAGAGCTCGTGAGAGTTGTGGGAACTCTCGGAAGGCAATGAATCCTTCGTGTCGTAGATGTGCTCGATGCCCTCGATAACCACAGGCACAGAGCCTGCCGACATCAAAACGTTGTCTTCGATTGCCGAAAGCAGTTTGTTTGCCATCTTCTCCCTCCTCAATCAGATGAAATTGATGCTGTCGATGTAGATCTCGCCGTTGCGGTCGTTGTCTTCGATGAAGATCTTGAGCTTTGAGAACCTGATCGGGCCCTCATCGTTATAGTTCAGGACTATCGTCTGCCAAGTGAGCTGCTGCCTGATCTCGGCTTCGCCGAAGTCCTCGATTATGAGCTTTTTCTTCTTCTGGTCAGGATTGAAGACCTGAAGCGCTATCCTCTTTCTGCCGTAGATCTCGAGCGGAGCGAAAAGCGAAGCATACTCAAGACACGGTTCGAACCCGTAGAGCGATTTCTCGGTCTCATACCTGATACGCAGGGAACCGTTGCCCGTGAGCTTGTGGATGTTGTCTACGGAGATTATGCCCTTGCCCTTGATCGTGCGGTATATCTCAAGCATCTCGAAATCAGATTCGGGAGTACGCTTGCCTACGAACTCGAGCGAATCGCAGTGAGTGAAGCTGAGATCCGGTGAGAAGTATGCCGGGTCCCTGTCAAATCTGAACGGCAGGATCGGAAGTCCCTCACCGTTCTTGAGAGTTGCGTCATGAGGGAACGGAGTAAAACCGTAAGTAATGGACTCGGGGTTCTCAATATCGTCACGCCACACCATTACGCACATGCCGTAAAGGCTCTTTGCGTGGGCAGGATAGAATATCCTGTCGGGACCTGCGATCGTAAAGCCGGTGATCTCGCTCGACGTATCGGGAATGCGAAGGCCCGATCCCAGGTTGCTGAACTTGATGATCCTCTTGCCGCCCGCGATCTCGATGTCATTCGGTTCAGGCGAAGACTTGCTCATCTTCGGTGAGAAATGCGTGCCGAGCGCGATGGTCGCAAGCCTTGTACCGAGGACGAAGCTGATCGTCTTGTCGGGAAGCAGCATATCGTGAAGGCTTACTATGCCGGAAGGCATCGTAAGGAGCTTTGTGAAAGCGGTAAAGTTCTCATTGAACTCAAGAACTCCGTAAGGGTTGTTGAAATCGACGTCGTTCGGATGCATTGCAACGAACAATACGGAGGGCATGACGGCATCGTCAAATACCTGTCTGGGCTCAAACGTCTGTGACAGCGTAACCATCAGTCCCATAAGGAAAAGATCGTATCTGTCGAAAAGCAGTTCGCCCTTGTCCGGCGAGAAGCAGAATCCTCTTACGGGAAGGCCCCTGACCGGGTAGAGCTTCTGTCTGTAGAGCGTGCCCAAACGGTATTTGGGCTTGATGTAATTCCTCTCGTCTTCAGCTTTGAGCTTATCCTCATCACGCTCCTCAAACTCGGGAAGCTTGAATTCGATCTGCTCTGCAGTATCAGTCGTGATGTTCTCTTTATGACCCGGAGCCTTATTGAGAGTGCTCTCCCCTGATGTCGGGAAGTCGATGTCCAGCGGCTTTATGTCATCGGGATCCTTGCCCTCAAGACGCTTGATCTCATCGGACAGACCGATGTCGATATCGCCCTGAGCCGTAACCTTTTTGAACTGTTCCTTGAGCTTGGCGGCCTTCTCGCGGCGCTTGTCGATCTCGAGGAGATTTGCATAGCCTTCGTCATCAAGATAAAGACCGGTAGCAGTGAGCATGTCCTTGAGTGCTTCCACGGAACCTAATGCCTCAGGGCAGATCCAGTTTACGATGGTCGAATCCGCGCAGGAAAGATCCACAATGCCGACAGGATAAGATATCTGGTCACTCAGCGTATAAGCAAACGAGAATGCCGAAGATGACACGTCCGCAAGCTCTGCGGTATCGGTTACCTTTATCCAGTGCGCTTCCTCAAAGCTGTCCTTGGGCGTTCCCGAATATATCTTCTCATCGCCTTCCAATCCTGACCTTGAAGGAGTAAAGAACCTGAGGAAATTCATGACCTTGCGCTTCAGCGGAGTCTTGGTGGCATTGGCTTCCTTCATGGGAACGGATAAGAACTCGGAACCTAAGAAGACCCAGACGTCACCGCATCTGATGTCCGTCATGGTGAGTGTATCCGTCATGCACTTGAACGTAAAAGAATATGCGTCTGAAGATGCTTTGTAAGCCGGTACTTCAAAACTGAAACGGCCCTTGGAGGACGTCGTGACCTCACGGCTTAAGATGACACCGTAATCGGTATCGAGCTTACTGACTTTCCTGCCGTCGGTAGGATCTTTGGTGATCTCAAGCGTAACTGTAGCAGACGGAGCCGCGAAACCTTCGATCTTAAACGGTATTCCCTGCTGGAAAACGCACTTGCTTCCCAACCAGCACGGAACGGAAATGGGTTTATTCTGCATAATACTGACCTCATAAGATTTCTCAAATCTTTATCAGATTATTATACATTAAAAAATCTTGTAAACAAAAAAGGAGTTTCAGGCTTCTGCAACGATGACGTTAAGGCCGTTTTCCCTGCATCTGTTGACGCTCTCTTCCGAAGCGCCGGAGTCAGTTATCAGGTAATCTATCTTGTTTGCGGGAATGAACGAAGAAGCAGAGTCCGTCCCGAGCTTTGTGGAATCTATGAGAGCAACTATCTTTTTTGCGCGTTCGGCACAAAGACGCTTTAACTCGAGTTCATAGAAATTGTCCCCGGAAAGACCCGATTCGGGCGAGAAACCGTTGCCCGACACAAAATACAGGTCAGCCGACAGCCTTCCTATCATTTCCTTGCAGGAAAGCCCCTCGATCGCGCCTGAATGGGGCCTTAACATGCCGCCTAATATGATGACCGACTTGAAATTGCTGCATCGCTGAAGCTCCATCGCGGTATGAAGGCCGTTCGTAACGACAGTAACGTTCTTCCGTGACTGCAGGAAAGGTATCATATGAAAAGTCGTCGAACTGGCATCCATGAAGATCGTCATGCCGTCCGTAACGAGATCTGCGGCAGTCTTTCCGATCTGGTTTTTGAGATCGACGTGGGTCACGGCGCGGACCATGTAATTTTCTCCGCTGTAAGACGGCATTCTGCGCGGAAGCCTTATTCCGCCGTGGAAACGGACGATCGCGCCCTCACGTTCGAGCTCTCTGATATCCGTCCTCAAAGTGGCGCCGGTGACACCCAACCGCTCTGCCAAAACGGTCGTATTAATCTCACCCTCGGCGGCGAGGACATCAAGGATCTGCTTTCTTCTGTCGGTGATATTCATACATCAAATGTTATCAAGTGAAAATTTCATTGTCAACTTGACTTTCATTTGATTTTTATTTCTCTTTCTGAAGCGAACCCTTGTTCTTGGACGGAACGGGATGAACAAAAAATACACAACCTACCTGTTAAAAACGCACATCAGTCGTTTTTACCCGTAGGTTTTTGTTTTCCGGGCGCTCTAAAAGCGGCCACCTACGGGTTAGATTTGAAAAAAGTGCATTTTAACCCGTAGGTTTGGTACATCCCGAATGCATATTTCGTAAAAACCTACCCGCTGGATTTACAAACTTGGATTTTTACCCGTAGGTCGCGACCAAATAAGACTGAAAAATCTGCAAACCTACCTGTTGAAAATACACTTTAGTCGTTTTGGCCCGCAGGTCGCGGTCAAGCGCAATGGGTTCTACCGATAAAAACGGGCTCTTCATATTTCCAGTAGGCATTTTTTCAGCCCGGGAGCGGCAGTTGTAAGAAATGATACCGATAAAAACAGGCTCTTTCACTATTTTGTCGGTAGCATCAGTATGTAAAACCGGTCTCATGAGTCGAAACATACCTACAAAAAACCGAAAACTAACGATTTAGTCGGTACTTACGCTGATAACAAGCATTGAAAACAGCAAATAATACCGACAAAAACAGGCCTTTTCATTATTTTGTCGG
>CAMZBB010000058.1 GCA_947304405.1 uncultured Clostridia bacterium
TCCAGCTCCCTGAGGGTGTTGACATGTGCATGCCTGGTGACCACGTAACAATCACCGCTGAGCTCATCACACCTATCGCTATGGAGCAGGGTCTTAAGTTCGCTATCCGTGAGGGTGGCCACACAGTAGGCGCTGGTACAGTTGCTACTATCATCGAGTAATCGATAAGCGGTTTACAAACTGACTAACAAAGGGCTTCGGATTTCCGGAGCCCTTTTACTTTGGCTTTTCTGTGAGACGGACGGGACTTGAAAAGGGGAAGAAGGAAAGAAAAAGAGGCTGTCATGTGACAGCCTCTGATAATCTGAAATTGATCAGGCGGTATTATTCAGCCTTCTTGAGGTTTTCCTGCTGCTGTGCAGCTGCGAGGGCAGGAGCGACATGGGCAGGAGCGGGTGCTGCGGGAGCAGCGGGCTTTGCAGCAGCAGTAGTTGCAGGCGCTGCAGGAGTAGCAGCGGCAGCAGCCGGAGCGGCGGGCGTTGCGGTAACGGTAGCGGGAGTCTCAGTCTTGAGTTTCTCGGCGTCGGCCTTGAGGGCTGCTTCCAACTTAGCCTTCTCTTCAGCTTTAAGAGCGGCGAGCCTTGCGCCTTCTTCAGCCTGCTGTGCAGCGAGGCGGGCTTCTTCTTCAGCTTTGCGGGCAGCGAGGATAGCTTCTTCAGCTCTCTTTGCTGCGAGGCGTGCTTTCTCAAGTGCTTCCTCAGCGGCCTTGCGTGCATCTTCCTCAGCTTTGGCGGCAGCGAGGCGCTCGTCTTCTTCGTCTCTCTTTCTTGCAGCGATGCGAGCTTCCTCTTCAGCTTTGCGTGCAAGAGCGCTGGCTTCGTTGGCCTTCTGTTCAGCCTTGGTTGCTTCTATCTCAGCTGTATGTACTGCAGCTTTAGCCTGCTCGACGGAAGTCTGGGCAGCAATGCGTGCTTTCTCTCCGGCTTCTCTTGCGGCGACCTTGGCATCTTCCTCAGTCTTCTTAAGAGCAGCGAACTTTGCAGCTTCCTGTGCCTTCTGATTGGCAAGGAGAGCAGCCTCTTCGGCTTTCTTTGCAAGAGCCTTGGCCTCATCTGCCTGTAAAGCGGCGGCCTTTGTCTCTTCGGCAGCCTTCAGGGCAGCAGCCTTCGTTTCTTCTTCAGCCTTCAAAGCAGCAGCCTGGATCTCTTCTGCGCGTACAACGGCAGCCTTTGAATCCTCAAGCTTCTTAACGGCAGTCTTTGCTGCGAGTAAAGTACGCTCTTCCTCAGCCTTGGCTTTCTTTGCCATAGCCTCGGCGCGTTCAGCGATCGCTGCGACCGAGTTGAGGGGAGCTGTTGTTGCTTTCTTGGCAGTCTCTTCCTCTTCTTTCTTCATTGCAGCCATAGCCTGGGCATGGTTGACTGAAGCGGAGATGGGACGCTTGATCGGGGGTTTGAGAGTGCTTCTCATTGTGCCGGTGTTATACGGATCTTCAGACTTAGAGCCTCTCTCGGTATTCTTTCTTTCAGCTTCCATAGCCTTGCGGGCAGCAATCTGTGCTTTCGCAGCGGCAGCCCTTTCACGGGCAAGCTGCTGTGCAGGTGACTGATATGGCTGATCGGAAGATGACGAATGAGAAGGCACCTGAGTTGAATTGCCGGGCCTTCCGCCTGCTTCGTGTACAGGCGTAACATTTGAAGCCTGTGCGATATTTGACGGAGCGGGACGGACAGAGCTGTCATGCCCTGATCCTGCACCTGCGCCGCTAAACGCAAGACCGTTGTGTCTGTCGTTCTTGTCCTTACCGAAATAACCTAATACTCCGCTCATTTTAACACTCCCCTATAGATGCAAAAATGTAAATAAAATGTAAAGAAGTTCTTTCAACTTAATTATACAAGTAGGGGAAAGAAATTCAAGACAAAAACCACCGTTTTTTGACATTTTCAAATAGAAAAAATGTTTAGAAATACTTTACAGCGAGTTTAACGTGCTGTATAATCTGCCGGTCATCCAAATTTAGTTATATTAAACTTTGAGTTTAGAACGGAGCACGGTGGTGAACATCGGGGAAAAGATAAAAAATCTTAGATTAAAGAATCGTCTGACCCAGGAAGAGCTTGCTGACAGATGCGAGCTTTCCAAGGGTTTTATCTCCCTTGTCGAGCACAATCAGACATCGCCGTCAATCACGACTTTGGGCGATATCTTAGATGCGCTCGGAACTGATTTCGCAAAATTCTTCAAAGAAGACGTTCCGGAAAGAGTCGTTTTCGGAAAAAAGGATTTCGCGGTCAAGACCGACGAGGACCTGAGAAATGAGATCACATGGCTCATCCCGACCGCCCAGAAGAACGAGATGGAGCCCATCATGGTGACTATCGAGCCGGGCGGATCGACATATCCCGACAATCCGCACGAAGGCGAGGAGTTCGGCTTTGTGATCGAGGGTACCATTACGGTGGTCATCGGTGACGAAGAATACCAGGCAAAGAAAGGCGAGAGCTTCTATTTCACGGCAAACCAGCCGCACATGCTCGAGAACAGGGGCACAAGACAGGCAAAGGCGATCTGGATCTCAGCGCCGCCGAGCTTCTGAGATCACAGACAAAGTAAAAGAGGGGAACGGAAAATGGCTTACAATCAGATACTCGAGGATGATACAGGCCGCGAGCACATCATAGAGATAAAGAATCTCAATAAGAGTTTTGACGGGACGAAGGTCCTTAAAGATATTACGTTCTATATAAGGAACAACGAGTTCATCACGCTCCTGGGACCTTCGGGATGCGGCAAGTCAACGACGCTGCGCATAATCGCAGGCTTTGAGACGGCTGATTCCGGCGTGGTCAATTTCGAGGGCAAGGACCTTTTGAAGATCCCCGCAAACAAGCGCAATATCAACACGGTATTCCAGAGATATGCTCTTTTCCCGCATCTCAATGTTTTCGATAACGTGGCATTCGGCCTCAAGATAAAGAAGGTTGCAAAGCCCGAGATCAAAGAGCGCGTGGATAAGGCACTCGCAACAGTCGGTCTTGCGGATTACGGCGAGAGATACATCGACCAGCTGTCCGGCGGCCAGATGCAGAGAGTCGCCATCGCAAGGGCCATCGTCAACCGTCCGCGCATCCTGCTTTTGGACGAGCCTTTGGGCGCATTGGATCTCAAGATGAGAAAAGAGATGCAGCTTGAGCTCAAGAGCATGCAAAGGGAGCTTGGCATTACATTCGTTTATGTTACGCATGACCAGGAAGAGGCGCTCACGATGTCCGATACGATCATCGTTATGAAGGACGGTATCATCCAGCAGATCGGAACGCCCATCGATATCTATAACGAGCCTAAAAATGCTTATGTTGCAGACTTTATCGGCGAATCCAACATCGTCGCGGGAACCATGAAGAAGGACTGTGAGGTCACTCTTTCGGGCGGCATCACGTTCAAGTGCGTTGACCCCATGTTCAAGGAATTCACCGAGGGTGTGCAGAATCTGGTCGACGTGGTCATCAGGCCTGAGGACTTCTATGTTGAAGAGGAGAAGGAAGGCCGTATCAACGGAACCGTCGAATCCATCGTATTTAAGGGCGTTCACTATGAGATGCTGGTAAGATCCGATGACGGCATCGTCTGGATGGTCCAGAACGTTGATCCGTGCAAGATCGGCCAGAGAGTCGGATTGTATGTCGATCCGGACGATATCCAGATCATGAGAAGGTCGGAGCTTTCACCTGATTTCGGTTCTTACGGAATCAAGAAGCCCGCCGAGAACAATGCTGAAACCGATGCTGCAGCCGCAACACCGGAATCGTAACAGGGAGAACGAGAAGTGGTCGCAGAACTCAAGTCAAAAATCAAGCTGATGCCTCTTCACGCCTTCGTGATGATCTTCTGTGCATTGTTTTCCTTTGTATCGATCTTCATCCCGATGTTCCAGCTTTTCGTACAGTATGTTCCTGTCAGGAACTACTCGCTTTTTACATTGATCCTCTCTCCTTATTACCAGCAGAAGGTTAGGAGCGGTCCGGTCGAACTCAATTTCCAGATCTTTGCGGCTTGGACTTTCGTCGTAACGATCGTTCTTGCGGTCGCAGCATTGACGCTCTCGGTCTCATATCCTTTCTATGCAGAGTCCAAGAGCAAGAAGAAGATCGGCTATTTCTCGGTACTTGTGCTCTTCATTGCACGCGGCGCGGTACATGTTATCACGCTCTCGAAAATGATCTCCGAAGAGATGATCAACAGCAACAACATGACGCCCGAGCGCCTTTATGTTGCCCAGGGTTTTGCCGGCAACATCCTTACGATCGTGCTCTTCATCGGTGCCGTAGCGGCGCTTTACGGCGGCCTCGGCCTCAGGATGAACTTCAAGCTGTTCGCATATCCTTACATCGTATGGATAATCCTTTTTACCATCCTGCCCTTGATCCTTATCTTTTTCCGCGCTTTCTTCAAGCAGGCTGCGGGCGGCGGATACGAGTTCACGACTGCGGGATTCAAGATCCTTTTCGCAAATAAGACCGTAACCACGACGTTCTATGGAATGAAGGTCACGCTTCAGGAGTATTTCTCGATCTTCCTTAGAAGCTTTGACTATGCCGTATGGACGACGATCGGATGCCTGGTCCTCGGATATCCGGTTGCCTACATTCTCGCTTCACGCGCGAAAAAGGCTCACTCCAGCGGATCCCGTCTGCTGCTCTTGTTCGTGCTGCCGATGTGGATGAACACGATGCTCAGGACGTATGCGTGGAGAGCATTTTTCAGTGAGACGGGCGTGCTCAACACAATGCTCCAGAGCATGCATCTCATCGATTCTCCGGTCCTGTTCCTCAAGAACGAGCTGCTCGCCGACATCATCACGAAGCTCGTTATGACAAACGATTTCCTTCCGTTCATGATCCTGCCTATTTACTCGGTACTCGTAAAGATCGACGGGTCGCTCTCGGAGGCGTCGTTGGATCTCGGTGCAAACCGCGTCCAGACATTTACGAAGGTTATCTTCCCTCTGTCTTTCCCGGGCGTTATCTCGGGCATTCAGATGGTTTTCATGCCTTCTTTGACATACTACATGATCCCCGACATCCTCAATGAGGGTTCGAAAATGACCATCGGCAATACGGTGCAGAACTTCATCCTCAACGAGAGCTCGACGTACAATCAGGCGGGTAATGTTCTCTCGCTCATGCTGCTCATATTCGTACTCATCACGATGGGCATACTTCGCGGCCAGGATAAGGACGCGGGAAGCGGAGGTATGGCATTATGAGAAGATTCTTAAAGAGACTTGTCCCCGACGTCTATCTGGCGCTCACGCTGGTATTCATCTATCTGCCGATCGTCGTTCTCATCGTGTTCTCGTTCAATGCTCTGCCGAAATCGTTCCTCTGGGGCGGATTCACGCTCAGGAATTACGCGAGCCTTTTCTCAGGTTCAGACGGCACGGGAATCCTCGATTCACTCGTAGAGACGCTCAAGGTAGCCGCAATCGCTTCCGTGGTATCCACTCTGATCGGCGTAATGAGCTCACTCGGCATCGCTTATCTCAAAAAGAAGATGCAGGGCCTCGTAATGACGATGACTTACGTTCCGAACGTAATGCCTGACCTCGTTACCGGTATCTCTTTCATGCTCCTGTTCTCATTCCTCGGAGTGCAGAAGAGCGAATTCACGCTGATTATGTCGCACATTGCACTCTGCGTTCCGTTTGCGATCCTTTCGATCAGCCCGAAGATCAAGCAGATGGACAAGAGCCTCACCGAAGCTGCAATGGACCTGGGTGCTACAGGCTTCCAGACCTTAAGGCTCGTCGTCATCCCGGAGATCATGCCCGGAATTCTTTCATCGCTGATGCTTACTTTCACGCTCTCAGTCGATGACTACCTCATCAGCAACTTCAACGTAGACAGCTCGATCCAGACGCTGCCGATGATGATCTATTCGATGGCCAAGCTCGGCGTCAACCCGAAGATGAATGCGCTTACGACGCTTATCTTCCTCGTGGTATTCGTCCTGATGATCCTGTCGAACCTGTCATCGTTCAAGAAAACAAACAACAAGAAGCTTAAAAGATAAAGGAGTAAAGAAGAAATGAACAAGAAGCTTAAGAAGATCATGTCTTTGGTCTGCATGTCCGGACTTGTGGCATCGATGGTATTCTCCTTCGGCGGATGCTCGTCAAAGAAGAAGCTCATCATCTACAACTGGGGTGACTACATCGAAGAGAAGGCGCTGACACAGTTCAAGGAGAAGTTCCCTCAGTACGATGTCGTTTACAGAACTTTCGAGACAAACGAGACAATGTATCCGAACCTTTCCAACGGATATGACGTCATCATTCCTTCCGACTACATGGTCTGCCGTCTTATTGAGGAAGACAGGATCCAGCAGATCGACTGGAGCAAGCTCCCCAACGTCGAAAAGAATATGGACCCGATGTTCCGTAAGGTTAAGTATTGCGAGGATCAGAAGGTATCCGATTCCGTCCTGCAGTATGCCGTTCCTTACATGAGCTGCACGGTTGGCTTAGTTTACGACGCAAACAAGATCAGCATCCCTGAAGGAACAACGGATCCCAAGGTTATCTGGCAGCCCCTTTTCGATGAGGCAAACGCAAACAAGGTCGGCATGTACGATTCCATGCGTGAGTCCATCGGCGTGGCTCTCAACTACCTCGGATACTCCATCAACTCAATGGACGAGGCTCAGCTTGAGCAGGCTAAGGAACTTCTCATCAAGCAGAAGTCATCCATGCATCCCGCTTACGGTATCGACAACCTCAAGGACAAGATCGCTTCCGGCGAGCTCTCCTGTGCAGTTGCATGGTCCGGTGACCATATCTCCATCCTTGACAGGATCGAGGAGCTCGGCAAGAGCGAGGAGATCGACTTGAGATTCGCACTTCCCAAGGCTTCCAACTGGTCTGTCGACATGATGTGCGTTCCCACAAACTGCAAGAACTATCAGGGTGCCATGGACTTCATCAACTTCATGTATGAGCCTGAGATCGCAAAGCAGAACTGCGAGTACGTAGGCTATTCCACACCTAACGTTGCAGCAAGGGCAATGCTCGATCCCGATGTCGCAAACAACAAGTATTACTATCCTGATGAAGAGACATTTGCATCGCTCGAATTCTACTTCACATCAGAGAAGATCGAAGAGAAATATACGGAGATTTGGAACACGGTCAAGGCAAGCGCTTAACCTTTTCAATCTTCCCAACGTACACAAGGAAAAGCCGGGCGTCAGTCCGGTTTTTCTTTGCGTATTTTTAGGGTAACCATGTGGAAAGATTGTGCTATTATTGTTGAGGAAAAATCATAACGGAGGCTGATCATGCATATCGTTATCGGAGCTATATTACTGGTCGGAGTCATTGCGCTCAGTGTTCTTCTTATACTCGGATTCCCGTTGGGAGAACTTACGATGGGCGGCAAGCAGAAAGTCTGGCCCAAAGAGATGCGTCCGATCGCCATCGGACAGCTGGTCCTTCAGGTCTTCGCGCTTTACGTTCTTATTGCATCAAGCCATGTCATTCCCGTCATAATAAACGCCGGATTCCACAGAGCCATCTGCATTTTTTTCGCGATACTCTTTTCGGGCAATCTGGTAATGAATGCATTCTCCACCAGCAAAAAGGAAAAGTACATAATGACGCCCTGCTCCGCGATCGAGGCGATCTGCTTCGCCTGGGCGGCAGTCTGCGTATAAGCGCTCAGCCGAGCTTGTTGTATTTGTAGGTGATATCAGTGACCGCTCCGTTCGCGAAAAAGAACGTCAGATCGGTCGTTCCCATTGTATACGTGATCGAATTACCGTTGTCCGAATACTGATTGCCGTAAGTCTTCATTACGTCTTCCAATCCTGCACCGATCCCGATGCCCTCGGGCGTTACGGAATTGCTTCCGGACAAGACGATCCTTGTAATGATGTATCTGCCGTCGGTATCGGATCTTGCGTAGAGAACAAAGCTCGAAAAGGTATAGCTCCTTAATGAGACCTGGGTTCCTTTCTTATCGGTCTCCACCGTATCCGTGATCTCGCAGTCTTCGCTTATCGAACCTACGGCCGATGCGGCATCTGCACCGGGTATGATAACTATGTTCTGATACCTGAAAGCAAAGGAATTACTGGTCTTTGGAGTAGTGGGAGCCGCGATGACGTCGTCACCCGTGGAGTTTGTCGCGGAAGCCGAACCCGTTACGGTCTCGCTGGTCTTCTCCTGCTCCTGTGATTCATCGGGTCCCACCGTCATGATCACGCCCGCGGTCTCGCCGTTTGAAAGCGTCACGGAAGTTCCTTTTGCCGGGGCGGATGAACTGCACGCTGCCGCCGTAAGGGGCAGTGACAGGAGAATTCCGGTAAGGGCTATGTTGATAGCGTAGCGCTTATACGCGCTGCGGTCAGGATAGTTCATGATGATTATTCTTTACTGGGCAGTGAAGAAGGTCCCGACGTCTTCCTGGTCGAGGATCCTTTCCAATGTCTGCGTTGCCGCACCGTCGGCAATTACGCCGCAGATGCCGTTCTCTGTAACTTTCTTCATGGCGGTGATCTTGGTCATCATGCCGCCGGTACCAAGCCATGATCCCTTGCCGGAAGAGAAATCCAGCATATCGGGCGTTACCTTCTCCACGAAGGAAATGCGCTTGGCGTCAGGGTTCTCGCGCGGATTGGAATCGTACAGACCGTCAACGTCTGAAAGGATTATGAGCAGGTCGGCTTTCGCAAGGCAGGCGACGTCAGCCGAAAGCGTGTCGTTGTCTCCGAAAGTGCCGTTGTGCATGATCTCCGTCGTTGACACCGAGTCGTTCTCATTGATGACCGGTACGATACCCATCTCGAGCAGTGTCTCGATGGTGTTGGTCACGTTTGCACGTGTGAGTTTGTCGGTGATCCCGTCCTTGGTAAGGAGGATCTGTCCGCAGCGGTAGGAGTATTCGGCAAAGCTCCTGGTGTAGGCATTCATCAGTTCGCACTGGCCTACGGAAGCGATAGCCTGCTTCTCCCTTGTCGATTCAGGGCGCTTTTTGAGTCCGAGATATCCGATACCGACTCCGATCGCGCCGGAGCTTACAAGAAGAACTTCCTTTCCGCGGTTCATGAGATCGGCGATAGACCTGCAGAGCCTGTCGATGTTTCCGAGGTTCATCTTGCCGTTATCGTAAGTCAGGGAAGATGTTCCAACCTTGACAACTATTCTTTTCGCAAAGTTGACTGCGACGCGGTCTCCGCCGTTAATACTCAAATCCGTTGTTCTCCTTGTTTTCTTGCCATTTTTTGCGCTTTATTTACGCGCGCATTAAAAAGGCACAGTAAGAATATACTGTAATGAAGCAAAATGCAAGGAAATAACTTATCCGCCGCCCTGATCCTGGTTCTGATTCTGCTCGGGCTTCGGAGTAGGAGTCTTGGCAGGGCCGGGAGTAGGCGTAACGTGTACCTTGCAGGGCTTGTCTTCCTTAGGGATCAGGTAACTGCCCTTTACGAAATAATCTGACTTGACCGTTTTCTCGTCTTTGCAGATCGAGTTGGGATACATTCCGGACTTGGTGCAGTAGCTTACCTTGACGACGTTAGCGGGCTTCTTGAAGCTCGAGGCGGGGAGATCCTTATGTATGTTCTTCATGCAGAACTCCCAGATCCTTCCTGCATTGTGATAGTCGGTCTTCGGGATCTTCGTCTGCTTAAGACGGTTGTCGTAACCATACCAGACGGCAGCCGAATAATAATTCGTGAAACCGCAGAACCACTTATCGTTGTTGTCCGAGGTGGTGCCGGTCTTGCCTGCGGCATCGATCTGCTTGCCCTTGGAGTTCTTTATCTGTCCGCCGTAGTGACGGACCCATCCTGAAGTGACAACGTCCTTGAGGATATCCGTAAGAAGGAAGCATGTTTCCTTGGAATAGACGCGGTATTTGAGAGGCTTTGATTCGATGACGAGCTTGCCTTCGGAATCAAGGACCTTCGTGTAGGCGTAAGGGGAAGTATACGTGCCTCCGCTCGCAAAAGTCGCATAAGCGGCAGCCATCTCGAGTGTAGTCATGCCTTTTCCGAAACCGCCGACCGACTGTGAAGGGTATGCGCCTTCGGAGGTACGGTCGATACCGACCTGTTTGAGATACCAGAGAGCTGTCTCGCCGCCAACCTTTGTCCAGACTTCAGCAGCGATGGTGTTACGAGACTTGGAAAGAGCCTGACGGATAGTCATATGACCGGCATAGTTGCGTTCGTAGTTAACAGGCCATGCCTTCTTCGGATTATTCGGGTCAAGATAGACCTTTCTGTCGTTAACCATGGTGCCCGGAGCGATTATTCCGAGTTCCAAAGCCGGGCCGTATGCGATGAGCGGTTTGATGGAAGAACCGGGGTTCCTGTAGGTGGATACAGCACGGTTAAGCGTCAGGTTCATGGTCTTCTCGCCGTAACCGCCCGCCATACCCGCGATTGCGCCTGTCTTATTGTTGATGACGACGCAGGAACCATTTGGCTTTTCCGGGTACGCGGCAAGCTGCGCGGGCTTCGTCTGGAAAAGACGCTGTGCCTTGAAACCTGTATCCAGGACATCCTGGACGTTTTTTTCCATGGTGGAATATATGTGATATCCGCGGTTATAGACGAGCGAAGCGGCGAGGTTCTTGGAAATGCCGCGGGCCTTCGCCAGATCGGATATGACCTCGGAAATTACATATTCAGTGAAATACGAGTTGATCGTGACAGACTTCGTATCACGTGATTTGAAGACGACTTCGGTGTTGAGAGCATTCTGATATTCTTCTTCGGTGATCTTGTTCTGCTCACGCATCATTCCAAGGATGATCCTCATTCGGCGGAGGGCATTTCTTCTTCCTGTCTCGCGAAGCGGATTGTAGTAGGAAGGGCTCTTAGGCAGGCCTGCGATGAGCGCGCATTCGGGAAGCGTCAGATCCTTTGCATCCTTGCCGAAATAGTTCTGAGCGGCTGCCTGGATGCCGACGTAATTGTTGCCCATCGGAGCGAGGTTGATGTAAAGCTCAAGGATCTCGTCCTTGCTGAGGTCTCTTTCGAGCGACATGGCAGAGAACCACTCCTGTACCTTACGTGAAGTGGAGTGCTCATCCTGTCCGCTTATCAGTTTTACCGTCTGCTGGGTAATGGTGGAACCGCCGTATGTTGCCTTACCGCCATGGGCGAGGGCAGACAAGACCGCACTGCCGATACGCTTGAGGTCTATTCCCGAGTGGGAATAGAAACGCTCGTCCTCAACAGCGATTATGGCCTCGTCGATGTAGGTATTCTTAACTTCGCTGTAGGAGACGTAGATCCTGTCGACGTTCTGGCTGCCCGTAAGCTTTGCCATGACGTTGCCGTCGATGTCATAGACGAAAGAGGTCTGGGATTCCTCGGCTGAAGTGAGGTCGCCGATAGAGAGGGGCTTTGTCGTGGAAGCATATCCCAGAAGCATTCCGGCACCGAAACCGCCGAAAATGAAGCAGATGCAAAGGACGAAGACGATCACTATCCTTAAGCAGTCCCAGATGAAGGCACCTGCTTCACGGATCCAGCTGCGCGAAAAGCCGGCTGCCGTGGGTTTGCCCTTGAGCCGGTGTCTCAGTTCATCGGCAAGCGCACTGTTCTCGGGCTTGACCGGTACTGTGGATCTCTTCTTTTTCTCGCTCCCTGATGACATGGAAGTCCTCCTTAAATTCTCCATATTTTACCACGAGTTCGGTATAATTTAATTTAAAAATATGCGGCAAAAGGAGTTCAGACGTTGACAGAGCCGTTTGATGCAGTGATCACGGGGCTTGACGAATCCGGAAGGGGCATAGGAAAGATGCCTTCCGGCAAGACTTTTTTCGCGGAAGGAGTCTTTCCGGAAGAGACTGTCTCATGCCGCGAGATATCGTCTTCTTCAAGATATTCGGTGTGTGAAGCTCTCTCGGTAAAAACCCCATCTCCGTCACGCATAGTGCCGTTTGAACCCGGAAAGCTTCTTTGCGGCGGACTTCCGCTCGCTGCTCTCGATTATCCCGCACAGCTTGATTTCAAAGCATCGAGGATAAGGGAATGCCTGGAGCGCATCGGCCGTTTGGACGCCGGATTCCTTGATTCAGTCATGGCTCCCATCGTACCGTGTGACCCGCCCAAAAGATACAGAAACCACATGCAGTACGCAATTTCCGGCGGACATGTCGGATTGCTTGCTTCAGGGTCTCACGAACTTGCGGAATACGATGGTGGTCTTATCGAATATGAGATCTTTTCAAAACTTTGCAGAGCTCTCGAAAAGTGCCTGAAAAGAGCACCTTCAAATCTTTTCGAAGGCCTTGTCCTAAGGGCTTCCGAAAGAACAAAGGAACTGCTCGCAGAATTCGTCAGCGGAAGCGGTGCTCCTCACGAGATAGTCATAAGGGACTGCACTTCGTTCATCGATGCTTCGGGTATCCGTTCCGCGTTTGAAGACACATGCAGAGACAACGGATATAAACTGAACGGATTGCTGCTCAGGATCAGTCCCGACAAGGCTTCCAGGCGCACCAGAGGCGGCACTAGAGTGATTCTTTCGGGCGTGGATCATTACGATGAGATATTCTGCAAAAGGCGCATGCGGGTCAAAGCCGGATCGTTCTTCCAGGTAAATACAAAACAGGCCGAAAAACTTGCGGACCTTGCATCGGAGGGGTGCTCTCAGGCGAAAGTCATTTACGACCTTTACTGCGGATGCGGTACTCTCGGCATCGGGATAAAGAAACCGGGGCAGAGCCTTTTCGGTATCGAGTCGGTCCCCGAGGCCGTGGAATCGGCCAAGATCAACCGTTCACTGGCTTTTCCGGACGACGGTGCGGACGAATGCATTTATATATGCAAGGATGTTCTGAAGACTGACATGAAGTCGCTGATAAAGAGCGGTAAACTCTCACATCCGGATGCAATAATCGTCGATCCGCCGCGCAAAGGCATGGATCCCGGCGTGATAAACAGGATAATGGAGATCGCGCCTGAAAGCCTAGTCTACGTGTCATGTGATCCCGCGACGCTTGCAAGGGATCTTAAGATCTTTGCAAGAGATTATAAGATAACCAAGTTTACGCCGGTAGATCTTTTCCCGCACACACCGCATGTGGAGACGGTAGT
>CAMZBB010000059.1 GCA_947304405.1 uncultured Clostridia bacterium
TTTTACGGAATGAATAAATTAAAGGACGGAGGAATATAAAGATGTGTGTCGGATTATCAGCAAAAGTTATCAGCGTTAAAGACGGCGTTGCAATAGTAGATGCTTCAGGTGCAAAGCGCGAAGTATCCGCTGAGCTCCTGGAAGATCTCGAACCCGGTGAATACGTTATGGTACACGCAGGCGCGGCGATCGCAAAGATCACTGACGATGATAAGAGCGAGACTGACAAGCTAAAAGAGGAGTATCTCAAATGAGCGATTCTTTTGACGCAAGAAATTACCTTGAGAATTACGACGGCCCCGACTTCCGCATAATGGAAGTCTGCGGGACGCATACGCACGAGATATTCAGGCAGGGAATCAGAAGGATACTTTCGCCAAAGATAAAGCTGATCTCCGGCCCGGGTTGTCCCGTGTGCGTTACGCCCGTCAGCTTTATCGATGAAGCGGTTTACCTGGCGCTCGAAAAGGGCTGCACGATAACTACTTTCGGAGATCTCGTAAGGGTACCCGGTTCTTCGATGTCACTTGCGGGAGCGCGCGCAAAAGGCGCTTCGGTCAAGGTCGTTTATTCACCTCTGGATGCCGTGAAATATGCTGCTTCTAACCCCGATGAGCAGGTCGTTTTCCTCTCGGTCGGATTTGAGACGACGACTCCTTCGGATGTCATGGCGGTCAAGAAAGCCATGACCGACGGCCTTGATAACTTTTCGATCCTCACCGCCAACAAGACGATGCCGGGCGCATATGAAGCAATGGGAAAGAGCTGCGATGCATTTCTTTACCCGGGCCATGTTCATGCGATAACCGGTACGCAGATCTGCAAAGACATGTGCGAAAAAGGAGTATCGGGAGTCATCGCGGGATTTACCGGAGACGAGCTTCTTACGGCACTTGCGATCGCAGCGAAAAAGCACAGTGAAGGCAAGCCGTTCTTCGTCAACTGCTATCCGCGGGTAGTTAAGGATGAGGGCGCTCCGGCGGCTGTTGCAATGGTTGACAAGTTCATGCAGCCGTGTGATGCGGAGTGGCGCGGAATAGGCGTCATACCGATGTCGGGAGTGGAGTTAAGGGATGAGTATGCGGCATATGACGCACGCAAAAAGTTTGCCATACCCGACCAGAAGAAAGAATACAAAACAGCCTGCAGATGCGGCGACGTTCTGCAGGGAAAGATAATACCGAAGGAGTGTCCCCTTTTCGGAAAAGCATGCAACCCCGACCATCCTGTCGGAGCATGCATGGTCTCGAGCGAAGGCGCATGCTCTGCGTTCTTTATGTACGGAGGTGACTTATGAGTGACGTGATCACATTGGCGCACGGAAGCGGCGGAAGGAAGACTTCCGAGCTCATTGCCAACATGTTCAAAAAGAATCTCGGTAACGAGTTTTTCACTGCGGATGATGCGGCGGTAATGCCCAGACCCGAAGGAAAGATCGCGATGTCCACCGACGGGTTCATCGTCTCGCCCTGGGAGTTCCCCGGCGGCAACATCGGCAAGCTTTCCGTCTGCGGAACCGTCAACGATCTGGCATGCATGGGCGCAAAGCCTTTGTATCTGACATGTTCGTATGTCATTGAGGAAGGTTTTCCGATCGAAGACTTGGAGAAGATTGCCGAAGCGATGGGCGAGACCGCTCGAAAAGCAGGCGTCAGGATCGTCGCCGGCGATACCAAAGTCGCAGGCAAAGGCCAGGTCGATAAGGTGTTCATCACCACTGCCGGAGTCGGCGTGATCGAAGAGGGCGTAAACCTTTCAGGTGCAAATGCAAAGCCCGGCGATAAGATAATCGTTACCGGCGATGTCGGAAGACACGGTACATGCATTCTTCTTGCCAGAGACGAATACGGCATTGAAGCAGACGTTAAGAGTGATTGCGCGCCGCTGTGGGACGCGGTTGCCGCAGTCCTGGAAGCATGCCCTGAAATGCATGTCATCAGGGATGCCACGAGAGGCGGCGTAGGTACCGTTCTTTACGAGATCTGCGACCAGTCGGACGTCGGGATCAAAGTCGATTCAGAAGCTGTTCCCGTTGCGGATGAAGTAAGGGGCGTCACCGGAATGCTTGGATTGGAGCCCCTCTATCTCGCATGCGAAGGAACCATGGTCATGATGTGTCCTGCCGAGTATGCGGACAAAGTGGTCGAGGCTCTGCGCAAGACCGAGCATGCAAAGGGTGCGAAGATAATAGGAGAGGTCACTTCGGATAACAAGGGAAGAGTGGTCATGACGACCGGCATCGGAGGAATGACATATCTGCCGCAGCCGGGAAACGAGCTGCTTCCGAGGATCTGCTGACAGGAGGGCAAAAATGGAAACAAGAGTTGCCGCGATCACGATAATCGTTGAAGATGTTGAATCCGTTGCCAAGATGAACGAACTCCTGCACGAGGCGGGACAGTACATCATTGGCCGTATGGGAATTCCATACAGAGAGAAGGGAATAAACATCATCAGCATTGCCATCGATGCGCCGCAGGATCTCACGAGCGAGATATCCGGCAAGATAGGAAGACTTCCGGGAGTTACCGTAAAAACGACTTATGCCAACCTCAAGTGAAGACAGGGTAAGGATAGCTGATGCACAGTTTCCGAAGCCGTTTGAAGGCGGCCTTGAGTTCAACGCGCCCGCACACGGCACTTGGAATATAGTCCATATCGGATTCAAGATCCCGAAGGCGCACCAGATCTATATCTGTGCAGACAACTGCATGAGAGGCGTTGTCATGACGGCTGCGGAAATGGGTGAGTTGAACCGTTTCTCCTCGGTGATACTGGAAGAGGATGACATGGTTTTCGCCGGGCGTCTTGAAGAGTCAACGATAGAAGGCGTTACGGACGTTTTGAAATCACTTCCCGAATGCCCGCCCGTCGTCATTGTTTTTCCCGTGTGCGTGCACAAGTTCATGGGATGTGACATCGACTATATCTATGACGAACTATCCAAGCGTTTCCCTGACGTAAAGTTCGTCAGGGGCTTTATGGATCCGGTCATGCAAAAGCGCGGAACGACACCTGACCAGCGTCTTCGAAAAGCGATGTTCGACATCATTCCCGATGGCGAAAAAGACGGCTCAGTCACCGTGATGGGATGCGACATGCCGCTTTCAAAAGACAATGACATCAGGAAACTTCTTGAAGCCCAGGGTGTTACGGTAAGGGATGAAGCAGCATGCGGTACTCTTGAGGATTATTACGATCTTGGCAAATGCAGCAGCGTGATCTGCTCATATCCCGCGGGAGTTTTAGGCACGGCCGCTTTCTGCAAGCGCATCGGAAGACCGATGGTGTACATGCCTTTCACGTTCAGTTACGACGAAATAGATGATGCGCTCTCACAGATAGGAGTCGTTCCGGTCTTCAACGGAAGGGCATCATCGGACAGAGCGGTGGCAGGCCTTAAGACGCTTCTGGGTGATACTGAGATCGCGCTTGATTACACGGCTGTTCCAAGACCCATGTCACTTGCGAGATTTCTTATCAGCAACGGATTTAATCTTAAAAGGATCTATCTCGATGCGATCGATCCTGATGAGGTAAACGATTTCAACTGGCTCGTTTCAAATGCGCCCGATCTGATGCTCTGCGCCACCATGCACGTGAAGGGAAGAAGACCGGTAAGACATGAAGGCGATGAGAAGATCTTAGCGATCGGACAGAAGGCTGCGTGGTTTGAAGGAACTGAATATTTCGTCAACATGATCGAAGGCGGAGGCCTTTACGGATATGCAGGAATAAAGGCTTTCATAAAGCTCATGGAAGATGCTTTCATAGTGCCGAAGAACACCGAAGACATCATTCCGAGGAAGGGTTTAGGGTGCTGTTGTGTCCTATGAAAAAAGCATATAAGATCCTTCCGGTATATACGGGCGATGTGTCAGGGTTTGCATCCGCGCTTTATGAGCTCGGAGGCATGCTGGTAATTCACGATCCGTCAGGATGCAACTCGACATACAACACACACGATGAAGTGCGTTGGTATAAACAGGAAGCGCTCATCTACATCTCGGGCCTTAATGACATCGATGCGATAACGGGCA
The DNA here is from genome assembly GCA_947304405.1 of uncultured Clostridia bacterium. Taxonomy (GTDB): domain Bacteria; phylum Bacillota; class Clostridia; order Saccharofermentanales; family Saccharofermentanaceae; genus Saccharofermentans. The sequence continues at coordinate 4,041 of CAMZBB010000059.1, forward strand.
ATGACGACAAGTTCATCAGAGACATCGTGCGTGCCGCTGAGGACATGAAGCCTAAGTTCATCGCGCTTGCGAATTCGCCGCTTCCGTATCTTAACGGAACTGATTTCAAGGGCATTTCGAAGATCGTTGAAGATAAGACGGGACTGCCTTGCTTCTATGTGCAGACCAATGCGATGCACGATTATACAAAGGGCGCATCGGAGGCTTTTCTCGCGTTTGCGAAAAAGATGCTGAAGCCCGCGAACGAAAAGATCAAAGGCGGCATCAACATTTTGGGCAGCACGCCGCTCGATCATACCAACACGAAATTCGTTATTCCCGAAGGCAAGACCATCGTTTCAAACTGGGCATACGGCACTTCGCTTGAAAACGTGCTCAAAGCGCCTCAGGCGGAGATGAATCTTGTAGTGTCTTCAACAGGTCTTGAAGTTGCAAGATACATGAAGGAAGCGTTCGGGATACCATATGAACTGATGGGAAACTATCTTGACGTTAAGCGTGAAAGATCGCGCTGTTACATCGTCGGCGAAACGGTTATTTCTGGCTTTATAGCATCGGAGATCAAGAACAGGTACGGCAGGGATTTCAATGTCATTGCCACAACCGAGATCACGGACGGACTGCTCTCCGAATGCGACAGAAAATGTCACGGCGAAGACGAGATAAGAGATGCGCTTTCTGATGCTGAGATCATCATCGGCGATCCGATGTTTGAACTCATCTCACCGAAGTCTGCAAAGTTTATCAGGCTGCCTCATTTCGCGATGTCAGGGAGACTGTTCAGGAAGGAGATTCCTGATCTTATGAGATTGGAGGATTATTATCATGAGCCTTAACGATACACCCTCGGGCGAGAGGATCCACATCGGTTTTTTCGGCAGAAGGAACGCGGGTAAATCAAGCCTCGTAAACAAGGTCACAAATCAGGACCTGGCGGTCGTCTCGGACACGAAGGGAACGACGACGGATCCTGTCATGAAGGCTATGGAACTGCTGCCATTGGGACCTGTCGTGATAATAGACACGCCGGGTTTTGACGATGAAGGCGAGCTTGGAGAAAAGCGCATTTCAAAGACCAGGCTCATTCTTAACAAAGTCGATATCGCTGTTCTCGTAATAGACCTTGAAGAAGATTTCGGCGACACGGAAAAAAGACTGATCTCGCTCTTCAAAGAGAAGGGCATTCCATACATAACCGTTTACAACAAAGCAGATCTCAGAGAAGATCTTCCGCTTCTTAGGGAAAACGAGATCTGCGTAAGTTCAGTCACCGGTCAGAACGTAAATGAACTGCGCGAAATGATCGGAAAGCTGGGCGCTTTAAAGCAGGAAGGCGAGCCTCTGATCAGTGATCTCGTCGAACCCGGCGATACTGTTATCCTCGTCATCCCGATCGATTCATCGGCTCCGAAAGGCAGGATAATCCTTCCCCAGCAGCAGGTCTTAAGAGAGATCCTTGATAAGAACGCAAAGGCCTATATAACGCAGGACACGGAGCTTGCATCCGCAATCGCTGACCTTAAGGAGAAGCCGAAGCTTGTTGTCACCGACAGCCAGGTCTTCGGCAAGATCGCACCCGTCGTTCCGAAGGATGTCATGCTGACATCATTTTCGATACTGATGGCAAGGCACAAGGGATTTCTGAAGAGCGCGGTAAAAGGCGTGAAGGCGATCGACACGCTTGAAGACGGCGACACGGTGCTGATCTCCGAAGGCTGCACGCATCACCGTCAATGTGAGGACATAGGAACTTACAAGATCCCGAAATGGCTGGGCGAATACACGGGCAAAGAGATCAACATCGAGACGACGTCGGGCCTTTCTTTTGCAGACGACCTCTCTAAGTACAAGATGATCATCCACTGCGGCGGATGCATGTTGAATGACCGCGAGATGAGATACCGTACCAAGTGCGCTGAAGATGCAGGGATCCCGATGACGAATTACGGGACTGCGATCGCGTACATGAAGGGGATCCTGGCCCGTTCGCTCGAAGTGCTGCCCTGGATCAGAAGAGAGCTCTGAAGAATTAGATCATTCTTTCATTGAACAGTCCACTTTCTTAGTTCATAATATTAGAAGCGAAATAACTGCAATCTTTCGTAAAGACAGGAGGGATCTCCATGGCAAAGAACAAGAAGAACAAAAAGGGCATTGAATCTTACAGTGCAAGGACAGTGATAGTTGATATCGTAATGCTGATCCTCGGATTGGTTTTTCTGGTCAATGCGATCGCAGGCAAGGGCAACGCGATAGCTGAGATCTTCGTCCGCGTCATTGCAGGCATTCTTATCGCGACAGGCGTTTTTGCCATTATCAGTTTCCTTACCAAGCAGGAGAAAGCTCTGTTTGACTGGGTCGTCGTGATCTTCGGAACGGCGGTCATGATATTCGGAATCGTTTTCATGGTGCAGCCGGGACCGCTCATCAGCTTCCTCAACTGGATCATGGGCATGATAATCATCGTTTACTCGATAGTGATCATTTTCACGGCACTTGCCATTCTGAAGCCTGCAAGGGCGGATCATTGGGCGTTCTCACTGTTTTTCGGACTTGCGGCGCTCGTGCTCGGATTCCTGACGATCTTCCTTAAGCTTGCGACACAGGCTTTGGTCATCATGATAGGCATCACGCTCATAGTCGCTGCGGTAGGCGGCATCGCAAATGCCATACTAGCACTGCAGGCTAAGAAACTTGCGAAGAAAGTCATCAAGGCGGATGCCCTTAACGAAACCGCGAAGGATTCCGGTTCCGAAGATAAAAAGGATGACGATTCTTTATCAGACGATATTACCAATTCCTGACGGAGGATACTTTGCATGAAGATAACCTACATCGGGCATGCATGCTTTGTGATCGAGGATAAGGCCGGCCATACGATAGCCCTGGATCCCTATAAGCACGGCTCAGTTCCGGGCCTGGCCGATCACGACGTCATTGCCGATGAGGTCTTATGTTCTCACGGACATGCCGATCACAGCGATTTTGAAGGCGTCGGTGCACCGGAGGATGTATGGCCGGGCAAGTTCGACGTAAAAACGATCCACACGTTCCATGACGATGTTCAAGGGATGGCAAGAGGCCGCAACAATATCAACATAATAAACATTGACGGCAAGAAAGTAGTCCACATGGGAGACATCGGCTGCGAAATCACATTTTCGCAGCTCGACCAGATCAGGAACTGTGATGTCCTTCTGATACCTGTCGGAGGATTCTTTACCATCAATGCGAGACAGGCCTTTAACATGACGAAGGATATCGATCCGCGCGTCGTCATTCCGATGCATTACAGAGGCAAGACCTTCGGATACAACGAGATAGCCACCAGAGAAGAATTTGAGCAGCTTGTCATTGCCGAAGGAAAGAGAAGAGTCATCAGACACACTTCCGTTTTCGAGGATCACAATGACTACAAATGCATGGTGCTCCTTGACCCTTTGAGGGCATAAGACCGGGAGATCCATGTCATACATTGAATTCAGAGAAGTTAAGAAGATCTACAAGACCGGCTCGGTCAATGTAACTGCGCTCGACGGGTGCAGTTTTACCATCGAAAAAGGTGAACTGTGCGTTATCGTCGGCCAGTCCGGCGCCGGCAAGACGACGCTTCTGAATATCCTCGGCGGAATGGACAGGCTCTCTTCCGGAGAAGTCTATCTTGACGGCAAAGAGATATCTAAACTCAGTGCGAATGAACTGGCGCTCTTCAGAAGGCAGAACGTCGGTTTTGTTTTCCAGTTCTATAATCTCATTCCGAATCTCACCGCGTATGAGAATGTCGAGATGGCGGCGCAGCTCGTTAAAGAGCCTATCAGCTGCGATATGCTCATGGATGAAGTCGGACTGTCGGAACGCAAGAACAATTTTCCTGCGCAGCTCTCTGGAGGGGAACAGCAGAGGGTCGCGATCGCAAGAGCTATCGCAAAGAACCCCAAGCTCCTCCTGTGTGACGAGCCGACTGGCGCGCTCGACTATCAGACGGGCAAATCTATACTGAAACTTTTACAGTCGCTGAGCAATGAGAAGGGCATGACCGTAGTTATAATCACGCACAACTCTGCGCTTACCGCAATGGCGGACCGGGTGATCAAGGTAAAGAACGGCAAGATTACGAGCAACGTAGTCAATGACAATCCGGTAAACGTAGATACGATCGAATGGTAATGAGCCCTTACGTAAAGACTATCTTAAGATCCATCAAAATGACGCTTCCGAGGTTTATCGCGATATTCGCGATAATCGCTTTGGGCGTCGGTTTTTTCGCCGGGCTTAAACTCTCCACGCCGTCGTTTGTCGCCACGGCCGATGCATTTGTAAAGACACACTCGATGTTCGACTTCAGGCTCATTTCCACCATCGGCTTTGAGCAGGAGGATATCGACGAACTCGCGAAAAGAACGAACTGCATCGTGGAAGGAGCATATTCGGTCGACTGCACGGCATACTTAGGTGACAGCACAAGTGCCGATACGGTCAAGTTCATGTCGGTCACGAAGAACGTAAACAAGCTCAAGCTTGAGGAAGGCCGCATGCCCGAGAAACCGGATGAGATCGTCATTGACGGCTACCAGTTATCTTCCTCGCACATTGGCGAGAAGTTCGTAATAGCAAACGATACGAGTAAGGATTCTTTGGAAAAGTTCAAGTACAGGGAGTACACGATCGTCGGAACTGTCAGGTCACCTGTGTACATGAACTTCCAGAGAGGCACTTCCGACGAGGGCTCCGGCAACGTCGGTTACTTCGTCTGCGCGCTCCCTGAAGCCTTTGACTGCGATGCCTTCACCGAAGCATATCTTTATGCAAACACGGGACTCTACCTTTATTCCGATGAGTATAAGCGGTGGGCGGAAAGCGTGGAGGACAGTTACGGCGATATCCTGGAAGACGTCACCAAGATAAGGTTCGACAGGCTCCTCAAGGACGAATACAAAAAGATCAGCGATGAAGTCGAAGAGCATTACGATGAGATCGACGACGGCTGGAAAGAGATCAACGACGCCAGAAAAGAACTTGATGACGCCAAGAAAGATATCGAAGACGGTGCCAAGAAGATAAAGGACAACCGCAAGAAGCTGGCCGATGCGAAGAAGACTTTGGACAGCTCGAAAACCAAACTCGAAGACGCCCGCAAGCAGCTTGATTCCGCCAAAAAGCAGCTGAGCGACGGTAAGAAAAAACTCGACAAGGCAAAGAAGGACCTGAATAAACTCAAGAGCGGGATCAACTCGCTCAAGAACGGCATTGCCCAGCTCGAAGCGGCGATCGCCCAAGGCGCGGATTACTTAAAGCCGCAGCTGGAAGAACTCAAGGCTCAATATGCGGCGTACACCAAGTTGTACAACTCGGGATATAAGCAGTACACATCGGGCAAATCCGCATACGACAAGAACTACAAGAAATACAAGCTTGCCAGGTCTCAGTACAACAGCGGCGTCAAGAAGTACAACAAAGGCGTCAAGCAGTATAACGAAGGCATCAGGAAGATCAACAAAGCACAAAAGGAACTGGATGACGGCCGCAAAGAATACGAAGACGGCCTCCGCGAGTTCTGGGACGGCTACTACGATTTCGCGCAGGGCGTGAACGAGGCATACGGAGACGTAGTTTACGGCCGCACCATGATCGATCTTGCCGATGAACCGGACACATATATCCTGGGACGAGACAAGAATACGGGTTACGTCTGCTTCGATAACGATGCCAAGATAGTTGACGGTGTCGCATCAGTCTTCCCGATCTTCTTTTTTGCCATCGCCGCGCTCGTGTGCTCGACCACGATGAGCAGAATGGTAAACGACGAAAGAGGAATAATCGGCACGATGAGAGCGCTTGGCTACACCGACTTTTCGATCGTCATGAAGTATGCGATCTACGCGGGATCAGCCGCAATGCTGGGTGTAGTCCTGGGTTTTGCGGGCGGGATCAAACTGTTTCCGTGGGTAATTTGGGAGACGTACCGGATGATGTACGGATTCTCCGATATCGTGTTCACAACGAGCATGCCGCTGTTCATCCTGTCTTTGGGAGTATCATTGGTCTGCACGGTCGGAGTATCGGTCGCGACGGCAATGTCCGCACTGACCGGAATGCCCGCGGAACTCATAAGACCCAAGGCGCCAGTCCCGGGCAAGAGGATCCTTTTAGAGCGCATCGGATTTATCTGGAAAAGAATGAAATTCCTTCACAAAGTCTCAGCAAGAAACGTTTTCCGCTTCAAGAAGAGAATGTGGATGATGATAGTCGGCATCGCGGGCTGCGCGGCCCTTCTGATCACGGCGTTCGGTCTGTACGACTCGATCTGCAACGTAGTCAACACTCAGTTCGATAACATTATGAAATATGACCTCAAGGTCACCTTCGACGATGACTACAAGCAGTATGCGATCGAAGATGCCGCCAGGGAAGCGGTCTCCAAATCCGGTGTCAAATTCGAATACGTGCTCGTAAAAGACGACCAGGCCAAGAACAGCGGCTCGGGTTATGTAAGAGACGTTGAGATGTTCATATCCGACGATAAGAACACCGGCAAGATCTTCGGAATGAGCAATTCCAAGACCGGCGAGACTATTGAGTGGCCGGCCGACGGCGAAGTCGCGATCTCCGAGAAACTCGCGGACAAGAATCACGTCAAGGTCGGCGACGAGATAACGATGATGTACGGTGACGACGAGCACGACGTCAAGCTCAAGGTCGGCTTCATTTTCACGAACTATACATTCCACTACGTCATGATGACGCCCGCTACTTACAGGGACGCTTTCGGCAAGACTTATAACCCCGAGACGCTGCTTGCGGCAACTGAGAGCAAGACCGCGGCGGATTCGTATAAGATCGCTTCATATCTCTCGGATAAATATGACATTAAGACATGGTCCTCGACTGCGGATTCGAGAGAGAGCTTTTCCAAAACGATGGAGAGAATGAACTACATAATCATACTGGTCGTCATCTGCGCGGCGACTCTCGCGTTCATCGTTCTTTTCAATCTGAACAACATCAACATCACCGAGCGCATAAGAGAGATCGCAACGCTGAAGGTCATGGGCTTTAACCGAAAAGAGACCGGCGCATATGTCACGCGCGAAAACGTGATCTTGGTCCTTCTCGGGTTCCTTTTCGGAATTCCTCTGGGCATCCTGCTGCACAGATTCGTCATGGCACAGATCGCAATGGACATGATCATGTACCAGCTTAGGATCGTATTCGTAAGTTACGTATATTCGCTCGCGTTCGTTCTGCTGTTCTCGACGATAGTGAACCTCATTATGCGCGCAAGAATAGAGAAGATCGACATGGCGGAATCGCTGAAGAGTGCCGAATAATTTGTAACATTTGAAAGCCGATTTTAAGTTTATAATGACTTCTATTAAGTATTGGGGGCTGCCGTTATGTTTAAGACCGGATTCAGTAATGAGAAGTATGTAGAACTTCAGAGCGCACGCATCAGAGAGCGCGTTGAACAGTTCGGCGGCAAGCTTTATCTGGAATTCGGAGGCAAGCTTTTCGATGATTACCATGCTTCAAGAGTACTTCCCGGATTTGAACCCGACAGCAAGATAAGAATGCTCAAGGCCCTCTCGGACGATTGTGAGATCGTCATCGCGATCAACGCAGACGCAATCGAGAAGAACAAGCGCCGCGGCGACCTCGGCATCACTTACGATCAGGAAGTCCTCCGCCTCATCGATGCATTTACCGAATTCGGACTCTATGTGGGAAGCGTTGTAATTACGCAGTTTGCAGGCCAGCACCTTGCCGAGAATTTCGAAGCAAGGCTCAAGAGCCTCGGTGTCAAGACATACAGACATTACCCCATCGCAGGATATCCTTCCGACATCTCACTCATCGTAAGTGAAGACGGCTACGGCAAGAACGACTACATCGAGACAACAAGAAAGCTCGTTGTCGTAACTGCTCCCGGCCCGGGCTCAGGAAAGATGGCTACATGCCTTTCCCAGCTCTATCACGAGAACAAGCGCGGGATCAAAGCCGGCTATGCAAAGTTCGAGACATTCCCCATCTGGAGCATCCCGCTCCAGCACCCCGTCAACGTTGCCTATGAAGCAGCAACTGCTGACCTCGCTGACGTCAACATGATCGACCCTTTCCACCTCGAGGCATACGGCAAGACTACCGTCAACTACAATCGTGACGTTGAGATCTTCCCGGTCGTTAACGCTATTTTCGAGAAGATATTCGGTGAGAGCCCTTACAAGTCTCCTACGGACATGGGCGTCAACATGGCGGGCTTTGCTATCACCGATGATGAGGCTTGCTGCGAAGCGTCGAAGATGGAGATCATCAGGCGTTATTACGAAGCCAGGGCGGCAGTCCGCATGGGCCTTTCGGAAGGCGATGACGTGACCAAGATCGAGTTCCTCATGAAGAAAAGCGGCATCGACACGTCAGACCGCCGCATCATCGGCGCAGCGCTCGTAAGGGCTGAATCCACAGGAGGCCCGGCAGTTGCATTGGAGCTCCCTGACGGCCAGATCGTTACGGGCAAGACGACGGATCTTCTCGGTCCTGCTTCCGCAGCGCTCCTCAATGCGCTCAAGACACTCGCGGGAATCTCACACAGCATCCCGCTCATCTCACCCAACGTCATTGAGCCTATCTCGGATCTCAAGGTCAATCACATGGGCAATCACAACCCGCGTCTCCACACCGACGAAGTTCTTATCGCGCTTGCCATCAGTGCTACAACGAACCCTGTCGCAGAGCTCGCAATGCAGCAGATAAGCAAGCTCAAACACAGCGACCTGCACTCAACGACCATGCTGTCATCAGTTGACCTCAACATGCTGAAGAAACTCGGCATCGAGGTAACCTGCGAGCCCGTTTATCAGACAAAGAAGCTGTATCACAAGTAACATACGATATTAAAGATTTGCAGGGCTGCCGCAGACTAAAGCGGCAGCCCTTTTTGCTGTCAGCTCTTTCTAAAGCTTTGAAGATGTTCGAAATACCGACAAAAATCAACATTTCTTCGTTTTTGTCGGTA
>CAMZBB010000060.1 GCA_947304405.1 uncultured Clostridia bacterium
CACACGGCAAAGGTGCCCGACGGCAGTTACGTTGATGAACCCAAGGTAGTCAAGATCGCCATGCTCGCTTTGTACCTGACTGACGATACCGTTGACGAGGATGAAAAGCAGCTCTGCGTAAAGGCTGCCGAAAGACGCGGTTTCATTACCGAAGAAGAGGCAAGGCAGCTCCTTTTCTACAGAGGCAAGCTTAACGATATCAGGGCGCGCGGCGATGAAAACGGTTAAAGATTATCTTTTTGAACTGAATACCACGGAGTTGGTAGATACTATTTTCGAAGAGTATGGCGCGAGGCTCTTTGATCTCTATTACTTTAACAATCCGACTGGTTACCATGACGAGCATATTCAGTACGATGAGGCGGTCAGGGAGCTGACGGTATTTGAGTACGCCCAGGCAGAAAGAAAAGAGCTTTACGACTACATAAGGTATCTCCAGAAAATTGAGATCAAAGAAAGTCCCAACATGAAGACCGGCGTGATCTATGCGTTCGGCGATTTTGAGAAAGACTGTTTTGACAGGTGGCAGGTGAGGCTCCTTTTCCTGGAGGATCTGCTTGCTGATCCGGAGAAATGCAAGAACCGCTGTTTTGAGACTGTCCCGTTCGAGGAAATACTTGATTTTCGCGTGGCCTACAATAAATTTACGCAGAAAAACATCTATAAGGTCATTGCATATGTACTGCATATTGCTTCCTATTCGGGCTTCCGCCAGGAATTTAGGGAAAGCATTCTGGAAACGATCAAAGAGGATGGTGGCAACTATGAGCCCTACATGCCCATAGACGAATGGTCCAGATATTCTTTTTGCGACAACCCTGCTCATATCGGTCACAACGAGACTAAGGAAAGCCAGCAAAAACTGAATGATGTCTGGAAAGCCATCTACGAATACGAGATGTTCACGATGAAAAGGGAAAGAGAGATCCTGCTGAAAGCATATAGAAGGTGAGAGTATGAAGGTAATCCTTCTTGACCAACGAGCTGTAATGGCGGATTGCTGGAGTGCATATTTCAGCAACGAGCCTGATGTGAGTGTTGTTTGCGATGGCCTGAAGCAGTATCTGTCTCAAAACAAGGTTGATTGCATTGTCTCACCGGCTAATTCATACGGTTTGATGGACGGTGGATTTGATCTCGCAATATCAGAGTATTTTGGATGGAATCTCCAGGAGAGGGTTCAGAATTATATTATCAGGAACTTTAGAGGAGAGCAGCCTGTCGGGACTAGCTTCATTATTGATACCGGTAAGGATGGCATAAAACTGATCCACACGCCAACAATGAGAGTCCCGATTTCCGTAAAGGATCCCATGATCGTTTATCAGTGCACCAGAACGAGTCTCATTACCGCGCTTGAAAACAATATCGAAAGCATCGTGATCCCGGCCTTTTGCGGCGAGTGTGGTGATGTTTCACCCAAGGTTATCGGAAGACTTATGTATGAAGCATACAAGCAGATAATGAATCCTCCTTCAACGCTTGATTGGAATTACGCAAACAGATGGTCTCCTGAACTCCAGTACTATTTGGAGAGCTGGAGAGTAAAAGAAGAGGAGGCTGGTTGTGAAAATGAGAATACTTAATTTACACGGCTTTAGCGGTTCCTCGGAGAACACAAACTATAGAATGATCAGACAAGCAAGTCCAAGTTCGGAGATCGTATCCGAGACGATCGACTATGAAAACACAAGTCCCAAGGCTATCATCAAAAAATACTGCAACGATGGTGCATTTGATATAGTTGTCGGAAACTCATTTGGTGGTTTTCTTGCTTATGTGATTGGGGCGAAATTGGATGTCAAGACTGTGCTGACAAATCCTTGTGTTCCACCTGCTGATTATATTACTAAGCTGCTTGAAAGCTATAGATATACAGATGAGTTGGAAGAGTTATGGAACAGATATCATGGTAAAAACTACAATTGCCATGTTTTGCTTGGAAGAGATGATGAGGTTATCGATCCCCATAATACATACAGGTTGTTGAGTGGCAACAGATGCGATTTCGCATGGACATCGGCAGGCCATTCCTTAAATGAATGGGATCTTGATTGGTGGTTTGAGGATAAAGTCAGTCAGCGTTTTGAGTTTGCAAACAATGGCGGAATTGAGGAACAAGTTTTTGTATTAAATGGAGTGACTTATAGCATAAGTAAAGTCTTTTCGGATTTTGAAAACGCTATTAATGAATACTATCATTCAGGTCTGGCAGATTGGGCGAAAAAGCTTTTTGAGAATCCTGTTTGGGCATGTCCCCGGTTGGTTATTGATGAGAATGGGAGAATTCGTGAAATCGACTTCACTGATAATTATGGTGATAATATTCACGGAACCATTGAAATTTGCATTGAAGATTATTTTTCCGATGAAGAATATCGAAAAGAAGAACTCCATGAATGCAGTTTAGCGCTGTTTGAAAACTTGATCGGAGGGTGAAGGCATGAATAGCTATACAAGGAAGAATTTTGGTCATGATGAGGAAATAATCAAAGTATCGGATGATCCGAACGAACCTATTGATGTTTCTAATGATCCTGAGGATACCAGTTACTGTGTGGGCTCTTTTGAGGATTATAAGGAGTTTATGAAGAGATATAAGCTGTAATCAGCAGTATAATCAGACTATGAAAATAGCTACAATGACATTCAGGCTCTATGCTCCCTGGGTACATAGCCTTAAAGAGAAGCGCATGATCGTGAAAAGCCTCGTAACACTGTTACAGAACAGATTTCACGTGTCCAGCGCAGAGATCGACGAGCAGGACACGCATCAGATTATAGTGATCGGCGTGGCTGCCATAGTTCCGCACAACGCGATGGCCGACAGCCTGATGGATTCCATCTCGTCTTTTGTTGAGTCCAATACTGAAGCGGAGATTTTGGATGAGACCAGAGAGGTTCTTTGAATGAGTCTTAAAGAAACGAGCAAGTTTATTTCGCTGATTCTCCGCCACAAGCCGGAGACCATAGGCATCACCCTGGACGAACACGGGTGGGCCAATGTCGATGAACTGATAGCGGGCGTCTCGAAAACGCACCCTTTGGACATGTCTACGCTCGAGCAGATCGTGGCTGAAGACGAGAAGCAGAGATACTCGTTCAATGAGGACAAGACTCTTATCCGCGCGAATCAGGGACATTCCATTCCTGTAGATGTTGAACTTGAGGAGAAGGAACCGCCCGAGATTCTTTTCCATGGCACCGGCGAAAAGTACGTCGCTTCCATTAACGGGCAGGGTCTTATCCCAAAGTCGCGTCTTTATGTGCATCTGTCTGCTGACGAGGCGACTGCTCTTAAGGTCGGGCAGCGTCATGGAAAGCCTTTCATTTATAAGGTTAAGAGCGGAGAGATGTATCGTGATGGCTACAAGTTCTACCGTTCAGTCAACGGTGTCTGGCTGACCAAGAGTGTTCCTGTGAAACATCTGGATCAATGATATAATCAGATTTGCTATGAAAAAGTCTGTTTACTTCATCATTCAAATACTCTGGTCGATCATTCTTTCGACAGTCATCTGGTACGTTGCGCTCAAGAATGCCAGCTTTGATTTTTACGGAAATGGCGACAGCACGGTTACGGGGATGGCCATCGTCATCGGAGGCATAGTTTACCTGGCCCTGACGCTCGTACAGATCGGCGTAGGAGTAAAGAAGGTGAAGAACTGGCATTGGTGGATCATCCTTATATCGTTGGTGATCGCCGGATTGATGGCGTTCTTGGGTGCATTCGTTGTGATATACGGCACTGAGTTTTTGAATAATACTTTTGGCCTCAAGTTCTAGATTCGGTAATGGGCAGAAACAAAAAGAAAAAGCAATCCCCGAATTCACTTTCAAACGGAAAGAAGCTCATCGTTATCCTGCTTCTTTCATGTTCTTTAGTTGCTTTCGGCGTTTTCGCAGCTCTCTCTTTCGATAATATGGCTGCTTTGGTCTTCACAGTACCGGCGGGTATAATGTCCTTTGTTTTGCTTTTGGTCCTTCTGAAAGATTACAAGAGCGGGAGCAGAGAGAAGACTACAAAGTGGTATATAGACAAGTTCCTGGCGGGATTGGTCCCGGTTCTGGTAATCGCGGCGCTCGTGTTGATAATCTCGTATTCCGAGGAAGACAACCCTGTGCTTTATGTTACAGGCTTTCTTATTTTCCCTGTATTGAGTATCGCGATCTCGCCTAATGCAGCGTTGTACTCGCTTAAGGATATGAAGAATTGGAAGCAGATATTCTACGGGAAGGGTAATCTTGAGAACTTCAAGGACGATAAGGATTATTACAAGGTCAAAGTTCCGCTGCCCTATGAAAGAAAGATCTATTGGACAGTGGTCAAGGATCAGTTCCTGAACGTTGCGACCGTAATAGTCGTCATGTTCCTGATCTCAGCGATAGCCATACTTAAGATAATGCGCGGCGAACCGGGTGGAGTCTCACCCGGCAATCTGATTGAGGCGATAATTCACGTGAGAGCCAAAAGGGCCATGGGATTCATGTTCTTCATGTTTTTGTTCATAGCGGTCTTCGGATTTCCGATCTTTGTGTGGTATGTAACGAATGCAATTTCCAAACTGAGGATCATCTCAAAACATCAATATATTGCGTATCATGCGGTAGTTGAAAGCGTTAACGGCTATGTGATGCGTATCGACAGTGACGGCAGGAAATACAAGTACGATTACTGTACCCTGATCGGCATGAAGGCCAAACTGGTAAAAGACACTCCCGCAACACTCGTTTTCATTCCGGATGACGTGCTGATGTTCCCGGATAATAAGTTCGATCCGCAGGGACACGGAGTTTGATCCGCGAAATATTAACACATTGGGTATAAGTGATTTCAAGCTTGAAACATTTTGTTCAAGCAAACTTTATAATTTTTCTTTTATAATTTAATAGTAAAAGTTTGAATGATCGCATTTGTACAGTGATATTGTTTGGGGGAACGGTCCCGGCAGAAGGAACAAAAAGGGTTTGATCAGGGGAGGTAGCAAAATGAGGTTCTTTAACGGTTTCAAACGGCTTGTGACTGCTATGCTGTTAACTGCTGTTCTTACAGGACTTCTTATGCCGGCTGCCGTAGCTGCGGATGAAAAGAAACAAAAGGTCGTTCGTGTCGGATGGTTTGAATCCGAGTTTTGCTATTATGACCGCTTCGGCAGGCGCCACGGAGTCGACTACGAGTATCATCAGAGGATCGCTGCTTATACCGGTTGGACCTATGAATACGTTGAGGACAGCTGGCCGAATCTTTTTGAAAAGCTTAAAACCGGAGAGATCGATCTGTTAAGTGACGTATCATATAAGCAGGAACGTGAGAAAGACATGTACTTTTCCGAACTTCCCATGGGTTCTGAATCGTACTACATTTATGTCGGTTCCGATAACAGGGAGATCAGTGCGGACAATATTTCTTCGTTCAACGGAAAACGGATCGGTGTAAACAGCGGTAGCTATCAGGAGACCCTTTTGCGGGAATGGTCCCAGAAACATGGCATTAACATTCAGATCGTTCCTCTGACGGGTTCCGAGAGTGACTCCAAGAATAAGATAGCGCGTAAGGAGATCGACGGCTACGCTTCGATCTATATTTCAGAATACGATCAGAATATCGTTCCAACCTGCAGGATCGGAGGATCTGATTATTACTATGCAGTCAGCAAGAAGCGCCCGGATCTTCTTGAAGAACTGAATATGGCAATGGCTGATATACAGGAGATCGATCCGTATTTTAATGAAAAACTATCCAAGGCCCGCCTTTTCAATTCGAAGACCAATGTTTCACTTACTCCTAAGTTGGAGAATTGGATCTCAAAGCATGGTGAGATCCGTATCGGTTACAGGGAAAACTACCTGCCGTTTTGCGCAACTGATAAGAATACCGGCGAGTTGACGGGTGCTCTTAAAGACTTCCTGGCGCATATCGGTAACAATCTGAACAGTCCGAATCTTAAGTTCAAGACCATTCCTTATGAATCAACGGAAGATGCAATAAAAGCATTGAATGCGGGAGAGATCGATTGTATCTTCCCGGTCTGCATGAGTACCTATGATGCGCAGCAAAGAAACATAATGCTTACGGATGCCGCAATGGAAACTGAGATGAACGCGATCATGCGCGCTTCCGACCGTACGGCGCTTTCATCCGACAGTAAGATCAAGTTTGCCGTAAATCAGAACATGGTCAATATTGAGAGCTTCATAATGGATTATTATCCCGAGTCCGAGAGGATACCGTATAAGGGCCTTCAGGCATGTTACGATGCGGTCTCGAAGGGAGAAGCGGATTGCGTCCTGGTCAGCAATTACAGAATGCCTTCCGAGGAAGAGACTTTAAGTAAGAATAAACTGGTCACAATACCAACCGGTGAATCCCTCAACTTCTCGTTTGCGATGAGGGCAACTGATCTTGAACTGTTTGCGATAATGAATAAAGCAGTTCTTTTGACAGGCAGTACGGAAATGGACACTGCACTGGCTTCTTACATGTACGTGGACCAGAAAGTGTCATACGTGAGGTTCGTTAAGGATAATTGGTTTGTAGTCTTAACTGTATTGACCCTGCTGTTCGGAGTCATAATCTTCCAACTGGTCGGAAGATTGAAAATGGCAAAACAGGCAGGCGAGCAGCAACTCGTTCTCGAGGAGGCCAAAAGTGCTGCAAGACTTCAGCAGACGGTATCCGCACTTTTGGACAACATGCCCGGTCTGTATTATACGAAGGATGCCGAGACCGGTGAATATCTCGCCTGCAACCAGGCACTGGCCGAATACTTCCACAAAAAAGATCCTTCTGAAGTTATTGGACACAAGATTACTGATTTTATTGATAAAGACAAGGCAAAGCGCAGCATTGAAGATGACAAGATGGCGTTGTCGATGGATGAGCCACTGATCTTCTATGACAAATTGGAGGATGCTTCCGGCACTCTGAAAAACGTTAAGATCACCAAGCAGAAATATACGGATTCCAACGGACGCCTCTGTCTGATGGGAATACATATTGACGCTTCTGAAAACCTGAAGATCTTCAGAGAAAGCATGTCGACAAAGGAAGACTATGAAAAGGCCAGGAGCAACGTTGTGATCTTTACCTATATCGCGCAGGCTTTGGCCCAAGGATACATGTATCTCTTCTATGTTGACGTCAATACCGAAGAATTCATCGAATACGGATCGAATGCCGAAGACGGCAGCCTCGCCGAGACAAGACGCGGCTGGCATTTCTTTGAGGAATCCCAGGACCTGGCGGAGAAATACGTATATCCTGATGACAGGGAAAACGTCATCAAAGCCTTGGAACGTAAAACCCTTGTAAATGCGCTGAATGACAATGATGCGTTTGTAATGACTTTCCGCATGTTAAAGGATAATGAACCTCAATATGTCAGCTTGAAGGTCACACGTCTGCAGGATGATGAAAACTTCATTATTCTGAGCCTTGCGGATGTTGATGAACAGATGAAGCATCAGCAGGCCGCACAGCGGATACAGGAGGAACGGATCTCTTACGGGAGGATCAGTGCATTGTCCGGAGAATACATGTGCATCTACGTTGTTGTTCCGGAAACAGGGCGGTACAGGGTTTACAGTTCGACCGCGGGTTTTGATTCTTTTGCAATGCCTGAGACAGGAGATAACTTCTTCTCTGATTTCAGGGAGAATTCCATAAAGAAAGTATACGCGGAAGACCAGAACAGGGTATTTATTGCGCTTACCATGGAGAATGCTTTGGCGGAAGTCGAGAAGAACGGAATCTTCACACTGAGCTTCCGTCTTGTTACTGAAGGCGAACCCCGTTATGTTCAGTTGAAGGCTGCCATAGTCGATGAAAAGGAGGGCCGTCGTCTTGTTGTCGGCGTCAACGACATCGATGCACAGGTGCGTCAGGAAGAAGATTACGGCCGCCGCCTGGCACAGGCAAGGATCGAGGCCAACATCGATGCGTTGACCGGTGTCAAGAACAGGAATGCTTACCGGGTTTACGAGGAAAGACTGAACGCACAGATCGAGATGGACCGTGCGCCTGAATTTGCCATTGTTATCCTTGATGTCAATGACCTCAAGAAAGTCAACGATAACGAAGGCCACAAGGCAGGAGACCAGTTTCTCAGGGATGCGTGCAAGATCGTTTGTACCACGTTCAAGCGAAGCCCTGTATTCCGCGTCGGCGGCGACGAGTTTGCCGTCCTTGCACAGGGAGATGATTATGACCGATTGGATGATCTTATCGATCAGATGAATGAGCATAATGAAGACGCCACGGCGAACGGCGGCATTGTCATTGCTCTCGGTATGTCACGTTATGACCATGATGAAAAAGTAGCTTCCGTATATGAACGTGCGGATCAGACGATGTATGAGAATAAGAAGATCCTGAAAGAAAAGAAGAAGCAGAGAGGTTAAGGGTTTATGTATTATTCTGCGATCGGTCTTTTGGCGATCCTGACATTGTTGATCGTAAACTGGGATGTCTTTTTCGATTCCGGGATCAATGAAAAGCCTGCCTGGAAAGTGTACAGGAAGTTTTTGTTTGCTGTCTTGGCATACTATGTTACGGACGTCTTATGGGGACTGATCGAAAGCAGAAAGCTTTCTGATGCGCTCTTTGTCGATACGACCGTCTACTTTGTCGCGATGGCGGCAAGTTTAACTTTATGGGTTGAATTCATAGTCACCTATCTGGAGGAAAAAGGGCCGTTCGGGCGCGCTCTGAGGTATCTGGGCCGTGGCCTGGCGGGTGTTGTTTTTGGCATTTCCATCTTAAACGTCTTCATCCCGGTCCTGTTTACCGTGGATGAGGAATGCGTTTATAAGGCTCTGCCGTCGCGCTATGTTCTTTTGGTCTGTCAGATCGTATTTCTGATAGTTATCTCTGTTTATGCCCTTACCGTCATGTTCAGCAGCGGCATCAGGGCGGCAAAGAGTTTCCGTTTCCGCATGCTGGCCGCTTTCGGTCTGATAATGGCAGCATGCCTTTTTATCCAGCTTTGGTTTCCGTATCTTCCGCTTTACAGTATTGCGTTTATGCTCGGAACCTGTTTGCTGCATTCGTTTGTAGTTCGTGAAGAGAAAGAGGACTACCGACAGGAACTTGAGGAAGCAGGAAAGATCGCCGAGCTTAAGGAAAGATTCCGATCGCTCCTTGACAATATGCCGGGCATGACGTTTACAAAGGATGCCGAGACCGGAAGATATCTTGCCTGTAATCAGGCTATGGCTGAGTATGCACAAAAAGATTCACCGGATGCCGTTGTGGGTCTTACCGATGATCAGATCTTTGATCCTGAGACTGCAGCACATTTCAATGAGGCTGACAAGATCGCCCTGTCGCTAAGCAGGCCCTATGTATTTTATGAAGAAGTTTTGGACGCCGGTGGAAAAAAACACCAGTTACAGACAACGAAGATCAAATACACGGATACTTCCGGAAGGCTCTGCGTCCTCGGCATGTGTCAGGACAAAACTGATCTCGTAAGCGTTCAGCGTGAACACGCGTTGACAAAGGAAGCCTACGAGAATGCGGTCGATACCGGACTCTTATTCAATCACATAGCACAAACGTTGGCCAAAGACTACACGGAAATGTTCTATATCAATACAGATACGGAAGAGTTTACTGAATACCGCGGAGGTGAAGACGGGACGGCTCTTTCTGTGGTGCGCAGCGGATGGCACTTTTTCAGCGATTGCAAGGCTGAACTGAGCGAAAACGTTTACCATGAAGATAAAGAAGCTTTTTTGCAGGCGATCAACCGCAAGAATCTTATGAAGGCACTCGGGCGCAAGGATACATGTTCCTTCACCTTCCGCCGCATGGTTCAGAACTGCCCCGTATATTTCAGCATGAAGATCTCGCGCATGAAAAACGATGACCGTTTCATCATCGTGGGATTTTCTGAAATTGATGCGGAAATGCGTGATACCATCGCCAGGAGAGATGCCTTGAATGATGCTTTGTCTTCAGCAGAAGCGGCCAATAAAGCAAAGACCGCGATCCTTTCCGGCATGAGTCATGAGATCCGTACTCCCATCAATGCGATCATCGGACTTGATAATCTGGCACTGAAGAAAGCCGCTCCGGATGCCAAGACCAGGGAATATCTTGAAAAAATAGGTGAAAGCGCGCAACATCTTCTTTCCGTGATGAACGACATCCTGTACATGAGCAGGATTGATTCAGGCAAGGAAGTATTGAACAATGCGGAATTCTCTCTTTCTGCTCTTGTGGAACAGGTCGAAGCGTCTGTTGTTTATAAGTGCAGCGAAAAGGGAATCGAGTATGAATCAGACGTTATAGGTCATGCTGAGGGCACTTACTACGGAGATGACATGAAGCTTAAGGAAGTGCTGCTCAACATCCTTTTAAACAGCGTCAAATATACTGATGCACCGGGCAGCGTTACGCTGACGGTTGAAAAAACGGCTGAACATAATTCGTACAGCACTCTGCGTTTCCGTATCAAAGATACAGGCATTGGGATTTCTGAGGAAGACCTGCCGAATATCTTTGAAGCATTCCCGAACGTAAACGAAGGCAACAAGGCAACTGGCGGAAGTGTCGGTCTTGGCCTGGCGATAACGAAGCACCTTGTCGACATGATGAACGGTACCATCACTGTTGAGTCAGAGAAAGGCGCCGGAACGGAATTTACCGTCACCGTAACGCTTCTGCGTGCTGACGGGAAACCAACGGAAGAAATCGGAGAGATCGATCCTCATGCTTTGTTTGTCCTCGTGGTCGATGACAATCCCATCGAAGCGGAACATGCCAAGATGGTCTTGGAAGAAGCCGAGATACGATCTGATTTCTGCACGAGCGGTCAGGAAGCTCTTGAAAAGATGGAGGCCCAGCATGCCATACAACAGCCTTACAGTATTGTGTTAATGGATTGGGACATGACCGGAATGAGCGGCAGGGAAACGGCTGCCGAGATCATCAAGCGTTATAAGAATGAGAGTACGGTCGTGGCCATGACGGCATTCAACTGGGGTGATATCTGTGATGAAGCGCAAAAGGCCGGTGTGGACAGCTACCTTGCGAAACCCCTTTCTTCAGTAAATATCATTGCGAATATCGAGCAGATCGCCCGCAGGAACAATATGGCCATCTTCAAGGAAAAGAGGAAGGCAAGGATGTCGGGACGCCGGATCCTTCTGGCTGAGGATGTGGAGCTTAATGCGGAGATCCTTATGGACATGCTTGATATGGAGAACATCAAAGTCGATCATGCCGAGAACGGCAAGGTGGCTGTGGAACTTTTCGAGAACAGTACGGAAGGCATTTATTCTGCAATCCTTATGGACGTGCGAATGCCGCAGATGGATGGATTGGAAGCAGCGAAGATCATCCGCAGCATGGACAGGGAAGATGCAAAGAGGATCCCGATAATCTCACTGACCGCTAATGCTTTTGACGAAGACATCCGGCTTTCCCTTCAGGCGGGCATGAATGCACATCTTAGTAAACCAGTTGATGCGGACGTTTTGATCAGGACCCTCGGCGAAATGGTCTATGAGGCTGAGCATAACTGGATCTACAGACGTTGAGCAACTATTACTTATTCTCAACTGTATAAACAGTTAGAGACTGTTTTTCGGATGGGGGAGGATGACATGTTAAGACGGAAAATTATGATCTGCGCAGCGCTTCTTGCTG
The DNA here is from genome assembly GCA_947304405.1 of uncultured Clostridia bacterium. Taxonomy (GTDB): domain Bacteria; phylum Bacillota; class Clostridia; order Saccharofermentanales; family Saccharofermentanaceae; genus Saccharofermentans. The sequence goes on from CAMZBB010000060.1 coordinate 11,654, forward strand.
CATTTGCTTTTACTGTTTCGGGTTGTTCGAAAAGCAAAGCGCCTGTGGGCAGTATTTCTGAACAGACGTCTGTCATTATGGGCGATACTTATACTGTTCCTTTTAAAGACCATAAGTTTTACTGCATGCGCGTGAAGGACAGTTACTATAAGTTTGAATATACGGGAAGTTCTGCCGAATTGCTGAGTGCTGATGATCCGTGTCTTTTTCCCGATCTTAAAGATGGAGAATTTGCCCGTGTAACTGCGGACCTTGAGGGAACCTATTCTGATTTCGGTTATGTGCCGATCATAACGACCATTTCAACAAAGATTACCAAACTTAAGGATTTTGAACCAATGGAATATGAAGACGTAACGAGAGTGTTCAATCTTCCGTCTGCCGACACTAAAGAGATAAACAGGTATTCCAAATTGTTTCTGTATACCCACAAAGGAAAACTGTATCTGCTGCTCAAACATGACGGCAGGATCACCGCATATACCAAGGACGGCCTCTTCATTGATTATGAGCAGGAGGACAAGACAGACTTATTCAAGCCGTTCTTTGATGCTTTGAAATGATATGTGTCAGACGATCCTGTTCGGAATAGATACATACGAGGCGTATTTGATATGGTGTTCCAAGGCAAGGAAACTACTCATGACAAAGGTAAAGGAGACATTATGAAAACACTGATCGTTTACTATTCGCTGGAAGGCAATACGGAATATTCAGCCGGAAAGATCGCAAAAGCAACCGGTGCTGATCTGTTGAAACTGATCCCTAAAAAGACATACCCCGACAAGGGTGCGAAAAAGTTCATATGGGGCGGGAAGAGTGCCGTTTTCGGAGAGACACCCGAGCTTGAACCATACAATAATGACTTGTCCTCATATGACCGCATAATTATCGGTTTCCCGGTCTGGGCAAGCACGTTTGCGCCGCCGATCCGCACATTCGTAACTGATAATAAAGACGAGCTCAAGCAAAAAGATATATGCGTGTTTGCATGCCAGGCAGGAAACGGAGCCGAGAAGGCTTTTTCAAAGCTGGCCAAGCTCATTGAGAAAGAACCGTTTGAGATCACGGGGATCTTTATAGATCCCAAAGGCAGACCCGGTCCTGAAAAAGACAGCGCGATAGATGAGTTTATAGGCAGATTGTGATCTTTTTCGACATTCCGATAATAAGAGCATGATGGAAGGTGCTTTTCCAAAAGTGAATGATCTCACTTTTGGGGCAGTTCATTTGGTTTTTGACTGCATGACCTATAAGAAACGAAAAAATCTTTTCTTATAGGTACGTT
>CAMZBB010000061.1 GCA_947304405.1 uncultured Clostridia bacterium
TACATGGGAGCTGGCCTTAATCAGCTCCATGGAGTACCTGAAGTACTTGTTCCGCCGGCATATGGTGTTGCAGGTACCGACAGATGGCTCAGAGCATTGGGAAAAGTACTCGGAAAAGAAGAGATAGCAGAAGAGATCATAAAGGAAGGCCATGAAAAGTACGTTCCCGAGATCGAAAAGCTCAAGGAAAGATTCAAAGGAAAGAGAGCTTATGTAACTGCAGGCGCAGCTCATGGCCAGGCATTGATCACGCTTCTCAACGAACTCGGATTTGAAGTTGTCGGTGCAGCGGTGTTCCATCACGATCCGGTATATGACAGCGGCGACGACAAGCTCGATATTCTGGGTCAGGCAGTCAAGAACTATGGTGACGTTCCCGATTACAGAGTCTGCAACAAGCAGGCATGCGAACTCGTTAATGCATTAAACAGGATCAAGCCTGATTTCATTCTTGCAAGACACGGCGGAATGACGCTTTGGGGAGCAAAGTTCGGAATCCCTTCACTTCTGATCGGTGACGAGCAGTTCGGAATCGGTTATAAGGGCGCTCTCAACTATGCAAGAAGGATCGACGATACTCTTGATTCGATCGAATTCATAAAGAACTATTCAAAGCACGCTTCGAATCCTTATACGAAATGGTGGCTTGAGCAGGATCCCGGTTACTTCCAGGGTGATGGTTCAGGACGCGGATGCGCCAAGTCGCAGAACGGAGGATTCTAAGATGTCACAGACTATTGAACAACCGCGTTTCACATGCGCACTTGGCTCATGCCAGAGTGTGGTCGCAATAAAGAAAGGCGTTCCGATCCTCCATTCCGGTCCCGGATGCGGAGTACAGATCAGCCGGATAATCGGACAGGGCGAAGGCTATGCAGGCGGATCCACGATGCCCTGCACCAACGCTGAAGAAGCTGACGTCGTTTTCGGTGGCGAGAAGAAGCTCCGCAATGTTATCGAGAATTCTTTTAAAGTTATCGACGGCGATCTGTATGTTGTCATTACAGGCTGCACAGCTGCCATTACGGGTGATGACATTGCTGCCGTAGTCGGAGAATTCCAGAACGACGACAAGCCTATCGTATATGTTGAAGAAGGCGGCTTTAAGTCAAATAACTACGCAAGCCACTCCAGACTCGTTAAGGCGATAATCGATCAGTACGTCGATAAGTTTAATGAAGAACGCGAGGTTATTCCGGGACTTGTAAACGTATTCGCCAACATTCCTTACCAGGATCCCTTCTGGAACGGAAATCTCGAGCAGCTCAAAAGGATCCTTACCGGCATCGGGCTTAAGGTCAACATCCTTTTCGGAAACGAGTCTGAAGGCGTATCCGAATGGAAGTCAATCCCGCAGGCTGAATTTAATCTTTTCGTAGGTTCATGGGCGGGACTCGATATCGTAAAGCATCTTAAGAGGAAGTACGGAACGCCTTACTTACACTTCCCGTACTCACCGATCGGTGCAAAGGAGACTTCAAAGTTCCTGAGAGCCGTAGCAGAGTTCGGAAAACTCGACAGCGAAAAGGTTGAAGCGTATATCGACCGCGAAGAGAAAAAGTTCTACTCACATATCGATAAGATGGCAAGCTTCATGCTCGAGTTCAGATACGGTATCCCGAGAAGATTCTATTCTATTGCGGACAGCTCATATGCTTTGGGATTTTCCAAGTTTCTTTTAAACGAACTAGGAATTATCCCGGGAATCCAGTTCATCGTTGATGACGTACCCGAGAAGTATCAGGAAGGCATCCTCGAAGAGTTTTCTAAGATCTCGGATCTGCAGACAAGGGACGTAAAGGTAGTATTTGATCCCGACGCGGGTCTTGACCAGCTAAAGCTCCTGGAAGATGCAAAAGACTATTCCGATAAGAGGATCCTCATTCTCGGAAGTTCTTGGGACAAACATATCGCAGATGAACTTCACGCAGACCTACTGATCATTTCGGTACCGGTACAGCACAGACTCGTCATGAACTGCGGATACATAGGTTATGAAGGCGGCCTCAGGGCCATAGAGGACATCTACGACAGAGTCCTTGCAACATACAGATAAAGCAAAGGAAAGAAGAGAAACACAAGATGAGACAGATAGCGATCTACGGAAAAGGCGGAATCGGAAAATCCACCACAACACAGAATCTTACGGCAGGCCTTGCCGAACTCGGCAAGAAGATCATGGTCGTAGGATGCGATCCTAAAGCGGATTCGACCAGACTTCTTTTGAACGGTCTGGCTCAGAAGACGGTTCTCGACACGCTTCGTGAAGAAGGTGAAGTAGACGATCTTTCACAGATCGAAAAAGTCGGTTTCGGCGGCATCAGATGCGTTGAATCAGGCGGGCCTGAACCTGGCGTAGGATGTGCAGGACGAGGCATTATCACTTCGATCGGAATGCTTGAAGATTTAGGTGCGTATACCCCTGACCTTGACTATGTCTTCTATGACGTTTTGGGAGACGTTGTCTGCGGAGGATTCGCGATGCCTATCCGTGAAGGTAAAGCACAGGAGATCTATATCGTTGCTTCCGGTGAGATGATGGCACTCTATGCAGCAAACAACATCTGTAAGGGTATCCAGAAATATGCTCTCAAGGGCGGAGTAAGGCTCGGAGGCATCATCTGTAACAGCCGTAAAGTTGACAGAGAAGAAGAACTCTTAAGAGAGTTTGCCAAGGAACTCGGAAGCCAACTCATCTACTTTGTTCCCAGAGACAACGAAGTGCAGAGAGCTGAGATCAATAAGAAGACTGTTATCGATCACGATCCTAAGCATCCGCAGGCAAAAGAATACAGAAAGCTTGCAGAGGCGATCGAGAACAATACACAGTTCGTGATCCCGAAGCCTATGACACAGGAAAGACTCGAAGAGATCCTCGTTGAGTTCGGTCTGATGGACAGTATTAAAGACAATTATCACATTTAAGAAACGTTAAGGAAGAAACATGTTAAGAGCAGCATTTGCAACAGGAGACGGAATCAATATCAACCGGCACTTCGGTGTGGCTGACAGATTTGATGTCTATGAGATCGACAGGGAGAACAAGACCTTCGAGAAAGTAGACGTCAGAAGGATCGACAGCCTCGGTGTAAGTCTGCAGCATGATGATTCGCTTCTTGCCAGGCTCGTGGATGCAATAGACGACTGCAACGTTGTCTTCTCTGCAAGATCGGGCGAACACGCGAGAAGCATACTTTACGACAGAAAGATACAAAGTGTCGACATAGAGCGCGAAGTTGAGTTTGTAATCTACAAGCTTTTCACTGCTCGCGTTGACATTATCGATCCCCGTTACAAAGAGGAGAAAGAGAGGAAAACTTATGAAGGTTCAAGCAATCAAAACCATTCTTTTGAAAACCTTCAAAAAAGACATCCATGCCTGGGAGGCCATTCGAATGTGACAGCCGGAAGGCTTCACCTTCCCGTCAGTCCCGTATGCAACATCGGATGCAGGTTCTGCAGCAGAGGCTTCGACAAATCAGTCATCAGACCGGGTGTAAGCTCACTCGTGCTGAAGCCGGAAGAAGCGGTGGAAACAGTCAGAAAGGCAAAAGAGATCTGCCCGGAGTTAACGGTTGTAGGAATTGCCGGTCCAGGCGATACACTTGCAACAGACAGTGCTCTTGAGACTTTCAGATTAGTCAAGGAGAACTTTCCTGAGCTTATCTGCTGCCTTTCCACAAACGGATTGAGGCTTCCCGACAAGGTAGAGAAGATCGCCGAGATCGGAATCGAGACGCTTACTGTAACGGTTAATGCTATAGAACCTGAAATCGAAGCTCAGATCAACAGCTTCGTAATAGATTCCGATGGTAAGAGACACGACGGCGTGGAAGGTGCAAAGTTTCTCATCGAGAAGCAATTGGAAGGCATCCGCCTTGCAGCCCAGAAAGGAATAGTAGTTAAGATAAACAGTGTGCTCGTGCCGGGCATTAATGATAAGCATATACCCGAAGTAGCAAAGAAAACAGCCGAGCTCGGCGCATCCATACTGAATATAATACCGCTTATACCTCAGAACGAGATGAAAGACGTCAAAGCTCCCTCATGTGCTGATCTTGAAGAAGTCAGACAGGAGGCCGGCAAATATCTTGAAGTCTTCCGTCACTGCCAGCACTGCCGCGCAGACAGTCTGGGAATTCCGGGCAAAGGCAAGGACCTTCACAACGAACTTTACAAAGATCGCAAAGAAAGGGCCGCTGATACTTTCAGCCATGGATAAAAATGAGTACTTATCTAAAGATAAACGATCTGCACAAGACTTTTTATCCGCACGGTCAGCCGCTGAAGGTCTTGGAAGGCATCGATCTTGAGATCGAAAAAGGCGAGATCTTCGGAATAATCGGCTTTTCCGGTGCAGGTAAATCAACACTTGCCAGATGCATAAACGGTTTGGAAAAACCGGACAGCGGAAAGGTGGAACTTGGCGGAACAGATATATTGTCACTCTCAAACAAAGAGCTGCTCAATAAACGTCATAAGATCGGAATGATATTTCAGAATTTCAATCTTTTCGACTGTCTTTCCGTATATAAGAACATTGCTTACCCGCTGGAAATAGCCGGTGTTCCGAAAAACGAAATTAAGAAGAGAGTCTTGGAGACGGCGGAACTTGTCGGACTTACCGATAAGCTCAAGGCACATCCCGGAGCTCTTTCCGGAGGACAGAAACAACGAGTCGGAATCGCAAGGGCGATAGTCACCAATCCGGATTTCATCATCTCGGACGAGGCAACGTCAGCGCTTGATCCCCAGACAACGATCCAGATACTGGATCTACTCAAGGAGATAAACCAGAAGCGCGGAATTACGATCCTGATGATCACCCACGAGCTGGATGCCATAAGGTATTCGTGCAAGCGGATGGCAGTCCTTGAAGAGGGAAAGATAACGGAGAGCGGAGCCGTCAGGGACATCTTCGAGAATCCGCACAGCAAGACGGGAGAACTGTTTGCCAGAGTGTTCATGCTCATGCAGAACGTGGAACTCACTCAAGGCGGCGGTATCTGAGGAGGGAAAAATGAGTTTATTGGATTCATCTTTATGGGACGTTATCGTCGCCTCCTTCTCACCCGACATCTGGAAGGAACTTTGGGGACCTATCGGAGAAACGCTTTACATGACGGCGATCTCTTCGCTGATCATGCTCGTTTTCGGACTTGTCCTGGGAATATTCCTTACGGTGACGAATCCTGACGGCCTTATCCCGCTCAAGATCTCCTACACGGTATCCGGCTGGCTCATTAACTGCCTGAGGTCACTGCCTCAGATGATTATGATCATCCTGATGATACCTGTAGCGCGACTCATATTCGGAAAAGCATACGGTACAAATGCATGCATAATCGCCATTGCGGCAAGTTGCATTCCTATGTACGCAAGGATAGTAGAGAGCAGCCTTCTCGAGATCGACAAGGGCAAGATCGAAGCGGCGAAAGCTATGGGAAGTTCAAACCTGAACATTGTTATCAGGATACTTCTTCCTGAAACTCTTCCATCGCTCATAAGAGGATTTACCGTATCGGTGATCACGGTCCTTTCAATGACGGCACTGGCGGGAATGTTCGGAGCAGGAGGCATAGGAGACATCGCCGTCAGATACGGCTACCAGAGATTCCAGCACGACAAGCTCTTCGCCTGTGTGTACATCCTCGTCCTTCTGGTTCAGATCATCCAGGGATTAGGAAACCTAATATCAAAACAAATACTTAAAAACAGAAATCTTGTTTAAAGAAAAGGAGTAATCATTATGAAAACCAAATTTATATCTAAAGTCTTATCAGTAGTAACACTTGCGGCATTTGCATTAAGCTTTGCAGGATGCGCTTCAAAACCTGCAGCAGCTGCCACAACGGAAGCTCCCACGACTTCTCAGGCTGCAACCTCTGCAGAGAATAACACTTCAAATGTTACCGTCCTTAAGGGTATCGTTGATCTTGTACCTCACTCTGAGATCATCGAACATGTAAGACCGCAGCTTGAAGCACAGGGCATCAAGATCGAACTCGTTGCAACGGCAGCAGACTCAACAACAAACGAGAGACTTAACTCCGGCGAGATCGACTTCAACTATTTCCAGCACCTTCCTTATCTTAAGAGTGAAGTCGAGACAAACGGATACAAGCTCGTAAGTGCAGGCGGCATTCACATCGAACCCATCACTGCATATTCTGATAAGTACGATTCAGTCGACAAGATCCCCGAAAAGGCAGTTGTTGCCATCCCCAACGACGGTACAAACGAATACAGGGCATTAAGGATCCTTGAACTCAATGGCTTCATCAAGCTCGATGACAAGGCAAGGGATGCGCTCTCCGCTTCTGTCAAGGATATTGTTGAATATGTTAAGCCCATCAAGGTCGTTGAGATCGATTCAGCCCAGATCATTCCTACAAAGGATGACTATGATTTCTTCATCACAAATACAAACAAGGCACTTGAAGCAGGAATCAAATCAAACAAGCTCTTCAGCGAAGGCGAGGACAGCCCTTATGCAAACATTATCGCAGTAAGAGAAGCTGATCTTAACAATCCCGCGATCAAGGCTCTTGTCGAAGCACTTCTTTCACAGGAGACACAGAAGTGGATCAAGGATAAGTACAACGGTGCCGTCATCCCCGTTGTAAAAGTTGACTGATGACAACGTCAGATGGACAAGGTTAAGACAAGATACGGCAGTTTCACCGCGTGCAGCGATTCTTCTGATCTTCGTAAGAAGTACCGCTGTCCGGTGGAATACCACCTGAACGGAAACGTAAGAAGTGTTTATCTTCAGGATACTGAAGAAGTAACACTTCCGGCAGGCAGATTCCAGGCCGAACTGATGACCTTTTATGAAGACGGAAACATAAAAAGACTGTTTCCCCTTTATGGTCAGCTGAGCAGTTACTGGGGTGTGGAAGATGAAGTTCAGAACGCGCCGGAATACGTCTTTGCCTTGAACGGACAGGATCTTAAAGTAAGGCCCCAATGCATCTATTTCTATCCTTCGGGAGAGATCAGGAGCATAACATTGTGGCCCGGTGACTCCATTACCGTTACCACTCCGAAAGGACAGGTAACGAGTAAGCTCGGAGTCGAGGTCTACGAAGATAAGACCATAAGAAGTATCGAGCCCGTATTCGGAACAGTATTCGAAACGGAATATGGAAATGCCAAACCATTCATGGTCAGAAAGCATATGCTGCATGCCGAAGATGCTTCCTCTAGATTTGACAGGGAAGGAAACCTCACGGGTTTTGCCACGCTTCAGACAAAGGTTGAAGTAAATGACAGAGTGTTCAAAGCCGGAGATTACCGCTCACCTCTGCTGATCAATTTTGAAAGAGGGATCATCGGTATCAGAGGAGCGAATGACCTGAGCGTTTGGTTTAACACTGCACATTACGAAATCAGGTTTAGCTAGGTTTCGTGTGTTTCTCTTTTGTTGCGGGAGGGATTTGTCTCATATGGGCAGCCCTCCCGCTTCATTCTGACAAGGAGGATACCGATATATGATCACTATTCGTGACGCCACGGCAGAAGACGTTAACAGGCTGCTGGAGATCTATTCTTACTATGTGGAGAATACAGCCGTTTCATTTGAGAATGTTACGCCTTCACCTGAAGAATTTGAAAGCAGGATGAAGGATATCAAAAAGCACTATCCGTATCTTGTTATCGAGAGCGACGGGCGTGTCGAAGGATATGCTTATGCTCATCTTTTTGTAGGAAGGGAAGCATATTCATACTCTGCTGAAACAACGATCTATCTTGATCCTGATTACAGAGGAAAAGGCTTTGGCAAAAAGCTTTATGTAGAGTTGGAAGACAGGCTTAAGAAGATGGGGATCGTAAACCTTTATGCGTGCATAGGAGTTCCTGATAAGGAAGACATATACCTTACCAATAACAGCCGTGATTTCCACAGTCACATCGGATACAAGACCGTTGGCGTTTTTAAGAAGTGCGGGAGAAAGTTTGACAGATGGTATGACATGATCTGGATGGAGAAACTGATCGGGAAACATGAAAAACAACCGGCTCCGGTTGAATGGTATCTCCGTAATACTTGACATGTATGTATCACTTGGTTATAAACATATCTACATGGTAGGTAATTGTCATTTAAAAGCAAAGAGGTTTCGGTATGCGTATTGCGCTGGCTCAGACAAAGATGGATGCGGATATGGAGGTAAACTATCAGAAGACTTTGGAACTGATCCGCAAAGCCTCTGAAGATCATGCCAGTCTGATAGTCTTTCCCGAGATACAGCTTAACTTGTTTTTCCCTCAGAAAGCCGGACTCGATGTTTCAGATTATGTTATTGATTTGGAACATCCGTATGTTAATGGGATTAAGGAAGCCTGCCGCATAAACGGCATATTTGCGTTACCTAACCTATACATTCAGGAAAATGGCAAAAGATATGACATGAGTTTGCTTATTGATGATGATGGAAATATCGTAGGCAGACAGAAGATGGTTCATATTGCGCAGTGTGAACATTTTTATGAGCAGGATTACTATGAACCATCGGAAGAGGGCTTTAACGTATTTGAAACTAAACTGGGCAAGATCGGAATCGTAGTCTGTTTTGACAGACATTATCCCGAAAGCATAAGGACCGAAGCACTGAGAGGGGCGGATCTGATCATCATTCCGACTGCCAATACCGTTTCAGAACCGTCTGACCTTTTTCAATGTGAGGTCCGCGTACAGGCATTTCAAAACAGTGTGAACATAGCGATGTGCAACAGGGTTGGCATTGAGGACGAGATGGAGTTTTCAGGCGGATCCATAGTGTGTGATTACAACGGAATGCTTATCGCTTTAGCAGGATCTGATGAAGAACTCCTTATTGCAGACGTTGATGTTGATGAAGCATCTGTCATAAGAAAAAACAAGCCGTATACATCTCTGAGAAGAACTGAATTATATGAATAAAACCAAAGGAGAAAATCAATGATAACAAGAAATGAAGCATTGGAGCTGCTTAAGAAATATAACAAGGATCCGTTTCACCTCCAGCATGCGCTTACGGTCGAGCTTGTCATGCGGTGGTATGCAAAAGAACTCGGATATGCGAAAGAGGCTGAATACTGGGGCATCGTGGGACTCCTCCACGACATCGATTTCGAGATTTATCCTGAAGAACATTGCCTTAAGGCTCCTGACCTTTTAAGGAACGGGGGTGTCAGTGACGATGTCATTCATGCCGTTTGCTCTCATGGTTACGGAATTACTGTCGGATGCGGCATTACCATTGATGTTGAACCTGTCCATGAGATGGAGAAGGTATTGTTTGCAGCAGATGAACTCACCGGTTTGATCGGTGCCGCTGCACTTATGAGACCATCAAAGAGCACGAAGGACATGGAACTCAAATCATTGAAGAAGAAATACAAGAGCAAAGGATTTGCTGCAGGCTGCTCCAGAGAGGTAATAGAACGCGGAGCCGCTCAGTTAGGCTGGGAATTGGACAAGCTTCTTTCAATGACATTGCTGGCGATGGCTGATACGGAAGATGAATTGAATTTAAAGCTGGAAGAGTTAAATGGTTCCCAATAACGTAACCTCTAAACTAAATAGCTTAAAAGCATATATTAAGTCACTTGAGTCTCTTGCTGTCTCTTTTTCCGGCGGGGTAGACTCGACTTTCCTATTGGCTGTGGCTCATGAGGTTTTAGGTGACAGAGCGATTGCGGTAACGGGTGTTGACGCGTCGGTTCCCAAACGCGAGTTGGAAGAGGCAAAAAAGTTCTGCAATGAACATGGAATCCGTCTCATTCTCCGCGATGTGGATCCGCTTAAAGTTGATGAATACCGTAAAAACAGTCCAGACAGGTGTTATTACTGCAAATATTGTATCTTTACTGAAATCAAGAAGATCGCTGATGAATACGGTATCGAATACATATCCGAAGGATCTAATCTTGATGATGTCGGAGATTACCGTCCGGGATTAAGAGCTGCATCTGAACTCTCGGTTATAAGTCCATTAAGGGAAATAGGATTATCGAAATCGGATATCAGGATCCTTTCAAAAGAAATGGGACTTCCGACATGGAACAAGCCTTCTTATGCGTGCTTGGCTTCCCGTTTTGTTTACGGAGAAGAGATTACTGAAGAAAAGCTGAACATGATAGATCGTGCGGAAGAGTATCTTATCGATCTGGGTTTCTTTGAAGAACGTGTCAGAATGCATGGGAAGATCGCCAGGATCGAGGTAGCTCCTTCTGATATTCATAGGCTTGCTTCGGATGAGATCAGGAACAAAGTGTATGAAGAGTTCAGGAAAATAGGTTTTATGTTTGTAACGCTTGATCTGAGAGGTTATAAGACCGGAAGCATGAATGCCACGTTAAATGCCGCAGTAGAAGGAAAGATCTGATGTTAAACCAGTTTTCGAGAACGCAGCTGCTTTATGGAAAAGAAGCGATGAAACATATGGCTTCCTGCCGTGTTGCCGTATTTGGCATTGGCGGTGTCGGAGGATATGTTGTTGAAGCCTTGGCGAGGTCCGGTATAGGCGCTTTGGATCTGATCGATGATGACAAAGTCTGCCTTACCAACATAAACAGACAGATCCTGGCAACGAGAAAGACTGTCGGGAAGTACAAAGTTGATGTGGCTGAAGAACGTGTAAAAGAGATCTTTCCTGACTGCAATGTCAGAACTTATAAGACATTCTATCTGCCCGAGACACAGGACCAATTTGATTTCAGTGAGTACGATTATGTAGTCGATGCTATTGATACGGTAACCGGAAAACTGGCTATAGTGGAGAACTCAAAGAAAGCGGGAGTCCCAGTCATATCTTCAATGGGAGCCGGAAACAAAGTCGACCCTTCTGCTTTTGAAGTAGCGGATATCTATAAGACTTCTATCTGTCCGCTTGCCAAAGTAATGAGGCGCGAATGCAGAAAGAGGGGGATAGAGTCTTTGAAAGTCGTATATTCCAAAGAGCCGCCCATCCGTCCTCTTGAGGATATGTCCATTAGCTGCAGACAGCACTGCATCTGTCCTCCGGGAACCGTCAGGAAATGTACCGAAAGAAGGGATATACCGGGCTCAACGGCTTTTGTTCCGTCGGTTGTCGGGCTTATAATAGCAGGAGAAGTGATAAATGATCTTTGTAGAGGTTATCGTGAAAAGGAGCTGATGCATTCATGAAATCCATATTGATCAAAGATACGACCCGCGAAGAACGTGAAGCTATCGTAAGGGCTTCTCTTGATTGCGGAGGCGGATGTGAGAATTGTTCTTCCTGCTGGCTTGGGGGAGGTTCTCCCTGGGATATTTATCAGGATTATATTGACGGCAAGCGTGAGATCAAAGAGATCAATATGGGTTATATGGATGAATACCGCCAAAACAGGCAGATCACCTGAGGGTGAGCCAAATGAATAATCCACCGGAGATTTGTGATTCGACAGCGGAAGAACGGCGTGAATACGTCAAGAAAAGATTTCCGTGCATAGCGGATTGTGACATGTGCGGCCTTTGCAGGATATTCCACGGAAAAGATCCTGAAGCGGCATATGAAGAATATATTCAGGGAAGAAGGTCTTTTATTGATGTTTCGCGGGATATTAAAGCAAAATGACCTGGAAATAACAAATTTTCTTTAAATTGCACCAACATAGTAGGTTTATAGGCAAAAATATATTATACTTGGTCCAATCTTTATAAAGGATCAAGTAATATGACACTACAGCAGCTCAATTATGCAATCGTTATCTCTGAGGCCGGTTCGCTGAACAAGGCTTCAGAGATCCTTTACATTTCGCAGCCTTCTCTCACGGAATCAGTCAAGGATCTTGAGAAGGAGCTGGGTATCACTATCTTTAACAGAAGCGGAAGAGGCGTTACCTTAACGCCGGAAGGTTCTGACTTCATCCTTTATGCCAGACAGGTCGTTAATGATTATTCCGAGCTGGTAGAACGCTTTGACAGCACGAAGAACTTCAAAAAGAAGTTCGGCGTGTCCACCCAGCACTATTCGTTTGCCGTCAAGGCATTTGTAGAGTTGGTAAAAGAGAACGATACTTCAAGATACGAACTTGCGATCAGGGAAACAAGGACTCAGCAGGTTATTGCTGACGTATCCAATCTGAAGAGCGAGATAGGGATCATATATCTTAGTGAGTTCAACAAAAGAGCGATCGGTAAGCTTTTGAGGAATGCCGGACTTGAGTTTTATCCCTTGGTCAACGGTGATGCATATGTATATCTTTGGTCAGGGCATCCGCTTGCGGGCAAAGAATATATAACCTTTGAAGAACTGAAGGATTATCCATGCCTTTCTTTCGAGCAGGGTGATTCATCCTTTTATTATGCCGAAGAGATACTGAGTACAAAGGACTATTCAAGGATCATAAAGGCTTGCGACAGAGCGACGATGTTAAACCTCATGGTCGGACTGTATGGATATACGTTGTGTTCCGGAGTGGTCTGCGAAGAACTTAACGGCGGCCAGTTTCTTGCCGTTCCTTTCCGTAACGAAGAGGATGAACTCGAAGGCAAGATGCAGATAGGTTATATCAGGCGCAAAAACACCGTTCCCAGCAGACTTGGAAAGCAATATATAGAAAAACTTGAAGAGTATCTTAAAGGTAGATAAAAAAAGCGACCGGTTATCCGGTCGCTGTTTCATTTGGGCCATCTTTCAAGATTTTGTCGTAAATAGTGGTAAGTTGGTGGTAAGCTACCGTTTTTGAACTGCCTGCAACCTAGCAAACCCTTGATTTTATTGACTTTTTACGACGCCCGTTTCAAATTTGGCGGAGACGGTGGGATTCGAACCCACGTATCAGTTGCCCGATAAACGCATTTCGAG
>CAMZBB010000062.1 GCA_947304405.1 uncultured Clostridia bacterium
TATTTATGGTGGGTAAAATAAGATATTAATGCATTTAATAGAGTATAGAACCATGTGGAAAACAGGAGGCACTGTATGAAGATGAAACGTATGCTGGCAAGTCTCGTTGCTATGGCAATCATCATCGGTATGACGCCCGCTTTGGTATTTGCGGCGGAAGATGAGGGCGAGAGCACTGAAACCGAAGCCGTTGTTACTGCTACCGAAACGGAGAAGAAAGAAGATGAAAAGCCGGCTGGAACAAAGGATACCGAACCTTCGGTGACTGAAGAAACAATACCGGAAGAAACTAAGCCGGAAGATACAAAGGATACAGAGCCTTCTGAGACAGCGCAGGAGGAACCTGAGGAATCAAAGGTTACGGAACCGTCTGAAACAGAAGAGGCACAGCCTGATGTAACTGATGATCCGGTTAAAGGAAAGCTTCCCGAACAGTCTGACAGTGTAAAAGCTAAGAAAGACCAGGCGACATCCGGCAAATTCGGCAAAGACAAAAAGCTCACCTGGAACTTTGACGAATCTACAAACACTCTCACTGTTGGCGGAACCGGTGCAATGCCGGATTGTTACACCGATTATAAGACTCCCTGGAAGGATTACCGAAGTGTTATAACTGAAGTGGTTATCGGCAGCGGTGTAACTTCAATCGGGTATTACAATTTCAATCAGTGTGGAAACCTTGAGAAAGTAACACTTTCTGATGGTCTGAAAACTATCGGGGATTTTTGTTTCAGTGATTGCCGCAATCTTCAGGGAATAAGCATTCCTTCAAGTGTGACGAAATTGGGCGTTGGCGCTTTCCAGAACTGCAGCGCCATAAAGAGTATTGCGATTCCCGGAGTAAACACAATAGCGGATATGACTTTTGCGGGATGTTCATCTCTTGAGACCGTCACTTTAGAGAATGGACCGGATGCGATCGGAGGTTATGCTTTCCATAGTTGTTCATCGCTCAAGAACATAAACATTCCCGATAGTGTAACCCGTTTGGACTGGGCTTGTTTTTTCAATTGCACGAGTCTCGAGAAGATCTCTATCCCCGGCACCGTGAAGGAGGTAAAACTATATGCATTTGAGGGATGCGAAGCTCTGACGGACGTTACGATCGGTTATGGTGTGCAGGTGCTGGAGATGCAGGTATTTAAAGACTGTATTGCCCTTGAGAAAATAGTGATACCGGCAAGTGTCATGACTCTTGAATATGAGGTCTTCGCAGGTTGTACCGCTCTTAAAGATGTAACTATTTCTAAGGATCTGTTAAAGTCGAGTCCTTCAGATATTTTCTACGGTTGTACAAGCCTTACGGAAGCAGGGATCCAATACCTGAATCTGGCGGCGAATCCCATGACACTTAAAGGCAAAACTGCCAAAGTCAAATACAAGAAACTCAAGAAAAAGACACAGACGCTGAGCGTGTCGAAGGTGATCACGTTCAAACCTAAGGGACAGGGACCTTTGACATTCCGTAAGACGTATGGCAACAAAAAGATCACTGTCAATTCGTCGACCGGAAAGGTAACTATCAAGAAGAAACTTAAGAAAGGAACCTATAAGGTAAGAGTCAAGGTTCTTGCATTGGGTTCCGAGACGGTCAAACCGACAGGATGGAAGACCGTGACCTTCAAGATCAGGGTTAAATGATGACATAATGCCGGCCGAATAAGGCCGGCATTTTCATTGGTGATATAATGGGTGATCATGAAGACGATCAACATAGAAGCAGGAATGCCCAATTCACAGGATGCCATGACCACACTGAATAACCGCATCTATGCGGAGCGCGCGACGGGTGCGAGGTGTGTCAAGATCATTCATGGCTACGGTTCAACCGGCAAAGGCGGCACCATAAGAAAGGTGTGCCGTCAAAAGCTGCTGGAGTACAGAAGAAGGGGCATTATCAAGGACATATGTCCGGGCGAGGATCTTGGGCCTTTCAGTGAAGAAGGCAGAAGGTTTGCCGAGAAATGTCCCGAGATCCGCAAGGATATAGACTGGGGCAGGGATAATAACGGGATCACCGTTGTCCTGTTTAAGTGAAAAACTCTTGAGAGCAGTATTATCCGACGATCTTGTTATGCCACTCTAATTCGGGATGTCTGAAGTAGTATTTGGCCTTGACCTCATACATTCTCGAATCGGCTTTCTGCATGGCTTTCCTGACATCCTCGTCATCAGTCTCATCACTGTGACATGAACCTACAGCGAAATGAGCCCTGCCGGGAAGTTCCGAATTCTCGCAGAGCGTCTCGGTAAACTGAGCGAAATCCATACGGTTGATGTTTGTCGTAATGATCATGAACTCATCGCCGCCGACACGGTATATCTCTGAATTATCTGTCTTGAATTTATTAAGTATGGCAGCAACGTCCTTAAGCAGGGCATCTCCCACAAGGTGACCCTTGGAATCGTTTGCAGCCTTAAGTCCGTTAACATCGATAAAACATACGCCAAAAGGCTTGCCGATCGGCCTTGCGCCGGTCGTATCCTCGGTGATCCTGTTGTTCATTGCGTTACGGTTAAATACGCCGGTCAGAAGATCCGTAGAGCTCATGATCTTCATCTTGCGGAT
Source organism: uncultured Clostridia bacterium (assembly GCA_947304405.1). GTDB lineage: Bacteria > Bacillota > Clostridia > Saccharofermentanales > Saccharofermentanaceae > Saccharofermentans. The sequence goes on from CAMZBB010000062.1 coordinate 2,570, forward strand.
GTTCTGTTCATTAGCGATCTCTGCTGAGAGAATGAAAGAGGTCAGGCCCAGAGTCTCTTTGATCATGAGAGTCTTGGAAGCATCGAAATTGCCGGCCCATATATAACCTATGGTCTTATTATCTGATCTGAGAGGATGTATAACAATCGTTTGTACGCCGCTTGCCCTTAAAGAATCGATCCATTCCGGCGCGATCTTGCTGGCCTCGTCCATATCCTTTTCGTTGGTCATGATAAAGCAGTTGCTCTTCTTTATCAGTCTCGGCCAAGTCTCGATTACCCTGTAGAATTCCTCTGTAAGGAAAGCCGACAGCGGAAGCTGCTCCGGATCGTTCCCATAGTCTTCGCAAAGGAGCTTATATTCCCTTTTCTCATAATCGGTGAGAAGGATGCTGCATCTTTTTGCACCGCACTGCAGACGGATATCTGCGATGACCGCGTTCATTGTCTCCTGGAAATCGCTTGTCTCACGGAGCTTGAGGCATGTCTTGATAACATTGGTCGCAGTCTCGGATGATATATCGGCGAGTTTCTCGATATCAGCTTTCGGATTCATCTCATAAGAGAAGAGAATCATCTTGAGATCGGGATCGTCAGATGCCAGAGGCGTCAGGAAGACTTCCATCCATGCATTGTACAATTCGATATCGAAATAGGTGTGGATAGGCTTATCGGTAGTGGCACAGCTGTCGCAGAGCGCTTCAAAGTTCTCTGCCTTGGGAATATACCTTGTATAAGGAACATCGGTGACAAAATCTTCGATATTCTTTACGACAGTACGCTTATATGCATCGTTTGCTTCTACTATGAGATACCTGTTGTTGCTGTCGTTTTCTTTGAGGTTAACGGACAAAATGCAGGCAACTCTGCTGAAATTAGCAACAAAACTCTTGTAATCCATACCCAACCTTCGAATGATTATTCGCTCATAAGATTATATACCCGTAAAGACGATAGTTAAAGAGTTGTTCATGTTCTGCATTATTTTGCCTTGTTCGATCCGTCAGGATATGATCATTTGGGAAGAACAAAATAATCCGCGCAGCAGAGAATGTCATTTTTGATCCCCTGATCGATAGATTCCTCGGCTACTCCTTCACGGTAAAAGACCTGCAGTCGTCTCTGCTCAAAATCTTGTTGGAACTGTATTTGTATAGCCATTTCCCGTCTTTATAAACGCCCGCATGTCCTCTGGCAGTGAAAAAATAATCTCCGTCCGAATAATCTCCGATCTTCATGATCCCGAAGGCTTTCTCGCGTACGGAAGGGTATTGACAGATCCGGAAGTGAAAAATAAAATGAAACCACTTTCATTTTTTTGACGGATGAGGGAGCGATATGCCGAAAGTTACTACTGAATACATGGAGAACAAGCGCAGACAGATCGTTGATGCCGCTTATCGGTTGTGCCTCAGAAAGCCTGCAGAGGTGGTGACCATATCTGACGTCATAGCAGAGACAGGAATGAGCCAGGGCGCAATCTACAGGTACTATGACGGCCTTGATGAGATCTTTGCTGACATGCTTTCTGAGATGCGTAAGGAATACAGCATCATTGACAGGCTGGATTCGATCATAGCCGACAAGAAGCTTTCGTTTGAAGAGATCACTTATAAGATCTGCGACTGCCTCGCAGATGTTATGGAGGAGCATCTCATGGACATCCAGAAGATCAATTTCGATTTCGGAGTCCTGGCGATAAACGAGCCTGAAAGAGCGGGAAAGATCATGTCCGGGATAAAGACTCCGGGCAACATGGATTATTTGGGATTCAAGGTTTTCCCGAAGATGATCGAAACAGCCGAGAAAGAGGGCTTTAAGCCCCAAGGTACGGCAAAAGAGCTTATGGCTTATATATCTGCAGTTTACACGGGCATTGAGAAATACTGCATCATGGGAGCCTGCTATGGTACGGGCAATCCGAAGATGAAGATCGAGCCAAGAAAGCTTTTCAGGACATATGCGAAAACGATAATACTTCTGGTTGGAGGCAAAACATAATGAACAACCCGCCAAAGCCGACAGGCGAATATGCTGTCGGAACATTTACATTTACCGTATTTAACGACAGGGAGGAAGCGCTTTTTCCGGAGAAGATGAGAAGCGTCCCGGCAAGAGTCTACTATCCTGTCAGGAAAGAATCCGTTGAAGGAATGAGCAAGACAAGATACATGAGCAGAGCGATTGCAGAAGGCCTTAAGAAAGTCATGCACGCACCGATCAATTACGACAAGCTCGAAGCCTCGGGAGAGAATGTTTCGGAGTGCTATGAGAATGCTCCGCGGATCGAAGGAGTCAAGTTCCCGTTAGTCGTTTTCAGTCACGGATTGGCTTCATACAGGGAGGCAAATTCTTTTCTGCTCCTTGATATCGCATCTCACGGTTATGTCGTTATCTCTGTTGGTCATCCTTACGATGCAAGCTGCACTGAATTTGATGACGGCACTTCCGTTCCGTTCATGAAAGAGATCAGCAAGAAGATGTACGATCCTTATATAAGAGGTGTGATGAAGCTGCTGAAACTTATGAAGGCGGACGGAACTCAAAGAGAACTTGCCGAAAAGTTTGATCTGTATCAGAAGCAGTACTGCAAGCTTATGACCGGCAGGATCGAAGAGTGGAAAATAGATACGCTGGCTGCCGTCAAATATGCAAAAGAAAACTGTGCGGATCTTATCGATTTTGAGAAAGGAATAGGTGCCGCAGGACACTCACTCGGAGGCATTACTGCTTATGAGCTTTGTCTTGAGAACGACGAGTTTGTCTGCGGTGCGAATCTCGATGGCGCTCCGTTTGGAAATAACTACGGGAAAGTGCAAAATAAACCGTTCCTGATGATAAGCATGAAAGGTAATCTGAAGGTTGAGTCCAGGTTTTTCATCGATCACGCAAAGCATGTTTATGGAGCTGTTTTCGATAAGATGCAGCATGCATTCTTTTCGGACATGAAGCACATGATGAAGCCGTCATTCATATCAGGCAAAATGGACCCGGACTACATGCACACAAATGTCTGCAAACTTCATCAGGAACTTTTTGATTCGTATTTAAAGAGAACAAAAGACCACCCTGAATATGAGAGCAAAGAAGACATTGCTTATACTGTGTACGAGCCTGATGTATAATTATCACAAAAGGTGGTAATGAACGGAGGCGGACAATGAAGGTCGTACTTGCAGGCGCATACGGAAACCTGGGCGCGGATGTTTTCAGGGAACTGATAAAAATCGGTCATGAAGTCATCGCACTTGATATCGCACAAAGGGATATCGGGATCACATCAGGGTTTGAGTTCAAAAAGATCGACGTGACGGATCCCAAGACTCTTGAAGGCGTGTGCGACGGCGCAGATGCTGTCATTACGACTGTCGGACTTACAAAAGGTTCCGCCACGGTGAGCAATTACGACATTGACTTTCAGGGCAATCTTAATCTGCTTAACGAAGCAAAGAAAGCCGGGATAAAGAACTTCGTCTACATATCCGTCGTCAAGGCGGATACCGCACCCGATGTTCCGATGGTACATGCGAAATATCTTTTTGAAGAGGAATTGAAAAAGAGCGGGATAACTTATGTTATCCACCGTCCAACCGGGTATTTCTACGATATCATCAAGGTGTTCAAGCCCATGATCGAAAAGGGAAAAGTCACTCTCTTAGGCAAGGATCCCGTTTACGCAAATATTGTTTCGACAGAAGATTTCGCAAGGTTTATCGTTGATCACATAACCGACGTGAACAAGACATATTCCGTAGGCGGTAAAGAGAAGTATTCATACGAGCAGATAGCGATGATGTGTTTCGAAGCTGCAGGCAAAGAGCCTGTCATCAAGAGGGCATCCCCTTCGCTCTTCAATATGCTCGCGTTCATTAACAAACTTAAGAAGAACGGAAAAGAAGCAATAATCCGCTTCTCTAAATGGACGCTTACGAACGATATGGTAGGAGACACCATTGCAGGGGATATGAGCTTCGCGGAGTACATAAAGAAAAGCTTCGGAAAATAACGGTGGCAACGGATGGTCTTTTATTTTTCAGGAACGGGTAACAGCAGATTTGCAGCAGAGAGGATAGCGAAAGCTATCGGTCAGGAAGCGCATGACATTACCGTTTACACCAAGAAAAAGGTTCCTCCTGTTTTCATCGAGGGCGGTGCCTATGTTTTTTGTTGTCCTTCTTACATGTCGGCGCTCGCAAAAGCAATAACAGACTTCATTTCATGGGCTTCTTTTCCCAAAGGTTCCAAGACTTATTTTGTCGTTACATGTGCTGCTTCGATGGGAATAACGCCGAAGGTCGGAGCCGAGCTTTGCGAACAAAACGGACTTGATTACATGGGTTCTGCGCAGGTCGTTATGCCTCAAAACTACATTGCGCTTTTTACGACAAAACAAAAAGAGGATAACAACAAGATAATCAGCGAGGCTTTACCGGTCATCGATATGATCGCGGAGACTGTCAAAAACGGCGAAAAGCTTGAGGAAAAGAAGATAGGCAAGATAGAGTATTCGGTCACTAAATGGGTAAGGGACGTCTATTACAAAGACTTCATGAAGACAAAGAAGTTCACTGCGACGGATAAATGTATCGGCTGTCAGATGTGCGTCCGGATATGTCCTTTGAATAATATCAGCATGCAGGATAACAAGCCTGTATGGGGAGATAAATGCTCGCACTGCATGGCCTGCATCAACCGGTGTCCGAAGGACGCGATCGAGTATGGAAAGGGTTCCGTTGGAAAGCCGCGTTACAAGGGTCCTGAGGCAAATCTAGAGTGATCTACAGCAGTGAGGAATAAACTATGAATAAGTTAACGGTACGAAGGATCGAAGAAAGCGATGCAAAGGATGTTTCAGACCTTATCAGAAAAACGATAAGCATCTCTAACAAGAAGGATTATCCTGAAGATCTGATGGATCAGCTGATAGAGATCGAGACGCCGGAACACGTTCTTCAGAGAGCTTCATGGACGCATTTTTATGTTGTATCAGATGGCGATGCTATAATCGGGTGCGGCGCCATAGGACCTTACTGGGGCAAAGAAGACGAGAGCAGTCTGTTTACGATATTCGTGCTGCCGGACTATCAGGGCAAGGGCGTGGGAAGACTCATCATGGAGACGCTTGAGAACGATGAGTTTTTCCTTCGCGCGAAAAGAATAGAGATCCCTGCTTCAATAACAGGCGTTCCGTTCTATCTGAAGATGGGGTACCACTATAAAGACGGTATCAGTGAACCTGATGATGAGCACCTTATAAGAATGGAGAAAAACAGATAGGGTCCTTATTCTCCGTACGCATCCAAAGCTCTGGAATAGTAATTCCGGAGCTTTGTTTTCAGTGATTTGGGACTGATTACCACCGCATCCTTGCCAAAACGCCTGAAATAGTCTTCCAGCTGCATTTCAGGCCAGTCGAAGTGGTATTCGTTACCGTCGATATATGTAACATACGGCCTGTTCTTAACGATCATCTGGTACATCTGTCTGCCTTGTTCGGTCATCCGGACGATGGCGTGGATATCGGGAGACATTGAGTGAGGACTCCGCAGACCTTTTCTTGTAAGTTCGTTCTCCGTCTTCTCATCGCGCGTGAACGTATGTGAAGTAATGAACACATTGCTTAATCTGGATATCCTGAAAGAACGGTTCTTACGCTGCCTCTGGTCATGGCACAGGAGATAGCTGAACTGTTCTTCTTTAGAAGTTGCGATCATATAAGGCTCGACGATGACCTTGTGGTCATGCCCGCGTGATGTGAAAGAGAGAAGCCGGTTCTCTGAAATGGCTTTATTAATTGACTCGTACGTATCTTTGAATATTATCTCTTCACGCTTGCTCCTCGGTATAGAGAGATATGAAAGGAACATATCCTTAATGTATCCTGACAGGGAGTTATCCTTAAGAAGATTGTTCTCGATTATCTTTATTATCTCGTAAGACTGCCCGCTGACCGTAAGAGTGATTACAGCGCTCTTGCCGGATTGGGATTCCTTGTTGTTTATATACGTTCTGATGATCTTTTCGGCCAGGACGGACGCGGCCTTTGGCTTGAGTTCCTTAACGGAGGTCAGTTCGCCCAATACATTGCCGAGTAATTCCTCATTGTCGTTCCTGTACTGATCAAAATAGTTGACGATCAGTTCTTTGAGAAAACCATTGAGATTAACGGTCCCGTTATCCCTGGTGAACTCGAAAAGCTCGGCATCGGTTGCAAGCCTCGTTTTGGTGTCTTCCGACAGATAGATCTTGTATTTCTCGGTCATGTGTAACTCCTTTTTGGGGTTGCAAAATCTAATGAAAACTCTGAAATAGCCTTAATACTCTCATTATATTGGGGTTGTTACTATGTGTCAATCTGCATCTATCTAAACCCCTATATCCGGGTTAACATACAATTGCAACGAGCATAAGACACTCACAGCAACGTTAAGCGTTTGGTTTGCAGGTTCGAATCCTGCCTTGCTGTCAAGGCGAAGACAAAGTGTCTTGTAGAGTATGTTGACTAAAGGTGCATACAGCAAATATTGCGATAGGACTGTTAATCCATTGGAAAAGCACCTTGTTTTTGGAGGTAAAGAAAATGCTGAATTTTTTGAAGAAAGAAGCTAATAAGGCTTATACAGAAAATGGTGCAGTAACTTTTGCAAGCACCAACTCTGACTGCCTGGATCTGTTTGCCACAGCCGGCGCTTTGAGAGATGCAAGTGACGGGGAGATCGTCGAAAGATTTATCAGAGCCTTTGCAGAAAACAGGGATATCGCCATGAAGACGCTCTTTTTCGCAAGAGACGTCAGAGGCGGTCTGGGCGAGAGAAGGTTTTTCAGGGTCATAATGAGATACCTGGCAAATGACTATCCTGAGATTGTCATTAAGAACATGGACAATATCGCCGAATACGGCAGATATGATGATATCCTGTCTTTGATGGATACCGCTTGTGAGCAGGAGGCAGTCGCTTACATCAAGACTGTCTTGACAGATGATATGGAGCACATGCAGGCACAGGGCTCCGTATCCCTGATGGCCAAGTGGCTGCCTTCTGTTAACGCAAGCTCCAAGGAGACCGTAAGGCTTGCAAAGAAGATCGCCAAGGGCATGAACATGTCTGACGCATCTTACAGAAGAATGCTGACCAAACTCAGGGCATATATCAATATCATTGAGAATAACCTGAGAGAGAAGGACTACTCTTTTGACTATGAGAAGCAGCCTTCCAAGGCGCTGTTCAAGTACAGAAAGGCCTTCTGCAGAAATGACGGTGAAAGATATGAAGCTTTCATCAACAAGGTAATTGAAGATGCTTCTGTAATGAACACAGGCACACTGACTCCTTATGACATTGTAGGTGCGATCATCAAGAACAGGACTATGAAGTATCCAGCTTTCGGCAGAACGGCGTTTGACGTCGACATGTCCAAAAAGGAGAGAAAGGTACTGGATGCGACCTGGAATGCATTGGAGAACTATGTAAACTCTGACAACACTCTGGCTGTCGTTGACGGCTCCGGCTCAATGTACATGCGCTACGCAAGCGTTTTGCCTGCTGCAGTTGCAGAGTCTCTGGGCATCTACTTTGCAGAGAGGAACAAGGGCGCTTTTGCCAACCATTTCATTACGTTCTCGGCAAACCCGAGGCTGGTCGAGATCAAGGGAAAGGATATTTTCGAGAAGGTCAAGTACTGCATGAGCTTCAACGAGTGCAGCAACACCAACATTGAAAAGACCTTTGACCTGATATTGAACACAGCGGTGAAGAACAGACTGAAGCAGTCAGACATGCCGTCCAGGCTGATAATCATCTCTGACATGGAGTTTGACTGCTGTGCGGCTGACTCCTCAATGACCAACTTTGAGAACGCTAAGGCCAAGTTCGAAAGAGCCGGCTTTAAGCTCCCCCAGGTGGTCTTCTGGAATGTCAACAGCTACAACAGACAGCAGCCTGTCAGAATGAATGAGCAGGGAGTCACTTTGGTCTCCGGTATGTCGCCTCAGATCTTTTCGATGCTGAAGGAAGACAAGATGAACCCTTATGATTTCATGATGAGCGTCCTGTCATCCGCAAGATATGAGAGGATCGCTGCGTAACTGAAAACAAATGAGGATAATACTATGGAAAGAATAGAAATAAAAGGAAAGGTAAACACAGCGATCTGCTATGCGAAAGTCGTGGAAGACGAAGCAATAGAACAGATCAGACGAATGTGTGATTACCCCATGACCGAAGGGTCTAAGATAAGGATAATGCCCGACGTGCACACCGGTAAGGGATGCACTATCGGAACGACAATGACGATCACGGACAAAGCTGTTCCCAATGTTGTCGGCGTTGACATCGGATGCGGTATGTACACGGTCGAATTAGGAAAAGGCGAAATCGATTTCGAAAAGGTCGATGCCGCAGCTCATTACATTCCTTCCGGCAAGAATGTCTGGGAGGGCAGAAAAGAGCAGTTCGATCTTACGGGTCTTACTTGCTACAGACAGCTCAAGGATACAAAGAGACTTGTCAGATCTCTCGGTACTTTGGGTGGAGGCAACCACTTCATCGAGATCGATGAGGCAAAGGATGGTACAAAGTATCTCGTCATACACTCCGGTTCCAGAAATCTCGGCAAGCAGGTTGCAGAGCTCCACCAGAAGCTCGCTATAAACCTCAGCAGAGGATACGACACATATCTTGAAAAGAGGGATGAGATCATAAGGTCTTACAAGGAGGAAGGCAGAAAAGACGAGATACAGGCGGCTTTGAAGCAGCTCAAGTGGGAAGTCTATGAAGGCGAATCTCCTATGCCCGAAGATCTTTGCTACCTCTCCGGCAAATACCTTGAAGATTATCTCCACGACGTGGAAATATGCCAGGCGTTTGCAAAAAGGAGCAGGGAGCTCATGGCAGAGATCCTCATTGAAAGAGCGGGACTTACTGCAGGTGAATCCTTCCACACGATACACAACTACATCGATACGGATGAGATGATCTTGAGAAAAGGTTCCATTGCAGCCCATAAGGGTGAGAAGGTACTTATACCCATCAACATGAGGGATGGTTCCGTTATCGCTGTCGGAAAGGGTAATCCCGAGTGGAACTTCTCTGCTCCTCACGGCGCGGGAAGGCTCATGTCCAGAACCAAAGCAAAAGATACTCTTTCCATGGAAGAGTACAAAGAAGCGATGAAGGGGATCTACACGACATCCGTCAACGAATATACGTTGGATGAAGCACCAATGGCTTACAAGTCTTTGGAAGACATCATCGATGTCATTACCGAATCCGTTGATGTGATAGAAGTCATCAAGCCCAAATACAATTTCAAGGCATAAAAAGGAGTTGTCCGTCAGGGCAACTCCTTTTTACTTAGGGTGGTAAGATATGGGATGGCATTATTTTTTACTTTGATACTGATGTCTCACATCCGAATGCAGTATCCAGTGCATTTATAGCTTTCCTGAAAATACCTATGTAATTGAAAGCGACGGCCGCTAAGATGATTACGATGATGGCGATTACAACGATGAGTTCTACGAGTGTGTAGCCCTTCTTGGATGATGTCTTGTTAACTTTTTTCATTTTCATGTCCCCCTTTTGTTTGGTTTTGTGTTTGGTTTTTGTTTGGTTTGTTTTTGTTTGATGGCTTCATTATTGCAGGCCAAAAGGGGTATAACCATCATCAATGTCAGCAGCTGATGTAGGTTAAGCAACAAACAAAGTTAGAGGTGTCGACAAAATGCAAAAAAGTTGTCTTTTCAACAGGAAAAGATCACTGTTCTTTCGGCAGTTTTGCGAAAAAACTGATCGTAAAAGGTATGCAGGCAAGGCTCGTCATGACATCCGCGATCGCCTGGGAGACCTGTATCCCGGAAAGACCGAAGATATAGCTTGCTATAAGCAGAATTGGAATGAAGAACAATCCGTTCCTGAGAGATGACAGGAAGGTCGCGTTGAACTTGTAGCCGATGCTCTGGAACATCATGTTGTTGCATACCTGGA
>CAMZBB010000063.1 GCA_947304405.1 uncultured Clostridia bacterium
ATGTTGCAGGAGATGATCTCGATACCGAGAGCGTTCATGTCGGTCTGAGCCTTGTTCTGCATCTCGTCACCGAACTTCTTACGGTCGGTGTTGAGTTCTCTCAATCCAACGGTACCGATGATCTCACGCATGTTACCCTGAAGGGAATCGGTGAGTGCTGCGCAGATCCTTTCCTCGTTCATGTTGAGGAAGTTCTTCATTGCGAGCTCGATGCCTTCCGGATCGGTCTTTACACGTACCTTTGCAACTGCGTCGATGTCGACACCGATGAAGTCATTTGTAGGTACGAAGCCGTTCGTCTTGATATCGATGCTGATCTGCTTGAGAAGGAGGATATCCTTTCTCTCGATGAACGGGATCCTTACGCCTGCACGGCCGATCAGGATCTTCTTTTTCTTTCTGGGACCGGAGATGATGAAAGCTACATCCGGCGGTGCCTTTACATAACCGATGAGCACGATTATGAGGATAAAGACTATAACTGCAATTCCTATTCCGATCGGAAGTGCATTTTCTCTTAAAAATTCCATTTTCTTAATCCATCCTTTCTTTGTTATTGCTATAAATCTTAAAGATATTTGTTATGAAAATCAATATAAATCGGTGGGGATAACTTACCAAACCGGATATGATATTTTTGTTCACCGATTTGGTTCAAACGCACAAATAGTTGCGTTTGAGGGGATTTTAATAATATGTTGACATATTAATTATGTTGCGTTAAAATTCAAACAAATGAACATATGAATACTTGTTCATATGACAAAGGAGGACAACATGCTGCAAGATCATAATGATAAACATAAAAAGCATGAACTTCCGCGTGAAGAACTTCTTCAGGATCTTGGCGATCTTTTCAAGATCTTCGGAGATACCACCAGGATCAGGATAATGTTCGCTTTATATGAAGGTGAACTGAGCGTTGGTGCGATCTCGGAACTGCTTGGTATGACCCAGCCTGCGATCTCACATCAGCTCAAGACTTTGAAGGCGGCAAATCTCGTCTCGGGCCGCAGACAGGGTAAGGAGATCTTCTACCATCTGTCTGATGAGCACGTCAAATCGATAATCGCTGCCGGCTATGAACATCTCATTGAGTAAAAATTACTGGAGGATATACAAATGAAAAAGACATTCGAACTTGAAGATCTCGACTGCGCCAACTGCGCTATGAAGATGCAGGAAGCTATTGAGAAGATTCCCGGAGTAATCTCATGCTCCGTCAACTTCATGACCCAGAAGATGATTCTTGAAGCTGATGACGAACAGTATGACAAGATCCTTAAGCAGGCTGTAAAGACGATCGCAAAGGTCGAGCCCGATTGCACGGTAATAATCTGATATGAAATATAAGCTCACCAGAAAACAGAAAAAGATGCTGTACAGGATAATCATAGCCGCAGTTCTTCTTGCGGCCGGGTTGACTGTCGAACATCTGATTGAATTGCCCTGGTGGGCTATGCTCATTATTTTCGCGATACCCTATGTCATCGCGGGATATGATGTCTTAAGATCAGCGTTTATCAATATTATCCACGGCCGTATCTTTGACGAGAAATTCCTCATGATGGTCGCTACATTGGGCGCTTTCGGAACAGGCGAATATCCGGAAGCTTCGGCCGTGATGCTCTTCTATCAGGTGGGAGAACTCTTCCAGAGCATCGCAGTTGGAAGGTCCCGCAAGTCGATCGCGAAACTGATGGACATCAGACCGGATTATGCGGTCGTAATAAGAGACGGAAATGAAGAAAAAGTATCGCCTGATGAAGTTTCTGTAGGTGAGACGATAATCATAAGGCCGGGTGAGAAGATCCCGCTTGATGGAGTGATCGTTGAAGGAACGAGCTCTGTCAATACCGCGGCGCTTACGGGTGAATCGGCGCCTGTCGATCTGGGATTGAGCGATACCGTAATATCAGGCACTTTGAACCTTACCGGCGTCATCAAAGTTAAAACTACTTCTACGTTCGGGCAGAGTACTGTCTCGAAGATCTTGGAGCTCGTCGAGAACGCATCTGACAAGAAGGCAAAAGTTGAGAACTTCATCACAAAGTTTGCAAGGTGGTATACGCCTGCGGTCGTAATTGCAGCATTGCTTCTTGCCGTGATCCCGCCGGTATTCCTCGGCATCTCAAGTATTGAGGTCTGGAAAGTCTGGCTCATAAGAGCATGCGTTTTCCTTGTAGTGTCATGTCCTTGTGCACTTGTCGTGTCAGTGCCTCTGTCATTCTTCGGCGGCATAGGAGCCGCATCCAAGAAAGGCATCCTGATCAAGGGCGCAGGTTATATGGAAGTCCTGTCGAAGATCGACACTGTTGTTTTCGATAAGACGGGAACTCTTACCAAGGGTGTCTTTGCAGTCGGAGACATTCATCCGAATATCATAGACAAGCCTGAACTCCTTGATATCGCAGCCGTGTGCGAGAGCTTTTCAAGCCATCCTGTCGCGCAGTCTATAGTCAGGGCGCATGAAGGCCATATAGACAAGACAAGGATCAAAAATGTTGAAGAGATCGCGGGAAAAGGCGTTAAGGCGGTTCTTGACGGTCAGACTTACTATGTTGGTAACGGTCAGCTGATGGATCTTTGCGGCGCAAAGTGGCATGACTGTCACCTGACCGGAACGATAATCCACGTGGCCCGTGAAACCGGAGACGGAACAGATTATCTCGGACACATCGTCATCAACGATGAGATCAAGGAAGATTCTGCTTCCGCGATCCGAGATCTCAAGTCTTTGGGCGTTAAGGAACTGATAATGCTTACGGGCGATAAGGCAAAAGTCGCGGAAAGCGTTGCCGAAAAGATCGGTCTGACGGGTCATCACGCTGAACTCCTGCCTGCCGATAAGGTCGCAAAGGTCGAAGAACTGTTGCAGAAGAACGGCGCGAAGCTCGCTTTTGTCGGTGACGGTATCAACGATGCTCCCGTGCTGATGCGTGCCGATGTCGGCATCGCCATGGGGGCAATGGGGTCAGATGCCGCGATCGAATCGGCTGATGTCGTTTTGATGGATGACAAGCCGTCTAAGATCGCCGAAGCTGTCCGCATCGCCAGAAAGACAATGCGCATAGTATGGGAGAACATAATCTTTGCTCTCGCCGTCAAGATGATAATCCTGATATTGGGCGCGCTCGGCATCGCAAACATGTGGCTCGCGGTCTTCGGTGACGTCGGCGTGCTGATAATGGCGATACTGAATGCCGTCAGGTGCATGAGAGTTGCGAAAGACTGATCGCGTTAAGCATTTTCTGTCCTGATAATCGTACCCTTTTTCGTTGTGCCACATATCCCTCTGGGGTAAAATATCCTCAGAAAGATGATATGGGGTTTTAGTAGATGATCAATGTGTACAGATACGGAGGTATCGACTGCATAACACCGTCGATAATCCGGTCGGAAATGGCAAAGTGTGATCCCCGTGAGATCGTGTTTGTTGTGCCTGAATTCGCCAAGGCGCAGATAGAACGCGAGATCATCGGGTGCCTTTATGACGGATGCAGCGCCCGCGGCATTTCTATCCGTACGGATGATGAACCGATACCGGTCTGTTCGTCATTTGTCGGCGGCGATGTTTTGAGCTTTATCACACTGTCAACCGCGATCCTTGATGCCGCCGGTTATGATTACAGCGGTGCGGGCAGTGACGTTGCTTTGAGGTGTGCGGTCTATTCGGTTCTTGCAAACTACAGCAAAGATTTCAAGACATTCGGAAAGCTCACTACCAGATTTGAATATATCAACATGCTCATCGATCTTCTCGGTGACTTTACCAGATACGGAATCGGTGTTGCCCAGCTTGAAGAAGCGATCGCAAACTCTTCAGCTTATTCAGCGGAGTATAAGAGCAAGCTCGAAGACATCAAACTGATGATGGAATCGATCGATAAGATCAACGACCAGTACGGATTATCTTTCCTTAAGAACCGCATAGAATCAGCAAGCAGGGTGCTGATGTCCGTTACTGAAGACAAGCTTAAGAGCAGAAGATATTCAGGGCTTCATAAGCTCCTTGCCGGCCGTTTTGTATTCATCGGTTTCGGATCTGCCAGGAATCTGACGCCTCAGGAGTATATGCTTGTCAATCTTCTTTCCGAGAAGGGTGCCGACATCAGCTTTTATGTCCTGTCAACGGATAATAAAGAACTCGCGGATAAGAATCTTTACAAGGTCGGTAATGATTTTACTTCCAGGATGAAGTCCAAAGGAGCAGGCGTCCATGATTTTATAAAAGACGGAGAGAGGATTTCTTTTACGGATCTTGTTACGCCGTTTGCCCATGAAGAGGCTTTTGAAGGTGATGCCACCGACAAGGTGCGTCTTGCGGCAATCAGCGGCGCAGATAATCAGCTCGGATTTGTTTTCGCTGAGATGATCAGGCTTACCCGTGATGAGGGATACCGTTACCGTGATATGAGGATCGTCTGTTGTGATGATGACCTTTCTTCAAGGATGAGAAGCAACGCCGAACTGTTCGGGCTTGATGTCTTTATCGACAGACGGATCGAACTGTGGACTACGCTTATTCCCGTATTTGCAGAGACGGTCTTGGAGCTTCCTGTCCATAACTACAGAGCATCTGATGTATTGAGAGCCATGAGATGCGGACTGGTCAAAGTTCCTCCTGTTTTTGTTGACGCTTTTGATAATTTCATGAGGAGCATGAACATTACTGATTCGGTAAGGCTTTTTAAGGAATCTGTTTACCTGAACTCCGGTAAAGATGAGAACGGCAATACGCTTGTACTTGATCAGGCTTATGGAGAATATAAAGAAGGAGATTCCGTTCCAGAAGGAGAATTTTTCTGGAATTACATTGTTAAGCCGAAGCTGATCCCTCTTAAGAAAGCTGCTGACGAGATAGCCCGTGAAAGCCTTCTGAGCCGCAAGGCTTATCTGTTGAGAGAACTGCTCGCGGACCATAGGGACGATGTTGAATTTCTGTCCGAAGAACAGCTTGAAGCAAAGGACAGTGAAGCTGCTGCCGCGCTTGTCCGCGGATATGATGAAGTGATGGCATTGCTTACATTGTTTACTCATGAGATGAATGACGTTCCGATCACCCAAAGGGCTTTTATCTCGCTTATAAGGACCGATATGAGGAACCGGATCGAAGGCACGATCCCGCTCAAGGTCGATTCGATCGAGATAACTACGCCTGACAGGGCTTTTGTCACGCCTTGTAAAGTCATGTTCATCGTGGGCGCATCACGTGACAACTTCCCGCACAGGAAGGGTTCTGAAGGATTGCTGAGCACTGGCGAATTAAGGAATCTCTCGCAATCGGTTACGGATTGTGAGCTTCCCGATAAGAATGAAGCCAGGTCAAAGGAAGAGTTTGTTACGTGCTGTCTTACTTTAGGGACGGTTACGGACAGGCTCTACATGGTCCATAACGCTGACAAGAATTTCACCAGCAGCGTTTATGATTACCTTTGGAATGTTGCCGATCCGGATAAGTTTGTCGGTGGATTCTCAACACCTGCCATCGGTACGCCGAGGAAGAGAAGACATGTTTTTGCAGACTCCAGGATCGACAGCGCAGTCATGGACAAACTCCTTGTGATCTATGAATCAGAAGATGAGGATGGCAGATCGGGATTAAAAGAGGAGAAAGGAATGCTTGTCAGCGTAACTTCTCTGGAGGAGTTCAACCAGTGTCATTTGAGGTATATGCTCCACCATATCCTGAAGATCAACGAGAGAACTGACAATACGGATGTCGATCTGAGAGGGTACGGCAAATTGATCCACAAGATGTATGAGCTCGGTCTTTCCGGAATCGGAAGAGAAGATTACATTTCCAATGCGCAGAAGCTTTTGGGCGATGACGAGCTTTTCGAGAAGAACGTGAATGAGGTTTTCGAGAAGGCTATCCTGGATGAGCGCATTCCGGGATCGGTCAGCGATGACGGAGAGGAAGAGAAGGTCAGCCGGGAGTTTGACATAGAGACGGGCGTGAAGCTCCGCAGGATGTTCCGAATGACTTTCAGAGGAATACTGTCAGATATAGTTCAGACCGGCTTCATACCGTCCGGATTTGAAGCCAGGATAGGAAAGCCTACAACTGACAGCAACGGAAAAGAGATAACACTCAGTCTTGAGGACCGTGAACTGGAAGAACAGACCGGAATGAAGATATGCTTTAACGGATTTATAGACCGTTTTGATCTCGGAACGGATGAGTCCGGCACTGACGGCCTAAGGGTCATTGACTACAAGAGCGGCAGTAAAAAGGTCAGCAGGGCAAAACTGTTTAACGGTACGCAGATACAGCTCCCCCTTTATACGAAGGCGTTGTGCGATGGTTATGATATAGCGCCCGAGAACAGTAATTACGGCTACTTCAATGTAGGCATAAGTTCCAAGACCGGTGAAGGCGCTTTGAAGTTCGCACCCGATATGGCTAAGTATTCTCCCGAAGAGATCAAACTGTCGATGGATTATTCTGGTTATATCGTGAGGCGTTCGGTAAGAGATATCAAGGAAGGCAGATCTGACGGCGTAGTCAGCCCCGATACCGGAAAATGCCAGTATTGCCCTTACGGCGGTGCCTGCGGCAACGTTCCGTCGCGTCCGGTCAACCGTATTGCCAACATGAGCCCGAGCGATGTTTATAACGAAGCGGTCAATGAAGTGGCGGCTGATCAGGGCAAGACACCGTACCGGCCGGGCGATGACGTTCACTATACCGTGATGAACGAGGCTTATATGAAGATGATGCGCAAGGCGCTTGATGAAGAAGGCAACCGCGGAGGTGAAGGATAATGGCAGAACAGATCCCGTCTCCCGATCAGCAGGCGATCATCAACAATAAGACCGAGAATATCCTTGTTCCTGCAGCTGCAGGTTCAGGCAAGACTACGGTAATGATCAAAAGGATAATTACCAAGATCATCGAGGACACGAAAGATGATTCTATTCCCGATGAGGATAAGCATTCGCTCGACAGTATACTGGTAGTTACCTTTACGATTGCTGCGGCAGAGCACATGCGCGAGAAGGCTGAAGAAGAACTGAATAAAGCTATCGCCGCAAACAGGAACGATCCTGAACTGGTAGCAAGGCTGAACAGGCAAAAAGACCTGCTCCCGAATTCCTACATACAGACATTTGATTCGTTCTGTGCGAGGGTCGTCAGGGAGAAGGGTTATTGTGCCGCTGACTCGGATCAGGCAGATGTTTTCGACCCTGCGAATATCGTTTTGGATGAGACCGAGAAAGCGATCCTTAAGAATGCCGCCGTGAAGAAAGCCGTGAAGCAGATGTATGCCGCGGCAAAGGATGAGAAGGATCCTTTTATCAAGCTGACACAGCGTTTCGGTGACGGCCGCAAAGACGACTCGTTGATGCAGACTGCCGTTCAGATCTACGATAAGTTAAGGAGCCTTCCGAGGTATAAAGAACTGATCAGAGATGAGGTAAGCAGACGCATTTCCTTTGATGAAGCCGGCAAGCTCGTATATTCGGATAAGATGGCCGTAATAGCAGGTGACATTATCGACTATCTGAAGAGGAAAAAAGACGAGCTCGATGCCAAAGGCGGACTTCTCGATCTTCTCGAATCCTACCCCGAGATGTACTGCATCAAAGTGGATAAGAAGGGGAAAGGCGCCAATGAACTTGCCAATTCGGAATCTATAGTTTTCGTAAGAGAAGTAATCGAACTGCTGGACAAACAGATAAGCAGATACGAAGCCTGCCCTGATGAAGACGGGTTCGATCAGGTGTTCCGGATCATGGAGGAATGGAATGATCTTTGGAGCGGGTTTAACGTCTCTCCGATGAGCAAACAGCTAAAGTACGTTAAAGAGAATCCCGGTCTTGCAGATGAGTTCTATTGCCAATACGATTCGGTCAAGGCTATCTCCAACCTTATCTTCGGTTTGCCTAAAGAATCCAAGAATATCAGAAGGGCGGCCCCTGCGGAGCTTTCTGATCTGTTCGCTTATTTGAAGGAGAATGACAGGGACAGACTCCTTTCGCTTCAAAAGGAACGTACGGAAGCGATCGGGGCCATGGTTGAGCTCGTCATCAAGCTCGACAAGTGCTATTCGGAACTGAAAGCAAATGTTCACGGAATGGATTTCTCGGATCAGGAGTATGCCGCCTACGACATACTTGATACCGAAGATGCCTCAAAATTTTATCAGGAAAAGTTTGTTGAGATCTACATTGACGAATATCAGGACAATACCAGGCTTCAGGATGACATCATCAGCAAAGTCTCAAGAAAGGAAGGCAATGTATTCCGTGTAGGCGATGTAAAACAGAGCATCTACAGATTCAGACATGCAGAGCCCTGGATATTCAATGAGAAGATAGATCAGTATAAGGCTGACAGTTCGCTCGGAAAGATACTGCCGCTGACGGAGAATTACAGGAGCAGTCCGCAGATACTTGCTTTCGTTAATCACATTTTCGAACAGGCAATGACAAGGGAAGGATCAGAGATCGACTACGGCGCCGATCAGCGGTTGAACCATCCGGCAAACGGAGGCGCAGAAGATCAAGGTGAAGCGGGCCTGCCGAAAGTCATAATCATTGATTCTGACGGTGCTGGCGGATTCAAAGGACGTCTCGAGAAGGCATCTGATCCTGAGGGCGACGGAACGCCGGTTTATGAAGAAAGCACGGTCCGTTTCGAGACGCAGGATCCCGGAGATGAGGAAGTTCAGCCGCTTAACGGTGAGATCAAAGCACTTTGCCTTGGAGTAGAGAAAGAAGTCCGCGAATACATGTCGCAGTTTGATCCGGATTCAACTGACTACGAGACACATTACGGCGATATCTGTGTTCTGACGACGATCAGGAGCGAGGCTCAGGTAATCTCGGATTATCTGAACGATCACGGTCTTCCTTCCGCAGGCAAGATCATGACCAGTATCTTCGGAGATCTTGATATCAGAGGGATCATCAACTGCGTCGTATGCCTCGGAAATTCATTGAGGGACGAATATCTTGCAGGCATTCTTCTGGCGCCTTACAAGAATACAAACTTCACGGTAAACGAATTGGCCGTAGTTCAGGCTTTTATCGCCGAGAATGCTCCTGCTTATAAGAAGAAATATCTGATGCAGAAGATCCGCAGATATATTGCTTTATCAAAAGACGAGCTTGCGGAAAGATTCAGGACATTTGTCGACTGGTTTGACAATCTCAGGATGAAGGCCATGACCTGCGACATCGATGAGATAATCGAACTCATCTATAAGCGCACTGACATCAAGGCTACGGTAGCCGCCAAGGAAGGCGATTTTGACAAGCTCATCATCTTCAAGGATTGGATGTGCTCAAACTTCAAACGGTTCGGCTGCGATATCTCGGGTATCGCGGAAGAACTTGAGAATATGAAGATCCAGATCGATACGGCTGCCATTGAATCCGGTAAGAACGAGAAGAACAGGATAACCTGTATGAACTTTCATAAGAGCAAAGGCCTTGAATACCCGTTCATTATCTTTGCGCTGAAAGACCGCGGCAGAGGCGATTCCGTCCCGAAGGCCGGTTTTGATCCGAAGTTCGGATTCATCTTTGAAGATTACGATATCGAAAGCGCTTCAAGAAACAGGTCTATGGATCAATATATCTATAAGTTTGACAATGTGCTTTCTGAGAATGCCGAGACGCTAAGAGACCTCTATGTTGCGCTTACCAGAGCAAAGACAAAGCTCTCAATCGTTACATGGAATTCGGAAGAGAAGCCGAGCTCCGCTCTTAAGAAGGCGGCAGCAGTTGCATCGCAGGCACGAGGAGATACATTCAAACGTCTTGACTGGCTGGCCGGCGGCCGAACCATGTGCAGCGATCTGTTTGTGTGCCTTATGAGGACAGATTCTACTGAGGCTTCGAAGATCAGGAGAAGTACCGGTGTTGATTCATGCAGGATGACGGGATTCAAGGCTTGTACCACAAAGGATAACCAGACTCCCGGTAATGTTCCGGACAATAAAGGCTATACGGTTGAGATCTATGACTTTGACGGAGCCCGCCGGCTTGACGCCGAATCGAATATGCATCTGATAAAGAGGGCGGAAGACGAAGAGTCGAAAATGCCTTCTGATGATCTTTTCGACAGAGAGGGGAACATCAAGTTCAGACCCTATGATCACGAGGAAGAGACTCTTATTCCGTTCAAGGTATCCGTTACCGGTATAAAACACGGAAGCATTGAAGAAACGCGTCATGTCGATCTTGAAGTTCCTTCGCTGTCTGATTTTGAGAATATCGGGAATGGCAAACTGACGGCTGCTTCCAAGGGTACGATACTCCATAATCTGATGCGCTTCATTGATACAGCAAGACTCAGAGAGGAACCGGATTCCTTTGATACTGAAGTTGACTTGCTCATAAGAGACAGGCTGTTTGCGGAATATAGCGATGAGAATATAAGGAAATGCGCAGACGAGTTCAGGGAAGGAATACTGTCATTTGCTGCAAGTGACATATGTATAAGATCAGATGCGGCTGACATAAACGGCAGGACCGACAGGGAAAAGCACCTCGTGTTTGCGGTTCCGGCATCTGAAGAGTCGGAGCGCGATGTGGCTCTTGTCCAGGGTATCATCGATCTTGTCTATGAGGACGAAGACGGCTTTGTGATAGTGGATTACAAGACTGACCGGTTTGAAGAAAACGACACGAAAGAAGACCGGGCAGCTAAAGCTAAAGAAAGGCATGCTTTCCAGCTGGCTTCATATGCGGCTGCTTATGAAGCCTCCGGACTGAAGGTGTCCAAGAAATACCTCTATCTGGTCAGATACGGCGAGTTTATAGAAGTTTAAAGCGGCTTTAGGACGGCGTTCCCGTCTTCGATCAGGATGTAGGAAGGTGTACTGTTTTCCTTGGGGATTGACGGAGAACCCGGATTCATGTAGCGGTATGAGGCACCTGTTTCAGCAACTGAGATCTCTTTGTCCGTTGCTACATGTGTGTGTCCGGCAAGCAGCACAGCGCCGGCGGGAAGGAAAACGGGAAGTTTTTCCGGCATTATGGTATGACCGTGTGTCGCGAAAAAAGTCTTGTCTCCTGAAACAAGGTAGATGTATTCCGACATTATCGGGAACTTAAGGACCATTTGATCGACTTCGGCGTCGCAGTTTCCACGGACGGCAAGAATGCTTGATGCCATGGGGTTGAGGAGCGAGATCACCTTCTTAGGCTCGTAATGCGCGGGAAGATCGTTTCTCGGGCCGTGATACAGGATGTCACCAAGAATGACGAGCTTGTCTGCGTTCTCGTTTTTGAATGCTTCGATTACGCGCTCGGTCCAATATGAATCTCCGTGAAGATCTGATGCCACTAAGTATTTCACAGCAGTTCTCCTTTGTATTTCTTCTTTTTGCCGGCGTCACGTTTTCTGATATTGCGGAAGAAGTCGAGCATCATCTGTGAACACTCGGGTTCCAGGATGCCGCCTTCAAATTCGACCTTGTGATTATGACCGTGGGACACTTCGAAAATGTCATTGCAGGAGACAACGGCGCCGCTCTTGGGCTCATAGGCTCCGAAAAACACCTTTCTGATCCTTGACTGTATCAGGGCTCCTGCGCACATGGTGCAGGGCTCCAAGGTGACATACATGTCACAGCCTTCCAGGCGCCAGTCCCCGAGTTTCTTGCAGGCTTTATCTATTGCTATTACTTCGGCATGAGCCAGGGAATTGCCTCTGGTTAGCCTTAAGTTGTGGGAACGGACGAAGACCTTGCCGTCCTTGACGATCACGCAGCCGATAGGACACTCGCCGAGCTCAATTGCTTTCTCGGCTTCCTTGATCGCTTCAAGCATGAAGCGCTCGTCATCATTTGACGGCTTAATATCTGGGAACAGTTTTGATCTACGTGACGGCATGAAGAAAGAATACACTAATGCCGGAAGCGTTTCAAACGGTAAGAAAAATCAGTTAGCAGTTGCTACGTACTTGAACAGAGTCAAAATTCTTTATATTATTGTTTTATGTGAATAAGGAGGATAGATCACGATATGAAACGTTTAATCTCATTTCTGGTCAGCGCGGCTTTGGTGGTAGGCTTGATGCCTGCTCTCGTTCTTGCTAATGAAGTCGGTTTTGCTTCTGATGAAACAGAGGCCGTTGAGACCACTGAAGCTGCAAAAGAGGAAACAAAGTCTGAGGAAAAGAAGGCCAAGGATACTGAAGATGACAAAAAGGAAGAGCCTAAGACTTCCAAATCCGAAGACGAGACGAAGCCTGAGGTAAAGGAAGATAACGAGTCCAAGGAAGAAG
>CAMZBB010000064.1 GCA_947304405.1 uncultured Clostridia bacterium
ACTTTGGTCACCAGACACGTCGCTGGAACCCTAAGATGTCTGAGTACATCTTCACTGAGCGCAACTCTATCCACATCATCGATCTTCAGAAGACAGTCAAGAAGGTTGACGACGCTTACGAAGCAATGAGAGCTCTTGCTGAGAAGGGTGACATCCTTTTCGTCGGTACAAAGAAGCAGGCTCAGGATTCCATTAAGGAAGAGGCTCAGCGTTGCGGACAGTTCTATGTCAACTACAGATGGCTCGGCGGTACTCTTACAAACTTCGTTACCATCAAGAAGAGAGTTGCACGTCTTGAGGAGCTCCGCAGAATGGAGCAGGACGGATCTTTCGATATCCGCACAAAGAAGGAAGTTGCAAAGCTTAAGCTCGAGATGACAAAGCTCGACCTCAACCTCGGCGGTATCGTCGGAATGAACAAGCTCCCTGCAGCACTTTTCATCGTTGACACAAAGAAAGAGCACAATGCAGTTGCAGAAGCTAGAAGACTTGGTATCCCGATCGTTGCTATCGTTGATACTAACTGCGATCCTGATGAAGTTGATTACGTTATCCCGGGTAACGATGACGCTATCCGCGCAGTCAAGCTCATCACAGCTAAGATGGCTGATGCTGTTATCGAAGCTCACCAGGGCGAGGATGCTACTTCTGAGGGCATGAACGTTGATAACGCTCAGGCTGCTGCAGAGACTGCAGAAGTTGCAGAAGCACAGGCTGCTGAAGAAGCAGGCGAGAAGAGCATGGAAGAAATCGCTTCCGAGTCATAATTCATAGAAGGAGATACACACATGGCTATTAGTGCACAACAGGTTAAAGAACTTCGTGATCTGACAGATTGCGGCATTATGGACTGCAAGAAGGCTCTTATCGAGTGCGACGGCGACATCGAGAAGGCTAAGGGCTGGCTCCGTGAGAAGGGTATGGCTAAGGCTGAGAAGAAATCTTCCAGAGTTGCTGCTGAGGGTGCTGTTATTGCTAAGATCTCTGATGACAAGAAGAGCGGTGTCCTTGTTGAGATCAACGTTGAGACAGACTTTGCTGCTAACACAGACAACTTCAAGAACTTCTGCGATACAGTAGTTAATCACATCATCGAGAAGAAGCCTGCTTCTATTGAAGAACTCATGGCACAGCCTCTTGCAAGTGATCCTTCCAAGACAGTTGAGCTCTTCCAGAAGGAAGCTATTGCCAACATCGGTGAGAATACTTCGATCAGAAGATTCGAGATCTTCGAGAACAATGGTCTTGGCGCTGTTACAGCTTACATCCACATGGGCGGTAAGTGCGGCGTTTTCTCCGAGATCGCAGTAGGTGACGATTCTGTTATCACAAAGCCTGAGTTTGCTGATTTCGCTAAGAACATCAACATGCAGATCGCTGCATCCAGACCCGGATGGGTTAACGAGGAAGACGTTCCCCAGGCTGATCTCGACAAGGAGACAGAGATCATCAAGAACAAGGCTCTTGAAGAGGGCAAGCCTGAGAAGATCATCGCTGAGAGGATCATCCCCGGCCAGATCAAGAACTTCTACAAGATGAACTGCCTCGTTGATCAGGAGTACATCAAGGATGAGGATCTTGTTGTTAAGCAGTACATCGACAAGACAGCCAAGGAGCTCGGCACAGAGCTCGCTATCGTTCGCTTCACACGTTTCACACTTGGTGAAGGCATCGAGAAGAAGGCTGACGATTTCGCTGAGGAAGTCAGAAAGCAGGCTGGACTGTAATCTGTCCTTGCTTAAGAACCAAACGATTACCAGGGGCTGGAGTTAACAAGACTCCGGCCTCTTTTTTGTATGAAGATAAGCAGTGTGCTAAAAAGTGTACCGAAATCTGCCAAAATAGTGACACAAAACAGCAAATTGGACCTGGTTTGCAAATAAGTGTCACGAAAATGAGCAAAAAAGTGATACTTTTATGCACACACAACTTGAACGGCTATAACTTTGTCTTCTAATAAATAATAAAAATGCTCTTCAACATTCATTCCAATACTGTTAAAATTTATTGAAACAATAGATGGGAGAGTTCTGATCAATGAGTGAGAAGAAGTATAACCGCGTTCTACTGAAGATTTCAGGTGAGGCGCTGGCAGGTGAAGCAAAGCTTGGCATTAACGATGACGTTCTCAAAGAGATCTCAAAAAACATCAAAGCCGTAGCAGATCTTGGAGTTCAGGTTGCCATAGTCGTAGGCGGCGGAAACTTCTGGAGAGGAAGATCTTCCGAGAAGATGGACAGAGTTACGGCAGACCATATGGGAATGCTCGCGACCCTCATGAATTCACTTGCACTTTCAGATGCGCTTGAGCAGCAGGGTGCCGTTACCAGAGTCCTTTCTGCCATCGAAGTCAGACAGATGGCTGAGCCTTATATCAGAAAGAGAGCCGTCAGACACCTGGAGAAGGGCAGGATCGTTATCTTCGCCTGCGGAACGGGCAACCCGTACTTTTCAACAGATACCGGTGCTGCACTCCGCGCTACCGAGATCGGTGCAGATATCTTCCTTAAGGCTACGATGGTAGACGGTGTTTATGACAAGGATCCCAATGTCTATCCTGATGCCAAGAAGTATGACAAGGTCTCTCATGACGAAGTACTGAGACTCAACCTTAAGGTTATGGATGCCACTGCGGCAGCTCTTTGCAGAGATAATCACACCAAGATCCTCGTATTCTCCATGAAAGATCCAGAGAACATCGTCAGGATCGCCAGGGGCGAAGACTTGGGTACCATTGTTGAATAATAGAGAAAATAAAGAATTCTAACGTAAAGGAGATGAAAGGTATGGCAATGATCGAAATCACAAAGAAGGATTATGATGATGTTGAAGCTAAGATGAGGAAAAACATCGAAAACCTTCAGGAGAACCTCAACACGATCCGCGCAGGACGTGCAAATCCGCATGTTTTGGATAAGATCCTCGTAGATTATTATGGCACACCGTCTCCTCTTAACGCCGTTGCCAATATCCAGGTCCCTGAGGCAAGGATGATCACTCTCCAGCCCTGGGAGCCCAAGATGCTCAAGGAGATCGAGCGTGCCATTCAGGCTTCCGATCTCGGCATCAATCCTACAAATGACGGTAAGATCATAAGACTGGCATTCCCCATGCTTACCGAGGAGCGCCGTAAGGAGCTCGTTAAGCAGGTTAAGGTCTATGGTGACGAGACGAAGGTCGTTATCCGTAATGCACGCCGCGATTGCATCGATAAGATGCGCGCTGCCAACAAGAAGAAGGAACTTACCGATGATTCCCTCAAAGAATATGAGGAGAAGGTCCAGAAGATCACTGATAAGTTTACTGCAGAGGTAGATACCGTCTGCGAGAAGAAAAATAAGGAATTGATGGAAATCTGATAAGGTGGCCTCAATAACTAAAAAACCGACTAAGACTTACGACACCGCGGGCCTCAAGGTCCCGGTGTCTTTGGGTGTAATAATGGACGGCAACGGGAGATGGGCTAAGAAAAGGCTCCTTCCGAGAAGTGCCGGACACCGGGCGGGAGCAGAGAACCTCAAGGAGCTCTGCCGCAACTGCGGTAATTACGGAGTCAAATATCTGACCGTCTACGCTTTTTCAACGGAGAACTGGGCAAGGCCCGAAAACGAGGTAAATCAGCTGATGAAGCTGTTTGTCGAGTTCTTTGACAGATATGATCCCGAACTTGCCGAAGAGGGTATCAGGGTAAGGTTTACCGGTGATATCGCTTCACTCCCCGAGAATATCCGCAAGGTTTGCAAAGAAGGCGAAGAAAGATCCAAGGACAGGCCTAAGATGCAGCTCATCGTTGCCTTCAATTACGGAGGCAGAAGAGAGATAACTTATGCTGCCCGTAAGCTTGCGGAACAGGTAAAACGGGGTGAGATCGATCCTTCAGACATTACGGAGGATTCCATCAGTTCGAATCTTTATCTGCCTGACGTCCCCGATCCTGAACTTATAATCAGGCCAAGCGGTGAGATGAGGCTTTCAAATTTCTTGCTCTGGGAGAGTGCTTATTCCGAATTCTGGGTATCAGACACGCTTTGGCCCGATTTCGGATATGAAGAGCTGACGCAGGCTTTCAGAGATTATGCCAAGCGCGACAGACGCTTTGGCGGACTTTCTGCGAAAGATTCCGATGAAGGTGACAAGAAGGCATGAAACAAAGACTGATAACGGGATTTATCTTCGCGGTGCTGTTTACCGCATTTTTCCTTCCGGCATTCTGGTTCCCGATCACTGCCGTGATAATGTCGGTGGTCGTTGGCGGATTTGTTATCTACGAGCTTATAAAAGCCCTCAAACACGGCGGATATGATCCGTCCACTTCTCTTATCGTTTCAGGATGCGCGCTGACGTTCCTTGTGCTGACAGGAGGCTTTTTCCTGAAGCTTTCTGCAGAGAACTGTCTTGCGCTTTACGCAATGGTCATTGGGATGTTCTGTGTCTCATGCGGCATTCTTATCCCCGTATCCAGAAAGAATGACACTAAGGCGCTTGAGAACGGCATTGCCACCGGCGGCACGATCTTCTACGTCACATTTCCGCTTTTCTGCCTTGATACCGCGATGCTGTTCCTCCCTGAGGGCTGCAACGGCTGGTATTACATGCTGATAGGACTTGTTGCCCCCTGGGTGTCTGACGTTTTCGCTTACCTTACCGGAGTCGCATTCGGAAAGCATAAGATCGTTCCTCACATATCGCCGAAAAAGTCCTGGGAAGGCTGCATCGGTGGTGCATTCTTCTGTGCGGTCGGCGTCATGCTCTATTCCTGCCTTCTCATTCATAAGGTCGACAACATTCAGATAAACATAATCGCATTCGGCTGCCTGACATTCTTCATGGGACTTCTGGTATCCGTTATGTCACAGCTCGGAGACTGGTTTGCTTCCGTCATCAAGAGACATGTCGGCATCAAGGATTACGGAAACATCTTCCCGGGACACGGAGGAATGCTCGACAGATTTGACAGTACATTCTTTACGATGCCCATCGGGCTTCTGCTGGCGATAGTCGCCAACAACATTTTCTAATAGCGGGGTTTATAGATGCGGCGTCTGTCAATTTTGGGGTCAACAGGTTCCATAGGGAAGCAGACTCTTGAAGTCTGCCGTAAAGCGCCGGCAGATTTCACCGTTGAAGGCTTGTCCTGCGGATCGGACATAAATACTCTCTATGAGCAGATAAAGGAATTCTCGCCCAAAGCCGCAGCTGTAAGCGATGAGGCAAAGGGAAAAGAACTCGCGAAAAGGCTTAAAGATGAAGGCATCAAGACTGAAGTCTATACGGGTCAGAACGCAAATTCCGTGATCGCGGAACTCCCGGAATCGGATACCGTTGTCGGCGCGATCGTCGGCTTTGCGGGACTCGAGCCTGTCTACAGAGCGATCCTTGCGGGGAAGACTATCGCACTGGCCAACAAGGAGACTCTCGTATCAGGCGGTGACTTTATAATGCCGCTTGCAAAAGATAAAGGCGTTGACATTCTTCCGATAGACAGCGAGCATTCGGCTATATGGCAGTGCTTGAGAAACGGCGATGACAAGAATCTCGACCGCATTCTGATCACTGCTTCCGGCGGACCCTTTCGCGGCAAGAGCAGGGATGACTTAACTGACGTTACGGCCGAGAAGGCTTTAAATCACCCTACATGGAAGATGGGCGGAAAGATCACCATCGATTCGGCTACCATGATGAATAAGGGCCTTGAGATAATCGAAGCCCACCATCTTTTCGGCGTGAGCGTGGATCAGATCGATGTGGTGGTCCACCCGCAAAGCGTAGTTCATTCAATGGTAATGCTCAAAGACGGATCCGTGCTTGCCCAGATGGGAAGACCTTCGATGATATTGCCGATCCTGGTCGCGCTCTACTATCCCGAAAGAGGTCCTGCCGTCTCGAGACCTTTTGATCCGTTTGAGGCGGGAGTAAACAATCTTACTTTCGAGAAGTGTGATACGAGCGTGTTCCGGCTTGTCGATCTGGCGTATGAAGTCGGAAGAAAAGGCGGACTTTTGCCTGCCGTAATGAATGCGGCAAACGAGACTGCCGTCATGTCTTTTCTTGAAGGACGGATAGGCTTTTTGGATATTGAGAAAACAGTTTATGAGGTATGTTCCTTCTTCGCTGGAACGATGGGACAGAAAGTCGGTATCGATTCTGTCAAGGAAGCAGACAGCGAAGCAAGATGCAGAGCCGAAGAATTATTGAGGAAGATTAAGTAATGAATGCTTGGAGTATCGTAGTCGTCATAGTAATGCTTGGCATCCTTGTGACCATTCATGAGTTGGGTCACTTCTGGATTGCCTGCCTTCTCAAGATCAAGGCGTTTGAAGTATCAATCTTTGTGGGTCCGAGGCTTATACACTGGACCCGCAAGGGCGTTGATTATTCCATAAGAATGATCCCTCTCGGAGCATATGTAAGGTTCTCCGAGATCGACGAAAACGGTGAAGTCGTTGCCAGCGATGATCCGAAGCTTCTCATCAACCAGCCGAGATGGAAGAGGCTTATCGTAGCGATCGCAGGTCCTTTCATGAATGTCGTCTTAGGCATCATGATATTTGCCGTGCTTTTCTGGGTAACGGGATTTACAAGTCTCGATATCGGAACTGCGCCCGAGGGTTCGCAGCTCGCTTCCCAGGAATACACGATGGGCGACACTATCGTTGCCGTTAATGATCATCGCATTTACACCTATCTTGATTACTACTACGCAACTGACAACGAAGTTCGCAGGAGTGACAAACTGAAGCTTACACTTAAGTCGGCGGAGACCGGAAAGAAATATGACGTTACTCTCACTCCGGAACTCAAGACCAGACCGATGCTCGGTATAACGACTTATAAGTCTACTGACAATAAGTACAACGGCTGGGAGATCCTTAGTGTTGATGAGAACCAGAATAAAGGCAAGCCGGTCCTGAAAGTCGGCGATTATCTGATAAAAGTTGACGGAAAAGCCGTTGCCGATGAAGACTTCCAGGATTTCTTAGACCATCTCAATGAAGGCGATACCATGAAGCTGACTTTCGTGCGTAACGGAGTGACCATGGAGAAGGATTGTATAAAGACCATGATCACTTATGCCAATGACAGGGGAGTAAGGCTTATCGCTTACAACGTCAATAGCGCAGACCGTGTTTTCAGGGCTTTCGGCTATGCGGCAAAAATACCCGTGTCGGTCATCATATTGTCCTATAAATCGATTTCTGACGTATTTGCGGGTAAGGAAGAAGTTTATAATATGGTATCGGGACCTGTAGGAGTCACCACGGTTGTCAACGATGTTGTTGGAGACGTGGACGATGACATAGGCGAGAAGATATATACGCTAGTCATGATATGCGGAATTATATCCATCGGCCTTACTTTCACGAACCTCCTTCCGATTCCGGGACTTGACGGAGTTCAGATAATTCTGATAGTCGTCGAGATGGTTATAGGCAGACGGCTTTCCAAGAAAGCCGAGGGCGTGATAAATGTCGTGGGCTTCTTCCTGCTCATCGCACTTGTGTTTTTCGCGTTCGCTTCAGACATAATAAGGATCTTTGCCGAGAAGGTATAAGGAGAGAGCAATGACCAGAAAGGTTATGATAGGCGGTGTCGCCGTTGGTGGCGGCGCTTCTGTAAAGATACAGTCGATGAACAACACGGACACCCGTGATGCCAAGGCTACTCTTGAACAGATAGCAAGACTTAAGGATGCCGGATGCGACATCACAAGAGTCGCCGTACCTGACCTCGAGGCATGCGAAGCCTTAAAGAAGATCACCAAGGATTCTCCGATCCCTGTCGTAGCGGACATACATTTCGATTACAGACTTGCGATAGGCGCAGCAGAGAACGGTGCCGCAAAGATCAGGATCAATCCGGGCAACATCGGAGGTCCCGATAAGCTGAGGCTTGTCGCTGACTGCTGCAAAGAAAGAGGACTTCCCATCAGGGTCGGAGTCAATTCCGGTTCGATCGGGAGAGACATCCTGACCAAGTACGGCGGAGTGAATGCGGATTCGATGACCGAGAGTGCGCTTCAGGCCGTTAAGCTTCTTGAAGACCAGGACTTCGGAGATATCGTTATCTCAATCAAGTCTTCTTCTCCCAAACTCACGATCGATACATACCGCATTCTGTCTAAATCCTGTGATTATCCTCTTCATCTCGGTGTTACCGAGGCGGGCACGGTAAAGGAAGGTACGATCAAATCAGCTGTAGGTATCGGAACTCTCCTTGCCGAAGGCATCGGCGATACCATCAGGGTCTCGCTGACCGGTGATCCCGTAGAAGAAGTATATTGCGCCAAATCGATACTCAGAGCTTTAGGTCTCCGTGACGAAGGCATTACTTTTATTTCCTGTCCCACATGCGGTAGGACGCAGGTACCGCTCATTGAGCTTGCAGGCAAGATCGAGGAGAAGATCTCCCGTTTGCCTTACAATCTCAAGGTCGCGGTAATGGGCTGCGTCGTGAATGGCCCCGGAGAAGCAAGGGAATGTGACATCGGGCTTGCAGGCGGCAAGGATGAGTTCCTTCTTTTCGAGAAAGGGGAACCGGTCCGTAAGATTCCTGCAGACAACGCTGTTGATGAATTTGTAAAGGAAGTAATCAGAGTTGGAGAAGAAAGAAACAAAGCTGACCGAACTGTTTGAACTGAACAGCGGCAAAATAGAATATAAAGGCCTCGACGGGATAACCGTACAGAAGGTCGATATCTACAAGAACAGGGGACTGATAGAGCTTAAGCTGAACGGCGTTTCAAGCCTTCCGGCTGATAATGATCTGTCTGTTTTTCTTGAAGACCTTGAATCCGATTTCGGCTTCAGGATCAACTTTGTCTTTGATGAGTGCAGGGGCGGAAAAATATGTGATTACATTGATGGTCTTGAGAAACTCATCATGTACATGTTGAAGCGCGACGGAGGGTCGGGTCTTCAGGGTTTTACCGATTATGTAAGGGTCATTTGCAGTGACGGAGATCCTGATGAAGGCATTAAACCGGAGGCGGATCTTAACGTTCCCGAATGGTGGGAAGGAATGCTTGGCCCCAACGGCAAATACGATCTCTCATCCGCATTCGGCAATGCAGTCTATGCATGCTGCAGGATACCTCCGGATTCATATGACATAAAGGTTATCGACACTACTTCTGACTATGAGGATTATTCGCCTGAGAAAGACATCCTGAGTGCCATGGAGAACGGTACTTATGAGGAATATGACGGCAATTATGCCAAGTCTTCACCCAGAAAGAGCGGCAAGAAAAAGACTGAGACAGAAACCTTTGCCGAAGAAAATGATGCGGCTTCGAATAAAGACTCATGGGCTTTTAAGGCCAAGCAGGTCCAAAAGGAAGCTAAGGAAGAGAATAAGAATAGTTTTGATTATTCAAAGAAAACCCAGGCTGACGAGATAATATTCGGCAAGGTCAAAAAGCAGGCCGTTATGATGAAGATCAAGAATCTCACTCTGGGCGAGATGGACGTCAACATAATCGGCCAAATCCAGATAACCGATGACTTAAGACTGACCAAGAGCGGCAAATCCGTCATCACCAAGTTTGACTGCTTTGACGATACGGACGGTATCTCATGTGTCGCTTTCCTCAAGCCGGAAGAAGCTGACGGTTTCCAGGAGAAGTTTAAAAAAGGCGGTTACGTAGGTCTTCAGGGAAACTGCGAGAAAGACACTTACTCAGGAGAGATACAGTTCAAAGTTAACGGCGCATTCCCCGCGGAAAAGCCTGCGGGAAGAAAAGACAAAGCGGAAAGAAAGCGTGTTGAGCTTCACGTCCACACAAAGATGAGCGAAAGTGATGCAACGACCGATCCTGCTGATCTGGTAAAGCTTGCAGTGTCTTTCGGTCATTCTGCATGTGCCGTAACTGATCACGGAGTTGTTCAGGCATTCCCGCATGTGTTTGAAGCGGCGAAAGGCATCAATGAGAAACGTGAAGAGACGGGAGAAAAGCCTTTCAAGTGTATTCTCGGATGCGAGGGCTATCTGGTAGATGACGGGCCGACCGTTTTCTATAACCTTCCTTATGACGTTGAGAACGATAAGTTTAAGCGGGCGGATACTGATGAGGATGCTGCGCTCAATTTCATAACCAAGCCCAAGGCGGTAGGTTCTTTTGTATCTATTGTTATCAAGCGCAACGGTGATGATGCTCTGAAGGATACTTTCACATCCGTATGTGCATCTAAATACAGGCTCAAGGGTTATAAGCCGGTAAAGTCTGAAGAAGAGGGCGAGTCAGATCAGGATGCAATGGAATTCGCGTCCCACGATATCGACAAATCGCTTTGGGATGTTTCCGAGTTCCCTGAAAAACTCAGTGATGAGAGCATTTCGATAAAACCGCATGAACCTCACTATCCTTTGGGAAAAGTCATCAACAAGGATCTCGATATCAACTGCCCGTTTGCAGACGGCAGTGATGAGGTGGTTCCTCAAGAACTTGTTTTCGAGCACGTCGCTGATTTCCATGCTGACTTTGGTGATGCCATTTATCCCGGCAAAGGTGAGCCCTGCGATTCGTATTTTGCTATGGGCGAGCTTTTGGAATTCATCGGTGATTCATACGTCACAGGGCCTGATATCTTTACGACACTCGCATTCCTGCGCCGTGCCGGTTACGGTATCAACATCGAGGATCACGTTTACTACAGACACAAGTTCCTTATGCCTGCGACCAGTGATGAGGATATCCTTGAGACATACTTCAAGGGTGAATATAAAACCGTAGATGAACTTCTTGCTGCCAAGGGCACTGAGTTTGTTTTTGCCGCAACCGGCGATGTTCATGACACCATGTTTGATGAGTGTTACAAGTCGGCTTCGTGCCTTGTTTGTTGCCTTAAGGATGCGAATTCCGTTGACGCTCTTAATATCAACTATTCTGTTGGGCACTATACGCCTGAGAGGATCAAGTCAAACGAAAAAGATGCGCGTAAACTGCCGATCGCACCGATGTATCACATCATTTATCTTGTGCGTTCGAACATGGGACTTTATAACCTTTACCGTCTGGTATCAGAATCGCACATCCACTATTTCTCAAGGAGACCGAGGACTCCGAAGAGCCTTCTTAAGTATTACAAATCCGGCATTATCGTCGGCGGCGCTTGCGAGCGTGGTGAGATTTTCCGTTATGTAATTTCAACATACAGGTCTAACAATAAGGACAGGATTCTTACCAGACAGATCCTTAAGGATTCCGAAGAGTTCAGGAAGCTCCTGAGCCTCTATGATTATGTCGAGATCCAGCCTCTGTGCAACAACATGTTCATTACGAGACAGGATCCTTCAAAGTCTGATACCGGAACCGTTCCGATGGATGAGAATGATATCAGGATAATCAATGAACTGCTGGTAGAGACTGCCGATGATCACGGCATGCCGGTATGTGCGACGACCGACTCGCATTTCCTTAACAAAGAAGACGGACAGTACAGAAAGTACATGCTGATGAGCATGGGCTTTGATGATGCCGAGATGCAGAGCGATCTGTATTTCAGGACCACGGACGAGATGCTCGAAGAGTTTTCTTATCTTGGAGAGAAAAAGGCTGAAGAAGTCGTTATCGACAATACCAACATGATCGCTGATTTAATCGAGTTTGGCATCAAGCCTTTCCCTGACGATTCATATCCTCCGCAGATCGCCAGAGCTGCCGCTGACGTCAGAGACATCGCATATACAAAGGCAAACAAATTGTACCGTCACAACGGAGTCCTTAACGAAGTCGTCAAGGCAAGGCTCGACCGTGAGCTTGAATCCATTATCGGTAACGGTTACGCGATCATGTACTACATCGCATACAGACTCGTTAAGAAGTCCAACAACGATGGTTACGTAGTAGGTTCCAGAGGTTCTGTCGGTTCTTCGTTTGCCGCAACGATGTGCGGTATTTCAGAAGTCAATCCGCTCCCTCCGCATTACAGGTGCCCGAAATGCAATTACGCAGAGTTTGATAACTCAGGTAAATACGGTTCAGGCTATGACCTTCCTCCGAAGAACTGCCCCGAGTGCGGCGAGAAAATGATCCCTGACGGACAGGACATTCCTTTCGAGACGTTCCTCGGATTCAAGGGCGACAAGCA